>CAMBGJ010000018.1 GCA_945865805.1 Bordetella parapertussis
ACGCCGCATAAGGCACCGAAAGAGGCAGATACGTTAAAAAATCGATGTGAAGAGGGAAAATATCGGGCGATTGCGCATGCCGTGAACAAAAAATGCGCACTGCGCTTCGACGTTTCTCAAAAATTGATTAAATCTGCGTTTCCCTAGCCGAATTGCAACGCTGGCGGCGCGTGATACGCGAATCCGGCGCACGTGCGGATTGATTTTTATAAGGGAGACACCATGAAATTCAAAGGCAAGACAGCAGTCATCGCGGGCGACGCATGGGGCTTGGGCCACGCCACGGCGTTGATGTTCGCGCGCGAAGGCGCGCAGGTGATTTGCATCGATGATAACGTTGGTATGAAAGACGCGCGCGCCCTGCGCATCGAAGAGGTGGAAGTGCCCTACATCCACGCCGATGTGAGCGACGCGACACAGGTGCAGGCCGTGGCAGATGCCTGCGCAAAAACGCTCGCCAAAGTGGACATTCTGTTCAATGTCGCCGGGCGTGATCCAGTGCGCCAGACATTTGAGCAAACCACCCACGAAACCTGGACCACCATGATCGGCCGCAATCTGTCGTCGGCCTTTCTCTGCTCGCAGGCTTTTTTACCGCTGATGAAAAAAGCCGGTGCCGGTTCGATCATCCATCACGGCTCCATCGACGGGGTACTCGGCAATCCGGCGATTGCGGCGTACTCCGCAGGCAAGGGCGGCCTGCTGCCCCTCACGCACGTGATGGCGCACGATCTGGGCAAATATCAGATACGCGTGAATTGCATCTGCTCCAGCGGCCCGCGCAAAAGTCCCTTCGCCGAGAATGCCGTCGATCAATCCCGCGTGGCCGTCACCCCGTTGGGCCGACAAGGCACGCCGCAGGATGTGGCACCGGTGGTGCTGTTTTTTGCCTCGGATGCAGCAGCATATGTTACCGGCTCACATATCATGGTCGATGGTGGGCGCACAGCGACCACGCATGGGTGTTACGACGAATAGCCCTGGCAGCGGCATCCATGAAAAAGGCCCATGCAATCGCATGGGCCTTCTTACAACCATCTACTGTTTACTGTTTACTGATCACCGTTTACCGTCTACCGCTTACGATCAAGCATCCAACGCAGCCAACACCTTCGGCGGCGACATCGGCAAATCGGTCAAGCGCTTACCCGTTGCCGCATGAATGGCGCTGGCAATCGCGGCCATCGGCGGAACGATGTTGGCTTCCGCCACGCCTTTCACGCCATACGGGTGCTTCGGGTTCGGCACTTCAACGATGATTGCATCGATCATCGGCAGATCGGACGCCACCGGCATGCGATAGTCGAGGAAGCCGGCGTTCTCGAGGTGGCCGTTCTTGTCGTAAATATATTCCTCGTTCAACGCCCAGCCGATGCCCTGCACCACGCCGCCGGTGATCTGGCCTTCGCAGTATTTCGGGTGTATGGCGCGACCGACGTCCTGCGCGGCCACGAAGCGCAATATCTTGACGTAGCCGGTTTCGGGATCCACTTCCACGTCGCAGAACTGCGCGCAGAAGCCGGGTGCCTGCCCTTCGGCGTTGATCGACGCTGATGCCACGATCGGGCCGCCGGTGGCGGTGCGCTTGGAGGCGATTTCACGGAACGTCAACGGCGGGAATTCACCCGCGCGTTTACCTGCGGGCCGTGCGCTGCCGTCTTCCCAGATCACGTTCTCGGCTTCGATCTTCCAGATTTTCGCCGCGCGCTGGCACATTTCTGCGATCACCTGGTTGCAGGCGTTGATTACCGTCATGCCGGTAGCGAAGGTCACGCGCGAACCGCCGGTGGCCTGCGTGTAGCCCACCGAGTTGGTGTCGGCGATGATCGGCCGCACCGCTTCGTACGCGATGCCCAGCGTTTCCGCCGCCATCTGCGCGGTGGAGGCACGCGAGCCACCGATATCGGGGCTACCCGTCGCCACCACCACTGTGCCGTCTTCGTTGACGTTCACCGTGGAGCTGGATTCGCCGCCGCCGTTGAACCAGTATCCGACGGCCATGCCACGTCCCTGGTTCTTGCCCAGTGGCGCGGTATACGCGGGATGCTTTTGCAGGGCTTGTAGCGTTTCGGCAAAACCGGCGTGGCCATGCTTCGGGCCCCACACGGTCGGCGTGCCGATTTTGGCGATGTTTTTCAGGCGGAATTGAATCGGATCCATACCGATTTTCTTCGCCACCATGTCGAGCGTGCTTTCCACCGCGAAAGCGGAAATGGGCGAACCCGGCGCGCGATAGGCCACGGATTTCGGCCGGTTGCACACCACGTCGTAACCCACGGTCTGCACGTTGGCGATGTCGTACGGCGCAAAGCCGCACATGCAGCCGTTCATCACCGGCGAGCCGGGGAATGCGCCGGCCTGATATTTGAACAGGCCGTACGCGGCAACGATCTTGCCGTCGCGCGTGACACCCACCTTGATCGTCATCGACGCGCCGGAGGTCGGCCCGGTGGCCTTGAACACATCCTCACGGCTCATCATGATTTTCACCGGATGGCCGGTCTTTTTCGACAGCGCCACCGCGACCGGTTCAACATACACCACCGTCTTGCCGCCAAACGCACCGCCAATTTCAGCGGCATGGCAACGCAGATCGCCGGTTTTCATGCCGAGCAACTTGGCCGTCATGGTGCGCACCACGAAATGACCCTGGCTGGACGACCAGACTTCGGCTTGCCCGTCGGCATCGGCGCGCGCCAGACACGCGTGCGGCTCGATGTAGCCCTGATGCACCGCCGCGGTTTTGAAACTCATTTCGACGATTTCTTCGGCGGCGGCAAAACCCGCCGCCACATCGCCGATTTTAAACTCGATTTTTTTGGAGATATTCGACGGCTTGGCCGGCGGCGGCTCGATGCCGCGCGTAATCATGTCCTCGAACAACAACGGGGCGTCGGGTTTCATCGCGTCTTCGACGTCGATCACATGCGGCAACACTTCGTAATCGACTTCGATCAGCTTCAGCGCCTCGGCGGCAATCGCCGGCGTGGTCGCGGCAACCGCAGCCAGCGCGTGTCCTTCGTACAGCACTTTTTCACGCGCCATGATGTTGCGCGTCATGTGCCAGAAATTCTGCGCCACGCGCTCCGCGCCGAGATATTCAAATTTGTGATCCGGCAAATCGGCCGACGTAATCACGCCTTTGACGCCCGGCAGTTTGAGCGCCTTGCTGGCGTCAATTTTCTTGATGCGTGCATGCGCGTGCGGCGAACGCAGGATTTTGCCCCACAGCATGCCCGGCAAGTTGTAGTCAGCGCCGTATTGCGCGGTGCCGGTAAGCTTGGGTACGCCGTCCGGACGATCCGGGCTGGTGCCGACGATCTTGAGTTTCTTTTCGGTTACAACTGCGCTCATGATTAAGCTCCCCTGAGTTCCTTGGCGGCATCCAGCACCGCCTCGATGATCGGGTTATACCCGGTACAGCGGCACAGATTGCCCGCCAGCCAATAACGCGTTTGTTCTTCCGTCGGATTCGGGTTGTGATCGAGCAGCGTCTTCGCTGCGATCAGCATGCCCGGCGTGCAGATACCACATTGCAAAGCCGCGTGTTCCAGAAACTTGCGCTGCAACACATGCAGCTTGCTGCCAGCGGCCATACCTTCGATGGTCTGTATCTTTTTGCCCTGCGCCTCGGCACCGAGGAACAGGCACGAACACATCATGCGTCCGTCGATGGTGACGGTGCATGAACCGCAGTCGCCGGTGCCGCATCCTTCTTTGGTGCCGGTCATATGCAAGTCGTCGCGCAGCACGTCCAGCAGGGTCTGGCGCGATTCACACAAGAATTCAACGGCGTTGCCGTTGATGGTGGTTGTTACATGCTGCTTGGCCATCAGTTTTTCCTCCGTGCACGGTCGAGTGCAATGGCGGCGGCACGCCGCGCCATCGCACCTGAAACTTTAATACGATAGACTTTGGTACCCCGTTTGTCGTCGATGGGCCGACAGGCCGCGCTGACCGCAGCACCCATGCGCGCAATCGCGGCTTCGTCCACCGTGCTGCCGATCAAGGCATCCGCGGCGGGTTGCACCAGCAGCGCACGCTCGGCCACTGCGCCGACGACCACGCGCGCTTGCGTGCATACACCCTTCGCGTCGAGCGTCAGGCTGATGCCTGCGCCGACCACGGCGATATCCATTTCGGTGCGCGGTATAAAGCGCAGATAGGCATCACCCGAGTTCGCCGGTCGCGCGGGCAGCAGAAACGACGCGATGATTTCGCCCTTGGCCAGTGAATTTTTGCCCGGCCCGGTGGCGATGTCTTCAACTTTCACGTCGCGCCGACCCTTCGGCCCCACGATGGTGGCGGTAGCGCCAGCGGCGATCAACGCCGGTACGCTATCTGCTGCGGGCGAGGCGTTACACAAATTACCGCCCACCGTCGCACGCCCCTTGATCTGATACGACCCGATCAGCATGGCGGCTTCGGTCAAACCCGGCCACGCCTTGGAAAACGCCGCGTGTTCGTGCATTTCCATGGCGGTAACCGCCGCACCCAAACGAAAGCCGCCGCCTTCAGCGGTAATCGTACGCAGTTCTGCTATGCCCTTGATATCAACCAGCAATTCCGGTTCAACCCGCCCGCCTCGCATCTGAATCAGCAAGTCGGTGCCGCCAGCCAGCACTCGTGCCACGCCGCTCGCACCGGATAACAGCGCAACCGCTGCCTCCAGTGTCTTGGGCGCCTCAAAACGCATTTCGCTCATATCGCTTCCCTGATGGTTATGCAATGCTTAATTGTGGAGGATTTAGACGGTGTTGTCACGCGCTACGCTTTTCCGCCGGAAATCCCTGCCCGCTGTTCGATCAAAGTAAATATTACGCTGGTGTCCTTTTCCCCCAGCCCTGCCGCCAGCGCCGACTGCTGATAATGCTGCGCCATATTGGAAAAACTCACCGGCGCATGCACCTCTTTCGCAATCGCGTGAAAGGTATTCAGATCCTTGTTCATCAACGCCACCTTGAAGCCGGGTTCAAAGTCGCGCGGAATCAGCGCACGCTCGACACGCGGAATCGCGTTGCTGTTGCCGCTGCTGTTCTTGATGATTTCGGCCATGGTTTTAAGATCCAGCCCGGCTTTCAGGCCGACCACCAGGCCTTCCATCAGGGCACAGGCGTTCACCGTGGACAACATATTGTTGATCGCCTTGATGGTATTGGCCGCACCCGACGGGCCGACGTGATAAATATTTTTGCCGATGGATTCCAGCAGCGGAAGCACTGGTTCCAGCACGTTGGCGTCGCCGCCGGTCATCACCGCCAGCGTGGCGGCGCGCGCGCCAGTGACGCCGCCGCTGACCGGTGCTTCGAGGAATTTCAGGCCGCGCGCCTTGGCGGCGGCTTCGATTTTGCGCGGCGTCGACGGCAGCACACTGCTCAAATCGATGAGTGTCGCACCGATCTTGGCTTTTTCGATCGCACCACCAGCCGCCAGATAAAACGGCTCCACCTCGGGCGTGCCCGGCAGGCTGGTGAACACCACGTCCGCGTTGGCGATGGCTTCCGCCGCCGACGCCGCGCCCTTGGCACCGGCTGCGATGAGATTGGCCGCAGCCGCCGGGTTCGTGTCGAACACCGACAGCGCATAGCCTTTTTTGAGCAGATTCATCGCCATCGGATTGCCCATATTGCCCAAGCCGATAAACGCCACGGATGTAGTCATGATGTCCTTTTTTTTACAGTGAGATTGCGGAGAAGATTACGAACGGATTGCCAGTGAGGGAATTTCGTGCGGAATGATTCATGTTAGATTTGCCACGGACATTGTGTCAAGATAATCGCCGCTTAGAGCCAACTCGCACGCCTCACAAAATACTCAATAAAAACAAATACTTACATCGGTACGCCATACTGCTGTCCACAGTACTGACAAGCGTAACGGTGCAGGCGCAAAGTTATCCCACGCGCCCGGTGCGCATCATCGTCGGCTACCCGGCGGGCGGACCGATCGACATCCTCGCGCGACTGCTGACGCCCGGTCTCACCGAAGCCTTCGGCCAGCAGTTCATCGTCGATAACCGGCCCGGTGCCAGCGGCATGATCGGCAACGAGCAGGTGGCAAAAGCCGCGCCCGACGGCCACACGCTGTTGATGACCGCAGCCACGTTTGCAATTAACCCCAGCGTGTTCGCTAAAGTAGCTTACGACCCGCAGCGCGATTTCGCGCCGATAGCGATGACGGCGCGCTCGCCGTATTTGCTGGTGGCGCATCCGAGTTTTCCCGCGCGCAGCGTGCGGGATTTGATCGCGGTAGCCAAGGCCAATCCGGGACAGGTGAATTTTGCATCCTCGGGCACGGCGAGCCTGCCGCATCTCGCGGGCGAGCTGTTTCACCTGATGGCCGGCGTGAAAATGACGCACATCCCCTACAAGGGCGGCACGCCCGCCACCATCGACACATTGGCGGGCCAGGTGCCGATCATTTTTAACAACATGCTCAACGCCGTGCCACACGTGAAAAGCGGCAAAATGCGCGCGCTGGGCGTCACTGGCGCGCAGCGCACAGCCATACTGCCGCAGGTGCCGACGATTGCCGAATCGGGGCTCAAAGGCTTTGATGTCACCGGCTGGTACGGCCTGCTGGGTCCGGCGGCCACGCCGAGGGAAATCGTCGCGCGGCTAAACAGCGAAAGCGGCAAAATCATGAAGCAGCCCGCCTCCGCCGCGCGTCTGGCGGACGACGGCGTGGTGACCTACGCCGAAGCACCCGAGTGGTTTGCCGCGTTGATCCGCGACGAGCAGGCCAAGTGGGCGAAGGTGGTGCGGCAGTCGGGGATCAAGCCGGAGTGAGCGCATGAGTGAGCAAGCCCATGAGCGTTGAACACTGGCTGGAAGTCGAACCCGGCATCAAGCTGCACGTGGTGATCGACGATTTCACCGACCCCTGGCGCCGCGCCGAAACGGTGATCATGGTGCACAGCATGGGGCAAAACCTCGACGCGTGGCGCGGCTGGGTGCCGCATCTGGCGCGGCATTTTCGTGTGGTGCGTTTTGACATGCGCGGCTTTGGCAAATCCACGCCGATGGCAGAAAACGCGCGCTGGTCTATCGAGCGGCTGCATGCGGACATCGAAGCGGTGATGGATTTTGCCGGGTGTGCGTCGGCGCATCTGATCGGCTCGCAAAGTGGCGGCTCCGTTGTGCTGACGCTGGCCGCGCGCCAGCCCACGCGCGTGCAATCGCTGGTGGCGGTGGCGCTGATGATCACCGGCACGCCGGATGTGTCAAAGTGGCTGGCGCAGATCGAGGCCGAAGGCGTGCTGGCGTGGGCGCGCATCACCACGGCGGGGCGTCTCGGCAGCAGCGCGCCGCCCGCGCAAGTCGAGTACTGGGCGCGACACATGCAGGGCAACACGCCGGTTTCCACGCTGCGCAGCTATCTGCCGTGGGTGCCCAGCGTGGACATCCGGTCGGAGTTGCCCGCGATAAAATCCCGCACGCTGGTGATGGCCACCACCGGCAGCGGCTTGCGGCCCATCGAAGGCGTTAAGGCGTGGCAGGAACAAATGCCCCGTTCTCGGCTGATGGTGATTGAGGGTGATGCCTGGCATCCGGCGGGGGCTTATCCGGATGTTTGCGGGACGGCGGCGGTGGGATTTTTGTTGGAAGACGTATCGCCATAAAATGTGGTCAAGAATCGGGAAATTTCTCCTGTCATTCCCGCGAAAGCGGGCATGACAGGAGGGGTTATTGACGTGCACCAATCTACCGACGTAACTATTCAGCCGCTTTGACCCCCTTCACCGCAGAGGCGCAAAGAACCCCCGCAGAGTAAAAGCACTTCTCTGCGTAAGCTCTGCGCCTTTGCGCCTCTGCGGTGAAGAAGTTTTACCATCGAGGCTGAACAGTTACCTACCGTCTGAAAAAGATCATGCCCAAACAAAAAGCCCTGATAGCAGGCGCCACCGGCGTAGTAGGCCGCAATCTGTTAAAGCACCTGCTCGCCATAGGCGGCTGGGAAATCACCGCTCTCTCGCGCTGCAAGCCTGATGTGCAAGGCGCGTACGAGCACATCACCGTCGATCTGATGGATACCGCCCAGTGCAAGGCGAAGCTCAGCCACTTGAGCGATGTCACGCATGTTTTTTTCGCCGCCGTCACCACCAACTCTGATCCGCTGGCCCCGGCGCTGGTGAGCCACAATCTCACGCTGCTGTGTAACGTGGTGGAAACCATCGAGCCCATCGCCACCGGTCTGCAGCACATTCATTTCATGCAGGACACCAAGTGGTATGGCTCGCATCTCGGGCCGTTCAAGACGCCGGCCCGCGAAGACGATCCGCGTCACATGCCGCCGAATTTTTACTATAACCAGTGGGATTACATGGTCGAGCGCCAGCGCGGTAAATCGTGGACCTATACCTCCGCGCGGCCGCATGCGATCAGCGGTTTTGCCATCGGCAACCCGAGCAATCTGACCATGGTGATCGGCATTTACGCCGTGATCAGCAAGGCGCTGGGCCTGCCGCTGTGCCACCCCGGCACGGCGGAAAATTATCGCGCGCTGTATCAGTGCACCGATTCGGGCCTGCTGGCGCGCGCGATGGTGTGGATGGCGACCACGCCGCGCTGCGCAAATCAGGATTTCAACATCACCAATGGCGATCTGATCCGCTGGGAACACCTGTGGCCGAAACTCGCGCAACACTTCAACATGGTCAGCGGCGCGCGCCGCCAGATTAACCTGGTGAAAACCATGGCCGACAAAGGCCCGGTGTGGGATAGCGTGGTCAAAAAATATGGCCTGCGGCCGATCTCGTATCAGGACATCGTGCGCTGGCCCTATGGCGATTTTGTCTTCACACCCGGCTACGATGTGATATCAAACGTCAGCAAGCTGCGGCAATTCGGCTTTCACGAGTCGGTCGATACCGAGGAAATGTTCTACCGGCTGTGGAACGACATGCGCGCAGAGAAGGTTCTGCCGCCGGTGGATTAACGCAACAATACTTGTAGCTGCTCAGCGTAACGATAAGTAAATTTCAGCACCGCAAAAATCTCACCGCAAAGGCGCAAAGGCGCAAAGACGCAAAGAACAGCACGCAAAGAAACCCCGGCCAAGCTTTACTGTGCGTTTCCTTTGCGTCTTTGCGCCTTTGCGGTGGAGGGGTTGGCGACACCCAACCTCAACCTAATTGCCGCTTAAGATTGCGCCATTGACCTCTGTGTCCTCTGTGTCCTCTGTGGCAGATGCCTTTGAATTTGTTGTTCGCGCCAAATAGTTTGGTTTAAAATAACCCAATAAAAACACATACCTATGAAACATAACCACTTTAAACTACGGCTGCCGGTCGCCGCCTTTCTGGCCGTGGCCTGCTCCACCCCATTCGCTGCCGGTGTGTATCCGAGCAAGCCGATACGCATCATCGTGCCGTTCACGCCGGGCGGCTCGAATGATCTGGTGGGCCGGGTGTTATCGCAAAAATTTCACGAAACCTGGGGCCAGCCGGTAATCATCGACAACCGGCCCGGCGCGGGTTCGACCATCGGCATCGATCTCGTGGTGCGCGCGGCACCGGACGGCTACACCTTGCTGACCACCTCGGGCGGCATCGCGATCAACGTCTCGCTCTACAAACTGCCATTCAACCCGATTACCGATCTCGCGCCGGTGATCCTGCTGGCGCAGATGCCCTATCTCATCGGCGTGAATGCCGCGCTGCCGGTTAAAACCACGCGCGACTTGATCACGCTCGCCAAATCGCAACCGGGCAAACTGGCTTTCGCCTCGTCCGGCGCGGGCACGTCGGCGCATCTGACGATGGAAATGTTTCGCCACATGAGCGGCATCGATCTGCTGCACGTGCCGTACAAGGGCGGCAATCCGGCGGTCACTGCGGTGATCGGCGGCGAGGCGCAAGGTGTATTCAACGTCATCACCGGCGTGTTGCCCTATGCGCGCACTGGTAAGCTGCGCGCGCTGGGGGTGAGCAGCAGCAAGCGCGCGGACATCGCGCCTGACATACCCACCATCGCGGAATCGGGCGTGCCAGGGTTTGAAGTCATCGCCTGGTACAACGTCTTCGCCCCGGCGCGCACGCCACGCGAAGTCACCGGCAAACTCAACGCCGAAATCAACCGCCTGCTGAAAACAGCGGACGTGCGCGAGCGCTTTCAGACGCTGGGCGTGGCGCCGCTCGGCGGCACGCCCGAAGAACTCGGCAAATATCTAGAATTTGAAGTCACGCGCTGGGCCAGGCTGATCAAAGAGACCGGCGTGAAACTCAAGTAGCCGCTCCGTTGTGCGACGGCGGCGGTGGCGGCTTGGCCATCAGAAAAAACAACGATCCCACGGCAGCCAGCACAGCCAGCACGGTAAAGCCCGCGCGGTAATTGCCCTGCCAGTCGGCAAACATCCCCGCCAGCAAGGGGCCGACGATGTTGCCGATCACGGTCACCATGGTCGACAGGCCTAGAATCACGCCGATGGAACGCCGCCCGAAGTAATCCGCGCGGATCGCCTGCATGAACGGGCCGCGCAGGCCCCAACCCACGCCGTGCAGCAAAAGCGCGAACGCGAGGATCACCGCGCCCGGCGCGTAGGTCAACAGCAGCATTCCGCCCGCGTGCATCAGCATGCAGGCGGCAGCCACCTTGCGTTTGGCGAATTTTTCGCCCACCAGCCAGCCGATGATGACGCCGAAAAACTGCCCCACGGTGACCAGCACAAAAAACAGCGTGGCCTGTGCCAGCGTATAACCCAGGCCCTCTTTCATGTGCGTTACCGCGTGCACGTTGATCGCCATCACCACCAGCAACGAGCAGGCATGGCCCAGCGACAGCAACCAGAAGGCACTGGTGCGCAACGCCTGACGCGCGGTAAACGCCGGGCCGCTGGGCGCTTCGGCCTGGCCGCTGACCTTGGGCATGGGGGGCAAACCATCCACGGTTTCGCCCACGTCCGACGGTCGGCTGCGGATCATGCTGGCGAGCGGCCAGCCGAGCACGATGGCGATAACGCCTGAGCCAAAAGCCGTCGCGCGCCAGCCCCACATCTGCATGGCCCACGCCACGATAAATACAAACAAGCCGCCGATCGCGCCGCCAAACTGCAAGGCCGACAGCGCGCGCGTGCGATGCTTCTCAAACCACTGAATGATCGCCACACTCACCAGCATATTGCTGAACATGCTGGAACCCAGGGCGATCACCAGGAAGGCGGCGTAAAACCCCAGCAGCGTGTCGATCTGGCTTAACAGCATAAACCCGATGCCGAACAACACCACGCCCAGACGCACCATGCCCTGCGAGCCAAAGCGATCCACCAGCCAGCCGAGTACCGGGCCAAGCAGCGCGACTTCGGTGGATTTCAGCGCGGCGACGCCCGACAGCGCGGTTTTGCTCCAGCCGCGTTCCTCGACCAGCACCGCCACATAGATGCCGAATGCCGAATTCAGCAGCACGCTCTGCAGAAATTGCAAAGCGCCGCCCGCGCCGACCACGCGCCAGCCGTAAAATATTTTCTTCATGGGATGGGTCGAGAATACCGCAGACGATGCGGCGGTGCATCATTTTCCTGCTTTACCCCCCCCCTCGTCGGCCACTATGCGGCCTGGGATCAGCAGACATGCAATAGTAGAGTCGAGATGTGGCGCGGTAGCAGTAGGTTTGGTTTGTCTGTTGCCGCCCCTTTCGTCTGGCGGTGCCCGAGTAACCTTGCCATAACCCCGTTTCCACATCCCCCGCTCATCGAACCGGACGTGCAGATCTCCCGCATCCGGCTCTCGGACAAGACACTCATGCCTTCGCGCACGAAAGGTCGTGCACGGAACCGCTGATCAGCAGCGCGAGCCGTGTAACCCACGCCGTAATACTCACAGCCGCCCCTTCACAACCGCCGATGCGGCCACTTGGGCCGACACCCGCTTCCCGAATCAAAGTCCGGGTTCTTCCTTCACTTCGGCATCTGACGCCTTCCGCGACTCCCGTGCCTTAGCGGAGTTTATTAGGGTCGCCCCAATCTCCAGCACTTCGCCACTTTCAACGTCGGCCTTGAACTGAGGCTCCTTTCCTCCGCCAGCGTTACCCGGCCTCCACGGTCATACGAGCCTCTCCGCCACCCCACGCCGCCTGCTCTGCCGTCACCGGCTTCCAGTTGGTCTTCACGACCGACCACGTCATAGGGCTTCCCGTGTTGCGTGCGCTTTCCTTGTGTACATGCTGCCACCACTACCCCGGCACAGCGTCTGGACGTCCTGCTTTGCTCTTTCGCCCAGCCGTGTCAGCCTTCCCCGATAGGGTGGTCGGGTCGGCCTGTGCATCGTCCTTTTCGAGGTTTGCTCAGTGTTCACTCACGTTGCGGCCTGCACACTCGCGCTGTCACCAATTCGTGACACGCTTTACCCGAAGGCTTCAACCATTTCGTTTCCTCCATGATTGCTCTGGTTGCTTCCGGCTGGAGCATTTCGCCGGGCGGGGCTTGCACCCGCTGGAAAGCGCCGCCTTTTCACGGCGCACACCCATTGACGACATTGCGGTCAACTGTTGGTATCGCGCAAGCACGGGTGACGCCGCGTGTCGCTACAATGGTTTATCCAATCTGGAGAATGACTACGATGAAATCTGCGATGAAAAAAATTCTGTCGCTGTGTGCCGTAAGTTTCGCAATGCTGGCAGCGCCGCTGGCGCACGCCGCCGACTTCGACAAAAAAACCTGCACCTTCAAAGGCAAGAAGCTCTACGGCAAGATTCAAATTGTCACGGCGTTTCCCGACATCAAGGTGCAGGAAGTCACCGCGTTTCCTGATGTGAAGGTGGAGAAGGTCAACGCCTTCCCCGACAAATGCGGCAAGTGGCAGATCGTGACGGCGTTCCCCGATACCAAGGTGCAGATCGTCACCGCGTTTCCCGACGTGAAGGTGCAGTACGTCACAGCCTTTCCGGGTGTGCCGTAACGCAGCACCGGGCAGGCAAGCAGAAATTTACGTAACTATTTGTTTTTAAACACTATTTTTCACTGTTCAAGGCTTACGCTTAGGGCTTACTTTTAGCCCCAGGCATCACCGGCGCGCCGCAAATGTTGAGATTGGCGCGCGTCGCCTTCGCCAGGCGCAACATCTCCTCCGCATCCGACGGCGGATAGCCGTCCTTGATTTCCGCGTCGGATGTTTGCGCCAATTCCAGCCACGGCTTCAAGCTCGCGCGGCACGCGGCGTTGTCGCCCACGCGATACTGCGTGATCGCCAGATCGTTGCTCACCCAGCCCTGTGCAAAGCGACTCAGCACGGCGTAACACTTGTTGGCGATCGGCGTGAGCAAGGTGCGCGCCTCGGCGTACTGCTTTTTGTCGTACGCGGCCTTGAAGCGATCACGCGTGTTACGCACTGCGCGGGTCTCGCAACCGGCGGGCGGCGCGACATATTCGCCTTCAAACGCGGCGCGCATGCCGCAGTAAGTGGAACACGCGCGGCCGTGTTTTGAACCGACGGCTATGCCGCCTTTGGTAGGCTTGAAGGTGACGATGCACGGCTGTTTGTCATCCGCGCTTTCTTCCATGCGCGCTTCGTTGTTACGGATGACGCCAGACAAATTGCAGGTGTGAAAATTAGCACCGACGACTTCGATTTCAAATTTCAGCGCGCCGCCACTGCCCGTCACGCTTAAAACGCCGTAGCCGCTGGTATCGATGTATTCGCCAGGCTTGATCTGCGCGTGGGCGGCCAGCGGCGCGCTCAGTAGCAGCGCTGCGGCGAACACACGGCGCACGCACATCAGCATCGTCATAAAAATATCAATAAATACAAATACTTACAGTACAGCAATACTCGGCACCCCAGCGCTCATCACGCCGATTTCGCAAGCATCCTTGAACCCGCCCTGGCGAAATATCTCCAGCACTTTGGGTGCAGTGGCCGCATCACACGCCACCAGCAAGCCACCCGCTGTTTGCGGATCGGTGAGCATTTTGCGATGCCAATCCGGCGCCCCCGCCGGCATCGTGACGTGCGGGCCGTAGCTCGCCCAGTTGCGATCTGAGGCGCCGGTGACAAAGCCCTGCTCCGCCAGATGTTTGGCGGCGGACAAAATCGGCAGCTGGGCGAAATTAAGACTCGCCTGTAGTTTTGAACCGCGGCAGATTTCCAGCAAGTGACCGAGCAGGCCAAAGCCAGTGACATCCGTCAGTGCATGCACGCCGGGCATGTCGGCAAGTTGTTGCCCCGGCTTGTTGAGCTGGGTGCAGGCTTCGATCATTTGTTCGTAAGCCTTGGGACGCAGTTCGCCTTTTTTCAGCGCCGCGCTCATGATGCCGACGCCCAGGCCCTTGCCGAGAATCAGCACGTCGCCCGCCTTGGCGCGATCATTGCGTTTCACTTTATCGGGATGCACCAGGCCCAGCACCACCAGGCCGTAAATCGGCTCGGGCGAATCAATTGAGTGCCCACCGGCTATGGGAATGCCGGCCTCGTCACACATGGCCTTGCCACCGGCACAAATCTGGCCGATGGCATCCACCGGCACTTTGCCCACCGGCATACCGAGCAACGCCAGCGCCATGAACGGCGAGGCGCCCATCGCGTAGACATCCGAGATCGCGTTGGTGGCGGCGATGCGGCCAAAGTCGAACGGATCATCGACGATGGGCATGAAAAAATCTGTCGTCGCAACGATGGCCTGCGTGTCGTTGATCTTGTAAACGGCGGCATCATCCGCCGATTCGTTGCCCACCAACAAATTGGGGAACACGCCGGTCATCGGCGATTTGGAGAGAATTTCGCTCAGCAACGCTGGCGTGATTTTGCAGCCTCATCCACCGCCGTGCGACAAGTGGGTTAATTTGATGGCGTCTACTTCAATAGGTTTATTCATGATTTCACGTAAACTAAGGGGGATGAACAACACGGACAACACGGATCAAATCCAGGCGCACTCGCGCGCGCCGGTCAATGTAACCGTAGCACAACTGACGGGCTTTGACGAGATTATCGACGTGCGCAGCGAAAGCGAGTTCGCCGACGATCATATCCCCGGGGCCATCAACTGCCCGGTATTGAACGACGCCGAGCGTGTGGCAGTCGGCACCATTTATAAACAGGTGTCGTCGTTCGATGCCAAAAAGGTCGGTGCAGCACTCGTTAGCGACAACATCGCCCGCCATTTGCGTGACCGTTTTCACGACAAGCCGCGCGGCTGGAAACCGCTGGTCTACTGCTGGCGCGGCGGCGGGCGCAGTGGCGCGCTGGCGCATGTGCTGACACAAATCGGCTGGCGCACGGCGCGGCTGGACGGCGGCTATAAAGCCTATCGCCGCGTGGTGATCGCTGATCTCGCCACCCTGCCCGCGCAATTTAACTGGCACGTGGTGTGCGGCATGACTGGCGCCGGTAAAAGCCGTCTGCTCGCCGCACTCAACGAGACTGGCGCACAGGTGCTCGATCTCGAAGCGCTGGCCGCGCATCGCGGCTCGGTACTCGGCAACTTGCCCGATGCGCCGCAGCCGCCGCAAAAATTATTTGACAGCCAGGTGTGGCACGCACTGCGCGGCTTTGACCCGGCGCGCCCGGTGTTTGTCGAATCGGAAAGCAAAAAGGTCGGCAAGCTGCGCGTGCCCGAAGCGCTGATCGCGGCGATGTGGGCGGGCAAGCCGCTGATACTCAATGCCACCACGCCGGTGCGCGTGGCGCTGTTGAAGGAAGACTACGCGCACTTTCTGCAAAACCCCGCCCTGCTGTCGGCGCAACTCGATTGCCTCACCGATTTGCACGGCCGCGATGTCATCGCCCATTGGCACGCGCTGGTGCGTGACCAACGCTGGGATGAACTCACCGAAGCGCTGCTGGTGCGCCATTACGATCCGTCGTATACGCGTGCGATCAACAAACACTATCCAACGTTGGCCAGCGCGCCGGTGGTCACGGCCACGGATACGCGCGCCAGCACCTATGCGCAACTGGCAAAAATCGCCTTAAAAACATGTAATTAGCTGGGCCATCCGCTATAATCGCACGTCGATTTTGACGCGCCATTTTGCGCGGCACCCCCTCTAAACCGCACCCCACCGTTAATGCCGGACACCGCAACGCCCAGCCGCGGCACGTTAATTTTCCTCGCCCTGCTGCTCGCCGCAACCTGGCTCGGCACGCTCGATCTGCGCAAGCTGGTGCGGCCCGACGAAGGCCGCTACTCAGAGATTCCGCGCGAGATGGTGGCCACCGGCGATTGGGTGACGCCGCGTCTGAACGCGATCAAGTATTTTGAAAAACCGCCGCTGCAATATTGGGCGACCGCGACTGCGTACACCGTTTTCGGCGAACATCATTGGACCGCGCGGTTGTGGCCGGCGTTAAGCGGCCTACTCTGTGTGTTGCTGATTTACTGCGCCGGGCGGCGCCTGTTTGGCGAGGTGGTGGGCTTTTACGCCGCGCTGATTCTGGCGGCGAGCCCTGGCTTTATCATCGTCGCGCAAATCAACACGCTCGACATGGGCCTCACTCTGTGGATGACGGCGACGCTCTTGTGTCTGCTGCTGGCGTTGAACGAGCCGCCCGGCAAGAACAGCCCGTGGATGATCGCAGCGTGGGCGTGCGCGGCGCTGGCCATGTTGAGCAAGGGCCTGATCGGCATTGTGCTGCCCGGTATGGTGTTTGTCACCTACATGATCTGGCACCGTGATTGGCGATTGCTGACGCGGCTGCGTTGGGGCTGGGGCTTGCTGGTGTTTTTTGCGATTGCTGCACCGTGGTTTGTGTTGGTACAACTGGCCAACCCGGAATTTTTTGATTTCTTTTTCATCCGCGAACACTTTTCGCGTTTCGCCAGCAAGGTGCACCGGCGCGTCGGCCCGTGGTGGTACTTCGTGCCGATATTGGTCGCCTCCATGCTGCCGTGGATGTTGTATCTGGCCCGGTCGCTGGTGGATGGCTGGCGCGTGAGCGCATCTGGCGGTGCCCACTTTCATCCACGCCGCTTTCTCGTGCTATGGGCCGTGCTGATATTTCTGTTTTTCTCTTCGTCGGGTTCCAAGCTGCCGTCTTACATCGTACCGATTTTCCCCGCGCTGGCATTGCTGATGGCGTGCACCCTGGTCCATGTAAAAACAAAAACCCTGACGTGGAACGCGCTGGCACTGGCTGCGGGCGCGGGCGCGGTCATGCTCTACGCGCCGCATGTCACGCGTTGGGGCAACGAAAAAGTCTCCGCTGAACTGTACGCGTTGTATACCCCGTGGCTGTTGGCGGCGGGCATGGCTGGACTAGCGCTGTTTCTCGCAGCAGCCTGGGTTGGCTGGCGCGGCCTGCGCACTGCTGCGATCATCTGCATCAGCACCGGCACGCTGGCGCTGACGCAACTGGCGGCACTCGGCCATAACGTGCTTGCGCCCGCCTCGTCCGCTCACGATATCGCGCAACAAATCAAGCCGCACCTCGAACCGGGCATACCGTTTTACAGCGTGCATAACTACGAGCAGACGCTGGCGTTTTACATAAAACGTCCGGTGACGTTGGTGGCCTACACCGACGAACTGGCGTTTGGTCTGGAGCAGGAACCGCGGCTGTGGCTGCCCGACATTCCGCAATTCGTGAAGGCTTGGCAAGGCCACGCCCGCGCGCTCGCCATCATCGCGCCGGAGACCTATGCTAAGCTCAAAAAAGAAGACCTGCCGATGCAGGTGATTGCAACGCATGTACGCTATGTCGTGGTGAAAAAACCCGTGAAAGCACTCGCACCAAACTTAAGATGAGCGCGCTGTCATTTACGCTGGTGATGTGTGGCGTGCTACTCAACGCGTTGGCGCAGTTGCTGCTCAAGGCCGGCACCAATGCCGTGGGCACATTTGAGTTTTCTGCGGCCAATGTGTGGCCGGTAGGCTGGAAGCTCGCCACGCAGCCGTACATACTGGGCGGCCTGGCGTGTTATGTCATCAGCGTGGTGGTGTGGATCATGGCGCTGTCGCGTGTGGAAGTGAGCATCGCCTACCCGATGTTGTCAGTGGGCTATGTGTTGAATGCCGTCGCTGCCTGGTACTTGTTTGGCGAGGCGGTCACACCCATGCGTCTGGTCGGCATCGGCGTTATCATCCTGGGTGTATTTATCATCGCCCGCAGCTAATTTGTGATTGAGCATGGCTAAAACAACAACGAAGCAGTTCCCGTTTCTTCCCTTCACCCGCCCGACCATCGACGAAGCGACCATTGCCGAAGTCGGCAACGTGCTGCGTTCGGGCTGGATCACCACTGGCCCGCACGTCAAGGGATTGGAAGACGAGTTGCGGACGTACCTCGGTGGCAAGCGCCATGTAAAGACCTTCACCTCCGCCACCGGCGCGCTGGAAGTCGCGCTGCAGGTATGCAACATCGGCCCCGGTGATGAAGTGATCGTGCCCGCGATGACGTTTGCTGCATCCTCCAACGTAGTGGCACGCGTGGGTGCCAAGCCGGTGTTCGTGGATGTCGATCTGAAAACCAAAAACATCGATGTCGCCAAGGCCGCCGCTGCCGTCACCCAACGCACCAGAGCCATCATGCCTGTGCACTACGCCGGGCTGGCGGTGGATATGGACGGCATTTACGCACTGGCGAAACGCAAAAAGCTGCGTGTGATCGAAGACGCCGCGCACGCCATCGGCACGCGCTGGAAAGGCAAGCTGATCGGCAGCTTTGGCGACCTGGTGTGCTTCAGCTTCCACCCCAACAAGAACATGACCACCATCGAAGGCGGTGCACTGGCGCTCGCCGACGACGCCGAAGCCGCGCGCGTGGATGTGCTGCGCTTTCACGGCATCCGCAAGGATGCGCAGGGCAATATCGATGTGCTGGAAGCGGGCGGCAAATATAACCTCACGGATGTCGCGGCCTGTGTGGGCCGCAGCCAATTGCGGCAGTTGGAGAAATTCAATGCGCGCCGCCGCGAACTGGCGATGCGCTATCTGGCGAAAATGAAAACCAAGCCGGCGATGATGCTGCCTGTGCGCGGCAATGCCGATCATGCGTGGCACATGTTCGTGCCGCTGCTGCCACTCGACAAGATCAACATCACACGCGCCGAGTTCATCGCCGAGATGGGCAAGCGCGGCATTGGCATAGGCCTGCATTACACCGCCGTGCCGCTTTACACCTACTACCGCAAGATGGGTTACAAGCCAGGGCAATTCCCCAATGCGGAGTTCATCGGCAGCCGCACCGTCACGCTGCCTTTGTTCCCGGCGATGAAGCTCACCGATGTGGATCGCGTGTGTGACGCTTGCGCGGATGTCCTCGCTGCCGCGAAAAAAACCTAAGTATATGATTTAATGGAACTTTCTGTAATAATCCCGGTCTACAATGAGGAGCTTTCGCTGCCCGCGTTGTTTGCGCGTCTATATCCTGCACTGGATAAACTCGCGCTGCAGTACGAAGTCATTTTCATCAACGACGGCAGCCGCGACCGCTCAGCAGCCGTGCTGCGCCAACAGTTTGAAGCACGGCCCGATGTCACGCGCGTGGTGCTGCTCGCGGGCAATTACGGCCAGCACATGGCGATCATGGCGGGCTTTGAACAAAGCCGCGGCGAGATGGTGATCACGCTGGATGCCGATCTGCAAAACCCGCCGGAGGAAATCGCCGCACTCGTGGCAAAAATGCGCGAAGGCTACGATTATGTCGGCACCATCCGCAAAAATCGTCAAGATTCGGTTCTGCGCCGCTGGCCTTCGCGCGTGATCAATCTGATACGCGAACGCATCACCCAAATCAAAATGACGGATCAGGGCTGCATGTTGCGCGCGTACAGCCGCAGCATCGTCAACGTGCTGAACAACTGTCACGAGGTCAATACCTTCATTCCGGCGCTGGCTTACACCTTTGCGAAAAATCCCACAGAAATCGAAGTGGCGCACGAGGAACGCACGGCGGGCGACTCCAAGTATTCGCTCTACAAACTGATGCGTCTGAACTTTGACTTGATGACCGGATTTTCACTCGTGCCGCTGCAGGTGTTTTCCGTGCTTGGTATCGTGGTGTCGGTCGGCACCATGATCACCTACACCGGCGTGATGGTCCACCGCTGGATACTGTCCGGCAGTTTTCGCCAGGGATTGGCCGTCATTTGGGATCGCGACATTCTGCAGTTCTTCCTGATCGGCATCATGCTGTTCGGCCTCGGTTTATTGGGCGAATATGTAGGCCGAATTTACGCCGAGGTACGTGCCCGCCCACGCTACCTGATTGACGCGGTACTGGAACAACGTGGCGAACAACGCGTGCCGGTGACAGGTAGCGGTATCCGGGCATGACCAGCGCGGTCGTTTTCGCCTATCACGACGTGGGTGTGCGTTGCCTCGCTGTGCTGCTCGCCCACGGCGTCGAGGTGCGCCACGTCTATACCCATGCGGATGATCCCAACGAAAATATCTGGTTCGGCAGTGTGGCCGAACAGGCGCGTTTACACGGCATCCCTGTAACGGTGGTCAGCAATGCCCAGCAGCCGGGTTTGCTGGAAGCCGTGGCCACGCTGCAGCCGGATTTTTTGTTTTCGTTTTACTACCGCTTCATGCTGACGCCCGCGATCCTTGCCTGCGCGCGCCAAGGCGCGTTCAACCTGCACGGCTCGCTACTGCCCAAGTACCGCGGCCGCGTGCCGGTAAATTGGGCCATCATTCATGGTGAAAGCGAAACCGGCGCGACGCTGCACGAAATGGTCGCCAAGCCCGACGCAGGCCGCCTGGTGGATCAACAGGCGATACCCATTTTGCCCAACGACACCGCGCTGGACGTGTTTCGCAAGGTTACCGTGGCAGCGGAAACCGTGCTGGATCGATCTCTGGCGCAGTTGATAGCGGGCACAGCAACCCTGACACCGCAGGATTTGACTGCAGGCAGTTATTTCGGCGGACGCAAGCCGGAAGACGGTCGCATCAACTGGGCGTGGGGCGCAGCGCAAGTGCATAACCTGATACGCGCGGTGGCACCACCTTACCCTGGTGCGTTTTGCGAGATCGATGGCAAGCGCCTCGAACTGCTCGGTAGCCTTTTTACCGGGCGGCGCGACCCTCAATCGGGATCCGCCATGCTATTCGCCGCAAACGATAGCCTTCACATACGCTGCGCGGATGGCGGCTTGCTTCGCTTGCAGGCCGCGAGCCTCAACGGTCAACCGTTAACGCCACAAACCATGCAACCACTGCTAGGTGCCAGCAAGATCCTATTGAACGCCTGAACGGAACTGACTTGTGAAAAAAATCCTCATACTCGGTGTGAATGGCTTTATCGGCCATCATTTGTCCAAGCGCATACTCGCCACCACGCCGTGGGAAGTGTACGGCATGGACATGGGCACCGAGCGCATTACAGAATTACTCGACGACAAGCGCTTCCATTTCTTTGAAGGCGACATCACCATCAACAAAGAATGGATCGAATATCACATCCGCAAATGCGATACCGTGTTGCCGCTGGTCGCCATCGCCACGCCGGCGACGTACGTCAAGGAGCCGCTACGGGTGTTTGAACTCGATTTCGAGGCCAACCTGCCGATCGTGCGGTCGTGCGTAAAACATCATAAGCGGCTGGTATTTCCGTCGACTTCTGAAGTCTACGGCATGTCGCGCGACAAACAGTTTGATTCCGAGACATCGGAACTGGTGCTCGGCCCGATCAACAAGCCGCGCTGGATTTACGCCTGCGCCAAGCAACTGATGGATCGCGTGATTCACGCCTACGGCATGGAGCAGGGCCTCGACTACACGCTGTTCCGGCCGTTCAACTGGATCGGCTCCGGCCTCGATTCGATCAACACCGCCAAGGAAGGCAGCTCGCGCGTCATCACGCAATTTCTCGGGCACATCGTGCGTGGCGAAAATATCAAGCTCGTCGATGGCGGCCAGCAGCGACGCTCGTTTACCTATGTGGACGACGGCATCGACGCCTTGATGAAAATCATCGACAACAAACAGGGCATCGCCAGCGGCAATATCTACAACATCGGCAACCCGAAAAACAATTTTTCAATCAAAGAGCTGGCGCAGATGATGCTGACGCTGGCAAAAACCTACCCCGAGTATGCAAACGCGCGCAAGGTCAAATTGATCGAAACTACCGCGCAGGCGTACTACGGCAAGGGGTACCAGGACGTGCAGAACCGCGTGCCCAAAATCACCAACACCTGTCGCGATTTGGAATGGCGACCGAAAGTCACAATGAACCAGGCCCTGCAATTGATTTTCGACGCGTATCGCGGTGACACCGCGAACGCGCGGCAACTGATGGATTGATCCTTACCGCCCAATACCCCGATATTCAAAGCCCTGCTCCATGACAGCCGCCTTTTCGTATTGGTTGCGTCCGTCAAAAATCACCTGCTGGCGCATGTTTTTTTTCATCAGATGCAAATCCGGCGAGCGGAAGGGTTTCCATTCTGTCACCAGCGCCAACGCGTCCGCCCCTTTGAGTGCGGCATACTGATCCTGCGCGAGTTTCAACACGCCTGACTTGAGCCACTGCTGCGGCAAGGTACGCTTAGCAACCGTCATCGCGATAGGGTCGTACGCCTGCACGCGCGCGCCGACTTCGATCAATTTTCGAATCAAGACCACTGCGGGCGCTTCGCGCATATCGTCGGTATTGGGCTTGAACGCCAGTCCCCACACGCCGATCACCTTGCCTTTGAGATTACGGCCAAAGCGCTGCTGTATGGCATGAAACAGGGTTTGTTTCTGGATTTCGTTGGTTGCCTCAACTGCGTCCAAAATTCGCGGCGACAATTTGGCCTGCTTGGTCTGGTAAATCAGCGACTGCACATCCTTGGGAAAACACGAGCCGCCGTAACCGCACCCCGCGTAGATGAACGAGTAGCCGATACGAGTGTCGGAGCCGATGCCGACGCGCACATTCTCGATATCCACGCCCAGCTTTTCGCAGAGATTGGCCATCTCGTTCATGAACGAAATCCGTGTGGCCAGCATGGCGTTCGCCGCATACTTGGTCAGTTCAGCATCTCGTATACCCATGGCGATCAGCCGGTCGTGATTGCGCACATAAGGCATGTACAGCGCGCGCATCACCTTCAACGTACTGTCGGTGCTGGTGCCGATCACCACGCGGTCGGGACGCATGAAATCCTCGACCGCATTGCCTTCTTTCAGAAACTCCGGGTTGCTGGCCACGTCAAAATCAAACGTGGCTTTGCGTTTGGCCAGCTCGCGTTTGACGATCGCACGGACTTTTTCCACCGTGCCCACCGGTGCCGTCGATTTGTTGACGATGGTGCAATGTCCGGTGATGCTACGCCCGATCTCGCCCGCCACCGCCATGATCTGACTCACATCCGACGAGCCATTCTTTTGCGCTGGCGTATTCACGGCAATAAAGATCACTTCGGCACCCGCCACCGCCTGCGCCAGATTCAGAGAAAACGCCAACCGCCGTTGCTTCTGGTTACGCAGCAACACCTCGCTCAAACCCGGCTCATAAAAGGGTATGTCGCCCTTTTTGAGCCGATTGACCCGGCTGGCGTCCTTGTCTACACAGGTAACGTCGTTGCCCATTTCCGCAAAGCAGGTGCCCGTGACCAACCCGACATACCCGCTGCCTATCATGCAAATTTTCATCGGTAGACTCGTATTCGTTAAAGTGCGGCAAGTGTACCTCGAGCCCTGCTCTCTTGAACAGGCATTGCGCCGCATTTGCAGGGATCACGATTAACAGGCGTCATCGTGTCGTGCCATACTCGCCCTACGCTACCATAGCCTCCCGGCACATCCTCGCATGAACCTCGCCCTTAAAATCGACGTAGACACCTACCACGGCACGCTGGACGGCGTGCCACGATTGCTCGCCCTGCTCAACCGTCACCAGATTCAGGCCACGTTCTTGTTTAGTCTGGGCCCAGACCACACCGGGCGCGCGATTCGTCGCATTTTCCGTCGCGGCTTCCTGCAAAAAGTCTCGCGCACCTCGGTGGTGTCCAACTATGGCATCAAGACACTGCTGTACGGCACGCTACTGCCAGGCCCCGATATCAGCCGCCGCTGCGCGCCGCTGATGCGTAGCGTGCGTGATGCGGGGCATGAGGTGGGCATTCATACCAACGACCATGTTGAATGGCAGGATCGCGTGGGAAACGCCAGCCTCGAATGGACGCAACACGAGATGCGGCAGGCGAATGAGCGCTTTCAAGCCGTATTTGGCGTCCCTGCCGGCACGCATGGGGCGGCGGGCTGGCAGATGAATGCGCACGCGTTTCGGCTCGCCACACCCATGGGATTTGCCTATTGTTCCGATACGCGCGGCACACATCCGTTTAAGCCGGTGATTGAAGGCCATGCCATCGCTTGCCCGCAGTTACCCACGACGCTGCCGACGCTGGATGAACTCATCGGCAACGACGGCATCGACGAGCAGAATGTGGCACGGCACTTGCTGCGGCTGACAGAAAAGCCCGCCGCACACGTCTACACCCTGCATGCGGAACTCGAAGGTAATCGGCTTAGCCCGGTGTTTGAAGCGTTGCTCGGCGGCTGGCGCGCACAGGGTTATACATTGACCACGATGCAAAAATACGCGCAAGCGCTGGATTTCTCGGCGTTGCCGAAACACGCGGTTGTGTATGAAGAAATTCCCGGCCGCAGCGGCACACTGGCGTTGCAAGGTGCGGCGATCACCTTGTGAACACGCGGCCCCCGTGCGCGGCGCGTGGCTTGCGTGCAGAGTTGCATACCGTCTACATTTGCTTCAGTATAAACGTGCCGTGCGTTGCTTTTGTGTTAATGGAGGTGCGTAAAAACCATGCTTGATAATCCCGTTCCCGAATTTGAAATTCCTTCCACCAGCGGCCAACCCTTCAACAGCAAGTCCGCCGCCGGCAAATCCTGGGTGCTGTATTTTTACCCCAAGGACAATACGCCCGGCTGCACCAACGAAGGCCAGCAGTTTCGTGACTTGCATGCACAATTCAACAAGGCGGAATGCGCGATTTTTGGCGTGTCGCGCGATAGTTTGAAGTCGCATGAAAACTTCAAAGCCAAATTGAGTTTTCCATTCGAGTTGCTCTCCGACGTCGACGAAATCGCCTGCAAGGCTTTCAATGTCATCAAAATGAAAAACATGTACGGTAAAAAAGTACGCGGCATTGAACGCAGCACGTTTGTGATCGACGCCCAGGGCGTGGTGCGCCGCGAATGGCGTGGCGTCAAAGTGCCTGGGCACGCACAGGAAGTGCTGGAATTTATAAAAACCCTTTAAAAAAAAATAGTTACAGAAATACATCCTGATGCGTCTTCGATAAGGAATTTCATGATCCAGCGTAAGCCCGCCTCGCCCAGCACTTCCGCTTCTTCGTCCGCCAACAACAATATCACGCGCCTGCACGCCGCCACCAAACTGTTCGTGCTCGACACCAATGTGTTGATGCATGACCCCACCAGCCTGTTCCGCTTCGAGGAACACGATCTCTTCATCCCGATGGCGACGCTGGAAGAGCTCGACGATCACAAAAAAGGCATGTCCGAGGTTTCGCGCAACGCGCGCCAGGCGAGCCGCTATCTGGATGAGCTGATCGGCCACGCTGCCGCCGATATCATGAAAGGCATTGCGCTATCGACGCATGGCGACAAGAGCGCCAATGGGCGACTGTTTTTTCAGACCGAGGCCATCGACGGCGAATTGCCCGCGAAATTACCCGGCGGCAAGGCGGACAATCAGATCATCGCCGTGGTCAATCACCTGCAGGAGCAACACAGCAAGCGGCAGGTGATTCTGGTGTCCAAAGACATCAACATGCGCATCAAGGCGAGTGCGCTGGGGTTCGCTGCCGAGGACTATTTCAACGACAAGGTGCTGGAAGACACCGATCTGCTATACACCGGCACGCGTGCGCTGCCCAAGGGCTTCTGGGACACGCACGGCAAGGACATGGAGTCGTGGCAGCAAGGGGGCCACACCTTTTACCTCGTACACGGGCCGTTGTGCGGCAGCCTGATCGTCAACGAGATGGTGTATCTCGACGATGAAAAATCGTTTCAGGCCAAGGTGACCGAAGTCAGCGGTAAAACCGCCATCCTGCAAACACTCAAGGATTACAGCCACGCGCGCAACAACGTGTGGGGCATCTCGGCACGCAATCGCGAGCAGAATTTCGCGCTGAATCTGCTGATGAACCCGGAGGTTGATTTTGTCACCCTGCTCGGGCAGGCGGGCACCGGCAAGACGCTGCTGACGCTGGCAGCGGGCCTGATGCAAACACTGGAAGCGAAAACCTACACCGAGATCATCATGACGCGCGTCACCGTGCCGGTGGGCGAGGACATCGGTTTTTTGCCAGGCACCGAAGAAGAAAAAATGAATCCGTGGATGGGCGCGCTCGAAGACAATCTCGATGTGCTCAACAAAACCGATGATGCCGCCGGTGAATGGGGCCGCGCTGCCACGCGCGATCTGATTCGTTCACGCATCAAGGTGAAGTCGCTGAACTTCATGCGCGGGCGCACCTTTTTGAACAAGTTTCTGGTGATCGACGAAGCGCAGAACCTGACGCCGAAGCAGATGAAGACGCTGATCACGCGTGCAGGGCCCGGCACGAAAGTGGTGTGCCTCGGAAATATCTCGCAGATCGACACACCCTACCTCACCGAAGGCAGTTCAGGCATTACCTACGTCGTCGATCGCATGAAGGGTTGGGCGCACAGCGGGCATGTCACGCTGATGCGCGGCGAACGCTCGCGGCTGGCGGATCATGCGGGAGAAGTGCTTTAAAACCGATTAACCACAGATAAACACAGATGAACACAGATAGCACCACTACGGAAAAATCTGTGTTTATCTGTGTTTATCTGTGGCAAAAGATTTTGACTTTGAATTTCAGTACTGATCCCCGCCCGCGTAATTTTCGAAACGCGTGTGTTTTCCCAGGAAGGTCAGCGTCACTGGGCCGGTCGGGCCGTTCCGCTGTTTGGCGACGATGATTTCCGCTTTGCCTTTGCTCGCTTCGTTGGTGGGGTTATAAACCTCGTCGCGATAGATGAAGAGGATCAAGTCGGCGTCCTGCTCAATAGCGCCGGATTCGCGCAGATCCGACATCATCGGTCGTTTATCCACGCGCGATTCGACGCTGCGATTTAACTGCGATAGCGCAATCACCGGCAACTTGAGTTCCTTGGCAAGACTTTTGAGTCCGCGCGAAATTTCCGCCACTTCGGTGGCGCGATTTTCTTCGCGGCCTGACGAAGTACCGCTCATCAGTTGCAAGTAATCCACCACGATCAGACTCAAGCCGCCGCATTGGCGGTGCAACCGGCGCGCGCGTGAGCGTACCTCCAGCGAGTTAAGACCGGCAGTGTCGTCGATGTGGATTTGCGAGTCGTTCAACTTGCCTACCGCTTCCACCAGTTTGGGCCATTCGCTTTCTTCAAAGGTGCCGGAGCGCAGCTTGTGTTGATCCACGCGCCCGACCGAGCCGATCATGCGCAGGGTGAGTTGCGAACCGGACATCTCCATGCTGAACACACCAGCGGCTTTCTTCAGATTCAGCGCGACATGTTCGACGATATTCATCGCCAGCGCGGTTTTGCCCATCGAGGGCCGCGCGGCGATCACGATCAGCTCGCCCGCCTGCAGGCCCGATGTCATGCGATCAAGATCGACGTAACCCGTGGCAAGGCCGATCACGTCGTCCTTGTTTTCGCGGCTGTAGAGCATGTCGATACGCTCGACAGTTTCGGTCAGCAGCGGATCGATTTTGACAAAGCCCTGACTGGCCTTGACGCCGGCTTCAGCGATCTGAAACACCTTGGCCTCGGCCTCGTCGATCAGGTCCTTGGCTTCGCGCCCTTGCGGATTAAACGCGGCATCAGCGATTTCGCTGCCTGCCTGCGCCAACTGGCGCATGATGGCGCGTTCGCGCACGATCTCGGCGTAGCGGCGGATATTGGCCGCGCTAGGCGTATTCATCGACAGCGAGCCCAGATACGCCTGGCCGCCTGCCTCGTCGAGTTTCGCGCTGCGTTCAAGGCTCTCGGCTACGGTCAGCACGTCGGCCGGGCGGTTATTTTCGATCAGCAACATGATGTGCTGAAAAATCAGCCGGTGATCAGCGCGATAAAAATCTGTTTCGCAGACGATGTCGGAAATCTTGTCCCACGCCGCGTTTTCGAGCAGCAAGCCACCCAGTACCGATTGCTCGGCCTCGATCGATTGCGGCGGCACCCGCATGGCCTGAATTTGCGGATCGAGCGCCATATTGGCGAGACTGCTGACGGCTTGCATGGCGCACATGGCGTGTATTTATAACTATTTGTTTTTATTGATTATTTT
>CAMBGJ010000019.1 GCA_945865805.1 Bordetella parapertussis
ATATTGGTTGATGGATTCATGCTTGTCGCCTTAGTCTAAACGTATCGTCAATTGCATCCCGCAAGCCTGCGCATATTTACGTAACGTCGCAAAGGTCGGTGAATGTTTGCGGCTGCCGAGACTGCCTTCAATACGCGCCAGTGAGGCCGGGTTAATGCCCATGCGCGCCGCCACCTCGGCCTGCGTCAACCCCGCTGCCTTGCGTGCGCGTAGCAGTGCATCAAGCGCACTGAATTCATCTTTAAGCGCAGCATACTCGGCCTTGAATGCCGGGTCTTTAGCGCTGCGCTTGGCCGCGTACTGTGCGGGATCAAAAGCCACCGGGTTGAATTTATCCGACGCGTTAGCTTGCTTTAACTTAGTCATGATGCAACTCCTTCAATCGTTTTTGAGCCAGGCGTAAATCCGCCAAAGGCGTTTTCTGCGATTTCTTGATAAAACCATGCAAAATCACAATCTGCTGGCCGCTAAGCATGCAGAAAAATGCGCGCCCCACGCCTTCAGTGCCGCGCGCGCGAATTTCAAACAACCCTTTGCCCATGGCTCGCGTGTAGGGCAGTCCCAAATTGGGCCCATGCGCTACCATGCTCTGTGAAATGGCCGTAAAACCGGCAGCAATGCCCGCAGGCCATCGCGCCAGCGCCACCGCCACTTTGGGATTGTAAAAAACGATACGTTAAGCCATGATCCGAATATTAACATTTATGTTAATTTTTGGCAAGGCTATGCCGCGTGCGCAACCGTTGCGGATCGCTGCGCTCGCCGGCAACCTGCCTGATCGTGCCCGCGAGTTAAATGGTGAAAACGTACGGTTGCGTTAAACGGTTGGCAACACAGCATACTTTTCATTTGACGCACAAGACGATGGCAATCAAGAAGCTCTCTATCGGTGATACCGCCGTGGTGGCCAGCTTTCCCACGAGTCAACGTCTAAATGACATGATAGGCAACGTTTGGGAATGGACGCGCAGTTTGCATCGTCCTTATGCGGATAAGGCCTACGATGGTGCAGAGGCGCAAAAGGATTACAGGGGCGACAGGGTGGTGCGCGGCGGCTCGTGGTTCAACGTTGCTGACTTCGCGCGCTGTGCTTATCGCGGCAGGTATCATCCCGCTTATCGCCACTTCAGCTTCGGGTTTCGTTTGGTGTTGCGTTCGCCCCTGTTATAAGTCTCCGCGCGCCGAGGCTCTGAACTCCGGCACTCTGGTGATCTGCCCTCTGGAGGGGGTGCGGGGGAGCCTTCCCCCGCAGTTTTGTGTTTTTGGGTCGGCAAATGGGTTTTGTTTTGCCCACGCCGTCGAACAAGCGCCACGCCCGGTGTATCGCGTGGGCACAAAAACGAGCCCACCCGGGTTTAGCTGTGGCGGCTGCCGTCCGCCCGATACGCCGGGCATGCACTGATGGCGATGCGTTCTTCATGCGCCGGGTCGTTCACCAACTGGCAAGTGTTGTCAAAAATCATCGTCGGATGATCTTTGTCGTCGTACGGTTTCCATTGCGACAAGCCCGCGTGATTCGGGTTGCCGCTTTTCATGAAGGCGTGCCACGCGCCCATCATTTGATTTTGCAGGGCGTAACGATCGGAACCTTTACCGGTGATGCCTTCGGCGATATCGACGTTGCCGAACGAGAACGGAATGCAGATGGTGTGCGGCGATTTGAGCAGGCCATGCGCAGCAGCGACGAGGCGCTTTGAATGATAGCCTTGTGAAACAGGCCTTGCGCCTGCGGCATCGCCATTAGCACGGCGACTTTGGATGCACCGCCGGATTGGCCGGATATACTGACATTGGCCGGATCGCCGCCGAACTGCGCGATATTTTGTTTGACCCATTGCAGTGCGGCAATAACGTCGAGCAGGCCGACATTGCCCGCATCGGCGTAGCGCGCGTCGCCCGATTCCGCCAGCGACAAATGGCCAAACACATTCAGTCGGTGATTCAGCGTCACCAGCACCACGTCGCCAGCTTTCGCGAAGTTGTGACCATCCAACCCCGGCGCGCTGCCGGCGCCGGTGACAAACCCGCCACCGTGGATGTAGACCAGCACCGGGCGTTTTTTGTGATCACCGTGGTTACCAAGGCCCGGCGTGAACACGTTGATGACGAGGCATTCTTCGCTGTACGCACGCGTGTCGCGTATCCACGCGAGGTGCGGTTCGGTTGCCGGGCGTTCGTTTTGCGGCGCGCGTGGGCCGTAGTCGAGTGCGTCGCGCACACCCGTCCACGCGGGCACCGGTTGCGGCGGCAGCCAGCGGTTTTTGCCGCCGGTGCTGGCACCGTAGAGGATGCCTTTGAAGCTGTGGATGCTGTCGCGTAGTGTGCCGCGCACTTTGCCGCTGGCGGTTTCGACTATCGGTCCGGTTTGTGCCTGTGCGGGTAGGGTTTGCGCGAGCATGATGCCTCCGGTGAGTTTGAGGGCGCTGGATGACCGCTGGTGTGCAGTTGTTTATGGGCATGCTATCACTGCCCGCAGTTGGTACCAGTTAAAATCCGGGGCTTGATTTCGCCTTGGATTCGTACTCGGGCGACAAGTTACCGAGGAAGAATGAGAATGAAAAATATCGTTAAAAAACAATTAATTACGTGTTTTATACTGGCGGCGATGCCATGGGCCGCTAGCCATGCGCAGCAAAATTACCCCACACGCCCGGTGCGGTTGATCGTCACTGTGCCGCCCGGCGGCGCGGCCGATCTGGTGGCGCGGGTGATGGCGCAAAAACTGGGCGAGTCGATGGGGCAAACGGTTGTGGTCGACAATCGCGGTGGTGGCGGCGGGCAAATCGCGGCGGAGCTGGCGGCGAAGGCCGCGCCCGACGGCTACACCTTGCTGCAAAGCTCGATCACCACGCATGGCATCGGGCCGCATGTGTATGAAAAACTGTTGTTCGATCCGGTGAAGGATTTTTCGACCGTTGCGCTGTATGCAACGATGCCGATGGTGATTGTCGCCAATGCGCAAGTACCGGTGAAATCGGTGAAGGACATGATTGCGTTGACCAAGGCCAAGCCTGGTGCGTATGCCTTCGGCTCGTCCGGCTCGGGTGGCGCGCCGCATCTGGTGGGCGAATTGTTCAAGGGCGCCACCGGCGCAAACCTGCAGCACGTGCCATATAAAGGCAGCGGCCCGGCGGCCACTGATGTGGCCGGCGGGCAGGTGGCGTTCGCGTTTGACGCCATCGCGCCGCATATGCCGCATATCAAATCGGGGCGCACGCGCGTGCTGGCGGCGATCAGTCCGAATCGGCTACCGTTGTTTCCCGATGCGCCGACGATGAAAGAAATGGGCTACCCGCAGGTGGCGGCAACCATCTGGTACGGCATGCTGGCACCCGCGGGCATGGCCAAACCGCTGGTAGCGAAGCTCAATGGCGAAGTCAATAAAGCGCTCGGTTTGCCTGATGTGAAAGAACGCATGGCGGGCGCGGGCATCGATGCCGCCGCACCGAATACGCCGGAAGATTTTGCGAAGTTTATCCGTGACGAGCTGGCGAAGTGGGGGCCGGTGGTCAAGGCGGCGGGGGCTAAGGCGAATTAGTTGCGTTGTTTTCCGTGGTGGCCGCTATTCAATCCGTATCCCCGCCGACGCAATCACTTGTTTCCACTTGGCGATTTCGTCGTTGATAAAGCGCGCGAATGCGTCGGGCGAGCCGGGGATCACGGTGTTGCCTTGGGCTTCGATGGCGGCGCGCACGTCGGGGATGTTGAGTGTGCGCACGATGTCGGCGTTGAGTTTGCGCACAAGGTCTGGCGGCGTGCCGGCGCGCACTGATATGCCTTGCCACGATTGCGATTCGATGTTGTAGCCGGCCTCGATCGCAGTGGGCACGTTGGGCAGGTCTTTGGTGCGCTGGGCGGTGAGCATGGCCACGCCGCGTATGCGCCCTGTGCGCACGTGCTGGCTGGAGACGATGGTGGTCATCACGGCGGTGCTGATCTGCCCGGCAAACAAATCCACCAGCGCGGGAGCGTCGCCTTTGTACGGCACGTGGATCATTTTGATGCCGGTGACGCGCGAGAGATATTCTGAGGTAAGGTGGATGCCCGTGGCGTAGCCGGGCGTGCCGTAGCTGATCTGGGCGGATTTGCCGCGCGCGAGGGTGACGAATTCGGCGAGATTGCGCGCAGGCAGCGACGGGTGCGCGACCAGCAGGTACGGCACGGTGGAGATCAGCGTCACCGCTGCGTAATCACGCAGCGGATCGTAGCGCGGTGCGGCCTGCGTCAGGGGGATGATGGCGAGCGTGCTGATGGTGCCCAGGCCCAGCGTGTAGCCGTCGGCGGGGGCTTTCAACACGGATTCAAAACCGATCAAGCCGCCCGCACCAGGGCGATTTTCAACGATGACGGCTTGCGCCCAAGACTCGGTGAGTTTTTGCGCGAGGATGCGCGCGATGGTGTCGGTGCCGCCGCCGGGCGCGAAGGGCACGATCAGGCGCACGGGCTTCACGGGAAATGGGGATTGTGGGGCTTGCGCGGCTGCCGGCTGATGCAAGGCAACGGCGGCTATTGCCGCAATCAACAGCGGGCGGATCAAAATCGCACCAGTTCCGCTTGTGGCGTGCCTGCGCGATACCGTGCCACGAATTCAGCGGGATCGATTTCTATGCCGGAAATATTTTTCGCATACGCTTCTGAACGAAAGTAAGCGAGGTAATCCGCCTCGTTGACAAAGTTGGCGGACGACAGCTCCACCGTGTTGCCGTCCGGGTCGTGATAATAAAAACTCGTGCCCGGCCCATGATTGAACGAGCGCATCGGTGTGATGCCGCGCGCGTGCAGCGCTTCGTAGCGGCTGAACAGATGATCGAGGCCCGCGTGACGCAACTGCATGTGATGCAGGCCGGGCGTGCCTTTCTGATTGTCGGCCTGGCCGCTCAACGCGGGCACTTCAAATATGCCCAGCACCTGGGTATACGGGTGAGCCGAAAAAATGCGGATAAAAGCGATGTTGTAGGCACCGGCCCAAGTGGCGCTTTTGGCGTCGTCGCGGACGAAAAACGCTGTCACGTCGGTGACGGTTTCATACCAGTCTTTCAGTGTGGCGAAGCGCGCGGTTTTGAGTATGACTTCGCTGAATTGCGGCGGGGTGAATTTGCCGCTGCTGGTTTTTACTTGATTCATGTTGCCTCCTTGAAGGGCCGTCTGATATCCGTTTGTTGAATCATAGCGCATCGGATATTGCTATAGTGTAATACCGGTGTGGAGGTGACCATGGAAATTACGTCAAGCACGGCAAGCACGCAGCCCGTGTCGATCAAACGCCCACTCATGATCAGCATGGCGTTGGCCATTTTGCTGATGCTGGTCGGCGGCTACAACGACGCGCTGATGTTTGCGCCGATAGGCTTGTTGGCGCTGTTTTGCCAGGTGCTGGGCGCTGCGTATTACAGCGTGCGGCGGGATTGGCGCATGCTCAAGGTATGCGGCCTGCGCGCGTTGATGTGGATTGCCGCCATGGCGATGCTGACGGTGATCCACAACTATTATTTGAACCTGTCGAAAAAGAGCGCCGAAGCCGTGGTTACTGCGTTAACGAAATATCATGCGCGTGAAGGGCATTATCCGCCGAAGCTTGACGCGCTGGCGCCGCGCGATATCGCCGTGGTGCCACAGTGGGGCATGTCACCCAGCAGAGACCATGCGTTTCACTATCGGCCCACCGGCGCGCCCGGCACCACCGATGCCTTGGGCGTGTACAAGGGCAACGCGGTCAATTACACGCTGCGGTTTTTCACCGGATTTCGCCATCAGCACATTTATGATTCGGCGACCGGGCAGTGGAAATTGACAGATTAAGTTTCAGATAGGAAAAAATAATATCAATAAAAACAAGTAGTTACGGTGCTGTAGCTAGTTGCCTCCTGGGGCCAGCAAAAATTTGCCACCATGTGCAATCGCAGATGCCTAACGCGGCATATTGCGTAATACTGCGAGGCGTTTGTGTTTGGTTCAACCCTTCTTAACCTGCGTAACCTGCGAAAGAGACCATCATGGCAAGACTCACATCGATTACCAAAAAAGACCAAGTGCCTTCGGAGTATCACGGCATATTTGATGCCGTGGTCAAGAGCCGCGGCGGCGTACATGGACCCTTCAGCATGGCGATGCATTGCCCGCCGATCGCGGCGCACCTCGTCACGCTCGGCGGCTACGTGCGCTTCGAGGGCAAGCTCGACATGCGCGTGCGCGTGCTGGCGGCGATGACCGTCGCACGTGAGTTTGATTGTTTATACGTGTGGGGCGCGCAGTCGGGTTCGGCGCGCAAGCTGGGTGTGGCGGAATCCACCATCACCGCAATACGCGAAAAGCATTCACGTGGGCTGCCGCCAGAAGATGCACAGATTGTCGATTTCACCCGCGACTTGATCTACAAGCATCGCGCGACTAATGACGTGATGGCCGCGCTGAAACAGCGCTTTGGCGAATTTCAACTGGTTGAGTTGACCGGCACCATCGGCTATTACACGCTGCTGACGATGACCGCCAATGCCACGGAGCTGGAGCCGTCCGAAGGCATGGAAGTGCTCAAACCGTAACGTGTGAATCAGAAAAGAACAGGAGAACTTAATGTTGATCGTCGATTCACAAATACACATCTGGCAAAACGGCAAGATGAGCCCGCACCATCGCCAGGTTCCCACCTATTCGATAGACGACGCGGTGGCGGAGATGAATTCTGCCGGTGTCAATTGCGCGGTGATCCACCCACCCAGCTCGCTCGGCGAAGCGGTGAATGTGTATGCCGAAGAAGCGGTGCGCCGCTACCCGGATAAATTCTGCATCCTCGGCCACATGGATTTGCTGAGCCCCGACCGCGAGAACATCGTGGCGAATTGGCGCAAGCGTACCGGCATGCTCGGCTTTCGTTTCACCTTCAGCGAGGCGAGTCAGAAAACCTGGTGGTCAGACGGCTCGCTCGACTGGTTCTGGGCGGCGTGCCAGAAGCACGATTTGCGCGTGGGGCTGCTGGCGAGCGGGGCCAATATCGCGGCGTTCGGCAATATCGCGCGGCGTTATCCGGGACTGAAAATTCACATTGATCACATCGGCCGCGGCGGTGGCCGCGCCGGTCTGAAAGACGAGGCGATTTACGCCGATTTGCCGGACATGCTGGCGCTGGCGAAGCTGCCGAATGTCGCGGTCAAACTGTCGGGAGCGCCCAGCACCTCAAGCCAGGCGTATCCGTATGCAAACATCCACGGCTACTTGCGCCAGATCGTCGAATCCTTCGGCCCCGAGCGTTGCTTCTGGGGCACCGACATCACGCGCATGCCGATTTCGTATCGCCAATGCGTGACCATGTTCACTGAGGAAATGTCGTGGCTGAAAGGCGGCGATCTTGATCTGGTGATGGGCGGGGCGATTGTGAAGTGGCTGGGGTGGCAGCGGGCTGGCGCTTGAAGCGCGGTAGTTTTTCACTCAATACAACAAGGATTTCATCATGCGTCTTCCCGTACTAAACCCAGACCAATTCACACCACGCCAGAAGGAAGTGAGCGAGAAGCACATCGTGCGGCGCAATTATCTTGGCGGCCCGTACAAAGTCTGGATACACAGCCCGGACATGTTTGAAAAAGCCTCGGCGATCAGCAACTACATGCGTTTTGATTGCGGACTGCCGGTGAAGCTGCGCGAGTTTGGCATCCTGGTGATGTCGCGTTATTGGGATGCGCAGTATTCGTGGATCGCGCACGTCGACAAGGCCGTGGCTGCGGGTATTCCGCAGGATGTGGTGGACGATCTCGCGGCTGGCAAAAAGCCCAACTTCAAGGCCGACGACGAGCGCGTGTATTACAACTTCGCCATGGAACTGCTGGTGGATCATTTCGTCAGCGACAAAACCTTCAACGAAGCACAAGCGATTTTCGGCGAACGCACACTGGTGGATCTGATCGGCTCGGTGGGTTACTTCAGCATGCTGGCGATGTGTCTGAATAGCGCCGAAGTTGATTTGAAGCCGGGCGCGAAGCTCCCGTTTGCGAATGTGAGGGGCTATAAGAAGACCGGTTGAGGTATAGGTACCCCAACCCCTTCCACGTCAATCCCGCCTGCGCGGGAATGACTGAATTGGTATTGATACGCACCACTGGTTAGATGAATTATTAATATTTTTGGAGATTAAAAAATGGATCTGGGACTAAAAGGTAAAAACGCCATTGTCACTGGTGGCAGCCTGGGCATCGGCAGGGCCATCGCGCGCGAGTTGGCGCTGGAAGGTGTCAGTGTTGGCCTCGTCGCACGCAGCAAAGACAGGCTCGAAGCCGTCGCCAAGGAACTCAGCAAGGAGACCGGCGCGAAAGTCATCGCGCTGCCGTGTGACGTCACCAACAAGGCGCAGGTCGAAGCTGCGGTGGCGCAAGCCGTGTCGCAACTGGGCGGCGTGCAGATCCTGGTGAATAGTGGTTCGTCGCCCGGCGGTTCGGCCTCTGCCATCGGCCCGATTGAAACGGTGGTGGACGACGATCTGCTGCTGGATTTCAACACCAAGTATCTGGGCGCGGTGCGCTTTGCGCGCGCCGTCATACCGCATATGAAGAAGCAGGGCTGGGGCCGCATCATCAATATCAGCGGCACCAACGCGCGCAATGCGGGTAACCTTTCCGGCGGTGCGCGCAATGCCTCGATGGTGCACATGACCAAGACGCTGGCGGTGCAACTGGGGCGCTACGGCATCACCGTGAACTGTGTACACCCCGGCACAACGCGCACCGAGCGCACGGCGAGCCTGCTCGCCAAACAGGCCGCTGAGCAGAACATCACGCCGACGGAAGTCGAAAAGCGCACCTTCGCGCCCGACGCGCCGCGTAGCAACGCCATCTGTCGCATGGTTGATGCGGCCGAGATCGCCTATGTCACTTCGTTTCTCGCATCGGAGAAATCCTGGGCGATTTGTGGTGAGTTGATCGTGGCGACTGGCGGGGCAGGGAAGTCGGTGTATTACTAAGAAGCGACTAAAAATCGACTAAACTTCGGTTCGGTATCAGGTTAACGCGTGGGCCGGAGCGCCCCGGCGCTCCGGCCCACATTCACGTGCAGAAATAACAAACCACAGGAGAAGTTCGGTTGGCCAAGCTTATTAGTTTCGACATAGACGGCACCCTGGAGACGGGCGATCCCCCCGGCATCATCACCATGGCGCGGGTGCGCGAAGTGCAGGCGCTGGGTTATATCATCGGCAGTTGTTCCGACCGCACGGTCAGCATGCAGCAACGCATGTGGGACAGGCACGGCATCACAGTGGCGTTTACTGTGTTAAAGCACCGGCTGGATCAGGTCAGAATCGATTTTCCCGCGGAACTGTATGTGCACATCGGCGACACCAACATCGATAAATACTATGCCGAGTTGCACGGGTTTACCTATTACTTTCCTGATGGCACGGTGGATCACCTGTGGACGCCCTGGTGATCTGAGGGAAACGGGGCTGTTCAATCCGTCATGGTGATCCCGGCATCCTTGATCACCTTGGCCCATTTGTCGATATCGGTGCGGATAATGCTGGAGACCTCGGCACCGGTTTTGGGGGTGACATCCAGCCCCAATTGCGCGAAGCGTGCCTGCAGGTCGGCACTGCCGATGGCTTTCATGGATTCCTGATACACCCTCGCCATGACCGGCGCCGGGGTGCCAGTGGGTGCGAGAAACGTGAACCACGATACGGCCTCGAAACCGGGGAATCCGCTGTCCGCTATCGACGGCAGTTCAGGAATGTTGGGGGAGCGTTTCAGCGAAGTAACCGCCAGGCCGCGTAACCGGCCATCACGCACCACAGGCAGAATCGCGCCGGCGTTTTGGATGGTCATCGCCACGCGGCCGCCGATGACATCGGTGAACACCGCGCCTTTGTAGGGGATATGCGCGAGGTCCATGCCAGCGAGCCCCTTCAGCAGCTCGCCCGCGATATGTTGCGGCGTGCCGGAGCCGGGCGACGCGTAAGAGAGTTTGCGCGACGGGTTCTTCGCATAGGCGACGAATTCCTGCACGGTTTTGACCGGGATGTCGTTGTTGACGGCAAGGATGCTTGGCATCGTCAGCACCATCGAGATCGGCACGAGATCGCGATAAACGTCGTAGAGCGGCTTGTTTTGCAGAGTCGGCAGGATGGTCAGCGCGCCATTGCCGGAAAAATTCAGCGTGTAGCCGTCGGGCGTGGATTTCGACAATCGCTGCACCCCCACCGCGCCGCCGACGCCGGGCACGTTGTCCACCGCAACCGTCACACCCCAGGCTTCACTGAATTTTTGTGCAAACATGCGCGCCACCACATCGGTGGCGCTGCCGGGGGTAAACCCGACGATCAGACGCACTGGCCGCGTGGGATAGGCGGCATCGGCTTGAGCGAGTGCGTGGCTGGACGAGAACGCCAGCAGTGCGCCGCCTGCAAGGGCGCAAGCACGCGATACGGTCTGAAACATGTTTAGCCTCCTCAATACATTGAATTTTTGTCGGCACGAATTTCACCAGCAGGCAATGTATCGTTCGCCTTGTGATCGGTCAACCGCCTGGGCGATTCAGGGTGGCATAGATGCCCCCGTATTCGGCGTGGACGAACTTCGGTAGTATGACTACCCCGGCGCAGTGGCGTGGTTTACTACAGAGGCTCAGGTTGATGAATCGTTTTGTTCGTGTTGTTTCATGCGCGACTGCAACATTGTGTTTGCTGACGCATGCGGCAGTGTGTGTTGCTCAACCCGCGGTTGGTGCCGCAGGTTATCCCAGCCGCCCGTTACGCATGATCGTTGCCATCGGCGCGGGCGGCGGCACCGATATCACCGCGCGCATCGTGTCGCAGAAAGTCTCCGAGCAGATGGGCGTGCCGGTGGTGGTGGAAAACCGTCCGGGGGCGGGCACGATTATCGGCACTGAAGTGGTGGCAAAATCCGCGCCCGACGGCTACACGCTGATGACGGCATCGCCGGAAATTTCCATCAATCCCAGTCTGCACGCGAAGCTGCCGTACGACACGCTGAAGGATTTAACCGCGATTGCGCAACTCACCACAGGGCAATATTTTTTGTCTACGCATCCCAGCGTGCCGGTGAAAAACATTAGGGATCTGATTGCGCTGGCCAAGGCCAAACCGGGCCGCGTGACATACGGTTCGTCGGGCAACGGCAGCGCGAATCATCTGGGCGGCGTGCTGTTTCAACACATGACCGGCACGTCGCTGGTGCATGTGCCGTATAAAAGCGCGGCACAAGCTGCTACCGCGTTGATGAGCGGCGAGACCGATATCATGATGAGTAGTACCACGGCGGCCATCGACCCGATCAAGAACGGACGGCTGCGCGCATTGGCCGTCACCGGATTGAAGCGCCTCGCGCTGACGCCGGAAATCCCCACGGTGTCGGAATCTGGCGTGCCGGGTTATGAGGTTACCGGCTGGTACATGATGCTGGCGCCGACAGGCGTGCCGCGCGATATCGTGACGCGGCTAAACAGCGAAATCGTCAAGGCCGTGCACAGCCCGGCGGTGAAAGAGCGCTTTACCGCACTGGGCACTGAGCCGGTGGGCAATAGCGCGGAGGCATGCGGCGAACTCCTGCGCGCTGAAATTGCCAAATGGACGAAAGTGGTGCGCGCGGCGGGGGCGAAGGCGGATTAATGCCGCGCTTCAATACACGTCAGTACGACGTCAATCCACCATCCACCAGCAACGTCTGCCCGGTAACATAATCCGCCGCCGGGCTGGCGAGGTAACTGGCGAGCCCTGCCACGTCGGCTTCGGTGCAAAAGCGTTTGAAAGGGATGCGGTCAATCATCATCTGCCGTCGCACGGGGTCAGCGCCGAGCGACTGTTTGCGCGTAAGCGTTTCCGTGGTGCCGGGTGCGATGGCGTTGACGCGTATGCCGTGTTCGGCCCACTCGATGGCGAGCATGCGCGTCATGTGTGAAATGCCCGCCTTGCTGATACCGTAAGCCGCGGTGTTGGCGATGCCCAGCACGCCATGCGTGGAGGCGATGCTGATGATGCCGCCGCGGCGTTTGGCGCCAATGAGATGGCGGCCCATCTGCTGGCTCATGAAAAACGTGCCGGTGAGATTGACATCCATCACCGCCTGCCATTCTGCGCGCGTGATGTCGACCACGGCTTTGCGCGACAGCACACCGGCGTTGTTCACCAGCAGATCGACTTGACCGAACGCTTGCACGACCTCATGCATGCACGCCTCAATGCTGTCCCGCGAACGCGTATCTAGCGCCACTGCGAGGCCGCGTGTGCCGTGGGCTTTGATCGCGCCGAGCGTTTCGGCGAGCGCATCGGTTTTGAGTTCAGTGACGGCGACATCGTAACCATCGCGTGCCAGCACGCCAGCTATGGCCGCGCCTATGCCATACGATGCGCCGGTAACCAAGGCCGTGCGCTGCGGCGTTTTCTCAAGGGTAATGTGATGTAACTACGTGATTTAAATGTACTTTTTCCGGAGCCATTGTTTGGGCCGGTCATCGGGGTAGATGTTGCCGCTGGCGGTGACGCCCAGATCGACGAGCATTTTGCACAGTGTGATCGCGCAGCGGTAACCCTCCAGCACCGGCACTTTCCAGCCGATCTCGTTCAGGCGCTGCTGCAAATACGGTTGCAGCCAGAACGTGCCGGAGCAACCCAGCGTGATCACGTCTGCGCCGTCTTCCTCGATGGCGGCAACAGCTTCGATCACGGCGGCTTCGACCATGTCGGATTTTTCGCCGCGCGCTATTTTCGCCATCTGCTCGGCGCGTGAGGTTTCGCCCACGTGCGGCGGTCGTGGCAGCGGAAAGTTGATATTGCGTATCGACGCGCAGCGGTCCTGAAAACGATGGCGCAGCACTAGATCGTAGTAATACATATTATGGTTTTCGGCCAGATCAACCACGCTGAATTTGTTGCCGAGCGTAGAGGCAATGTGCATCTGCGAATACGCACATGACGTGACCGGAATGCCGAAATGATGGCCGATCTCGCGCGAGGCGAGAAACCCCGGCTCCCCACTGCCGAGCAACACGATGCCGTTATATTTGCCGCTCTCGCACGCAGCCCGCACGATGGGCAGGCGCGCGGCGGCAACGATGTCGAATTCTTCGCGCGTTTCCACCGGCCAGTCGCCGTAGGACGCCTCTGGTCCCGGATCGCGCTCCCACTCGATGGTATCGAGCAGCGGCTGCAAGGTTTTGTAATTCATCAGCGTTTCTTCCTTGGGGCCGATGAAGGTGCGGGTGCTATGTTTGGCGCTGGCTTTCAGATGAAAGGCTTCGATCAGCAGAAAGCGATAGCGGTTTTTGGCGTCGGACATTGCAGTGTTTCCTAGGTCAGATGGCGCGGCAAGCGCATAAGGCAACGGCAATAGTAATAATAATTACCGCTTATTTTACTTGCTCCGCCTGTTTCACGGACGTACCGGCTGCTGCGGCGAAGCCGCGATCACCGCCAGTGCTGCGGCACTGAACAGCGCACCTGCGACAAAGGTGAACGATGCGCCCAGTTGATCCCACAGCAACCCGGCAAGCGTGCTGGCGATGAGCATCGCCACACCGGCCATCAGATTAAAAAATCCATACGCGGTGCCGCGTAGATCGGCTGGTGCCGTGTCCGCCACCATCGCCGCCAGCAAGCCTTGGGTCACGCCCATGTGCAGCCCCCAAAGCGAAGCCCCCAGCCAGACCCACGCCCAATGATTGCTCCACGCCAGCGCCGCGTCGGCGGCAATCAGCAGTATCAAGCCGAACGCGAGGAGCTTGGTGTGGCTCACGCGATCAGACAATTTTCCAAACGGATAGGCGGCGCAGGCGTAAATCACGTTCATGGCGATCAGCACCAGCGGCGTCAGTGCCAGCGGCAGTCCGCCTTGGGCAGCGCGTAGCACCAGAAACGCTTCACTAAAACGCGCAAGCGTGAAAATCGCACCGATGGCGACCACCCACCAGTAGGCGGCGGTGAGGCGTTTGAGATTTTCGCGCTTGATGGGATTGGTGCGCGGCTTGTGCGGCGTGCCCGGTGCGTGTTCAGGCTCGCGCACGCCGAAGATCAGCAGCGCCACCGCAAGAAACGCAGGAATCACCGCCACCCAAAATACCGCACGAAAATCATTCGCCCAGAGAATCATTAGCCCCATCGCCAACAGCGGGCCGACAAACGCACCGACAGTATCCAGCGACTGCCGCAAGCCGAATGCCGCGCCGCGAATCGCCGGCGGCGCGAGGTCGGCCACCAGCGCATCGCGCGGCGCGCCACGTATGCCTTTGCCGACGCGATCCATCAGACGTGCGGTAATCACCAGTCCCGCCCCGGCGGCGATTGCGAACAAGGGCTTCGACAGCGCGCTCAACCCGTAGCCCAACACCGCCAGCGGCTTGCGCTTGCCCCAGTAGTCGCTGATCGTGCCCGAGAACACCTTGACGATCAGCGCGGTGGCTTCTGCCGCGCCTTCAATGACGCCGATGGTCAGCGCACTGAAGCCGACCACGGTCATCAGAAATACCGGCAGCAGGCTGTGGATCAGTTCGGATGAAATATCCATCAGCAGGCTGACAAAGCCCAGCGCCCAGATCGCGGGCGGAATTTTGTTGTTGGGGCTGGTGGCGGGTTTCATCCAGGCGACTCCCGTGCTTCATAAGGCATTGCAACGCCTGGTGTTTCGCATTGCAAAGATAGTACGTGACTATTTGTTTTTAAAGGATATTTATAATTCTTATTTGAGTGCTGTCAGACCCAGCTACGCCGTGCATGGGCGCGTTATCAAGCCGTATGTTTCACCGCCGCCGCACCGCGCTCCGCAATCATGTAAGTCGGTGCGTTGGTGTTGCCCGACGTAATAGTCGGCATGATCGAGGCGTCGATCACGCGCAAGCGTTCGATGCCGCGAACCCTGAAATCGGTATCCACCACCGCTGTCGGATCGCTCGCGCTGCCCATTTTGCAGGTGCCGACCGGATGAAAAATCGTGGTGCCGATATCGCCAGCGGCTTTCATCAGTTCAGCATCGGTTTGAAACGCGGGGCCGGGCATGAATTCTTCGGGCAGATAGGGTTTGAGCGCCGCGCTTTCCAGCACGATACGGCGCGTGAGGCGGATGGCGTCAACAGCAATCTTGCGATCGATATCGGTGGACAGATAGTTCGGCGAGATCGCTGGTGGCATGCGCGGATCAGTGGACTTGATGCTGACGTGCCCGCGCGAGGTCGGGCGTAGATTGCACACGCTGGCGGTGAAGGCGGGGAACTTGTGCGGCGGCTCGCCGAAGCGGTCGAGCGTAATCGGCTGCACGTGGTATTCCAGATTGGCGCTGCGCTGCGACGGATCGGATTTGACGAAGGCACCGGTTTGCGACGGCGGCATGGTCATCGGCCCGGAGCGCTTTAGCGCGTACTCAATTGCAATTTTCGCCTTGAACCACCACGAATCGAGCACCGTGTTCAGCGTCAAGGCGTTTTGTATTTTGAAGGCAAGGCGCAATTGCAGATGGTCTTGCAGGTTCTCGCCCACCGGCAGGTTATGCACGACCGGGATGCCGTGTTTTTGCAGCAACGTCGCCGGGCCGATACCCGACAGTTGCAGGATGTGCGGACTGCCGACGGCGCCCGCCGACAAAATCGTTTCGCGGAGCGCATGGGCCGTGTGCATCGTGCTGCCGCGCGAGTAGTCGACACCGGTTACGCGGCGGCCGTCGAGCCGCAACTTGTGGGTGAGCGCGCCGGTGATCACCGTGAGATTGGGCCGCTGCATCGCGGGGCGTAAAAAAGCCTTGGTGCCGCTCCAGCGCATGCCGTCTTTTTGTGTCACATCAAAGCGTGACACGCCTTCGTTATCGCCGCGATTGAAATCATCCACGCGCGGCACGCCGTTTTCGACCACGGCATCGCGAAAGGCATCGGTGATTTCCCAACCGACACGCGGCGTGTCCACATGCAACTCGTTGCCCGTGCCATGCTTTTCGTCGCCACCACGCCAGTGGTCTTCCATGTTCATGAACGTGGGCAGCACGTTCTGCCACGACCAGCCTGAGTCACCGGTCATCATCGCCCATTCGTCGTAATCGCGTGCCTGCCCACGCAGATACAGCATGGCATTGATCGACGAGCTGCCGCCCAGCACCTTGCCGCGCGGGTAATTGATCGCACGGCCATTGAGACCCGGCTCGGCCTCGGTTTTAAAACACCAATCCGCGCGCGGGTTGCCGATGCAATACAGGTAGCCGACAGGAATGTGAAACCAGTGCCAGTTATCCTTACCGCCGGCTTCGAGCAGCAACACTGAAGCGTTTGCATCGGCGCTCAGCCGATTGGCGAGCACGCAGCCGGCGGAGCCTGCGCCGATGATGATGTAGTCGTAGGTATTACTCATTTGTGGCGATATTGTCTGGAGGTATTTAGAACTTGTCGCGCACGCGCAAAAAACTCGCAAATCGCGGCAAGCCATTCTTGGTCAGCCCACGATGAGTATAGGTCACCTGCAAGCCCACGGCAGGGGGCTTCGCGCGCATTGCGTCGGTAAATCCTGTGCCGATCTGAAACCGTTTGCCATCTGCGGTTTCAACCTGTAACGCCCCCATTTTGCCTTCGTATTTGCCTTTGCCAGGGATGTGGCCGATAACAGTGGCCTCGGCGTCGTCGAGTGGTTTTAATTTGAGCAGCGCCTCATTGCGGCCCGTCACGTACAAGGCGTCGGCGCGATGCAGCATCAAGCCTTCGCCACCGTTGCGCACGATATCCGCGAGCTTGCGCTTGAGTGCGGCGTTGTCTGCAACGCGGAATTGCTCCACTGCCAGCAGTTGCGAAAAATTCGCCTGCGCCACGATGCGCTGTATCCCGGCGTAACGTTCGGCAAAAGTTCCCGGCGCATCAGGCAATTCAAACACCATGTATTTGATCTGTCGCCACTCGTCGTCCAGCGGCTTGGCTTTGCGTACGATGCCGGACAGTTTTTCAAATTGCCCGCGCGCCAGCCACAGTTCGCCGTCCAGCGCCTGCCTGGGCAACTTCGCGAGAAACCATACCGGGGCGGCAATAACATTACCCGCCCGTGTGCGCAACGTTTGTCCATCCCACAATCCGCGCACACCGTCGTATTTTTCACTGACGAGATAAGGTTTTGGATCTATGTCACCCGGCGCAACGTGGGCGAGCAGGGCTCCTGGCGCGGTAACCGGTTGTGCCGACGTTGCAGCCGCCAACGCGACCCAGCAGAAGGCCAGCGCGAGGCGCGCGAGTGTTGACACTGGCCGTGACAGGCGGAACATTTAGCGCTTCTTCAACCCCAGCAATTTCGCTGCATTGCCGCTGATGATCAAATCTTTTTGCTTGCGCGACAAATGCTTGGCCTTTTCGACAAAATCCACCGGCTTGTAGTACCCCATGTCGTAGGGGTAGTCGGTGCCGATCACCACGTGCTCCGCGCCATATAGATTGACCAGGTGATCGAGTTGCGGCTCGCCGAACACCATGGTGTCGTAGTACATTTTTTTCATGTAGTACGACGGCGGGCGGCTGATGTGGTCATGGCATTCGGGGCGCACGTTGTAGGCGTGATCCATGCGCGCAGGGTAGTGCCCCAGAAAGCCGCCGCCGTGAGCAGTGACGATTTTGAGTTTCGGGTAACGTTCCAGCACGCCGCCGAACACGATATGCGCCAGCGCTACCGTGGTATCGAGCGGGTTGCCGATGACGTTGGTGAGAAAGTGTTTGGTCAGCCGCTGCGGCGAGGTGAAACCGATGGGATGCAGGAACACCACCGCGCCGAGTTCTTCCGCTTTCGCCCACATTTTTTCGTATTGCGGATCAGCGATTTCTGCGCCGGCCACGTTGGTGCCGAGCTCGATGCCCTTGAAGTTGAGTTTTTTCATGCAGTAAACCAGCTCGCTGACCGCATCCTTGGGTGACTGCATGGGCAACGTACCCAGTGGCGCAAAGCGTTTCGGGTGCGTGGCGGTCACTTCCGCCAGACGCTCGTTGATGGTGCGTGCGACTTTGCGGCCGAGTTCAGGTTCAACGCCGTAGTAGTACTGCAACGGAGACGATGAGATGGCTTGCACGTCGATATCCATCTTGTCCATGTCGGCGATGCGTTGATCGACATCGGTGAGCTTTTTGTGCAAATCCTGATGCAGCTTTTTTTGTTGTGCCTCGGTACGTGGATTCCCGTAGCGCGCAATCGGCGAGGCGTTCCTCTTCGACTGTTTGGCGATGATGTCGGCAGCGTCGGTATGGATGTGGCAATGCAGATCGACCGAGATGGCCTCGCGTTTGTTGTTGACTTTGACGATTTTACGGGGCGAGGGCATGAGGAGCCTTAAGGTTGTTGTAGGTGTTGTAGGTAAGAGAACCGCCCGTATTATGCTTTGCCCGGCGCTGCTTGAGAAACATTGATGCGACGGCAGTTGCACAGTCAGACGCGGGCGTGTACGCTCACAGCGCAAGTGTCGCTGCCCTGTACCGGGGCGTATAAAATTTACGAGGAGTAGTGCGTCATGGCTTTAAGCAAAATCCGTCACCTCAACCGCTGCATTGTGGCGGTGCTGGGTCTGGCGGTCGCCCCTGGGGCGATTAGCGCGGATTTTCCCACGCGCCCGATTCGACTGATTGCTGCCAATTCTGCTGGTGGCGGGCTGGACCTTGTGTCCCGCGCGGTGGCACCGAAGTTGAGCGCGGCATTCAAGCAGCAGGTAGTGGTCGACAATCGTGCGGGCGCGGCAGGCAGCGTGGCATCCGAGATCGTCTCCAAGGCCGCGCCGGACGGCTATACGCTGCTGTGCAGTTCGGTGGGCGGTCTGGCGGTGAATACCCACCTTTACAAGGGGTTGAATTACGATCCGCTGCGTGACTTTGCGCCGCTGACGTTCGCCAGTTCGCAAGGCAATCTTGTGGTGGTCAATCCGTCGCTGCCGGTGAAGACCCTGCAGGACTTGACCGCTTACATCAAGGCCAGTCCCGGCAAGCTTACCTACGGATCGTCGGGCGCGGGCAATGCAGGCCATTTGTCCACGGAGTTGTATCTCAATATGATCGGCGGCAAGGCGGTGCATGTGCCGTACAAAGGCGGCGCGCCGGTGATGGTGGATTTGATCGCGGGGCAGGTGCAGCTGGTGTTTGCGTCTTCGGCCACGGCCGTGCCGCAGGTGAAATCGGGCAAGATACGCGCGCTGGCGGTGACCACCGCGCGGCGATTCACCGTGCTGCCCGATTTGCCGACGGTGGCCGAAACCGGCTTGCCGGGCTACGAAGCCGACAACTGGTACGGTTTCGTCACCGTGGCAAAAACACCCAAGCCGCTGCTCGACCGGATACACAGCGAACTGCTCAAGGCGCTGCAATCACCCGATGTGCGGCAGGCGCTGACCAATCAGGGGTTGGATCTGCGGGTGAGTTCACCGGAGGAATTCGGTAACTACATCAAATCCGAATTCGACAAGTGGGCGAAGGTGATCAAGGCGGCGGGCATCGCGGCCAACTGAGCGGCACTTGTGGCACATGAATCTGACGGCATCGATACTGCTTTAGGCTTGGCGTTCACCAGCGTGGCCTGAGGGCAGGGTGCCGGGAGCGTATGGCGGCTGGAGAAAACGGTGGATTTCACCGTGGCCACCCCAGTGCGCGGCAACAACGACAAGATCACCTGGCTTGCGCAATAGCTGGAAGGTGAATACGCGGCGACGCGCGCGGCGCTGGCTGAGATGGGTGCGATCAAATAAAGCCTGTTACCGTTCGTGCTGGTGCGAATATATAAAATAGTCAATAAAAACAAATACTTATATCTACTTCGCTAGCTGCATGAATTTTAACGTTTCGCGCGCGCAGACCTCCGCGTCACTCGCTGCCGCGTGATACGAGTCGCCGGGCAGCACCAGCAGGCGCGAGTTGGGAATCGTCACTTGCCATTTGCGCATCGACTCCACGTCGCCCAGCGCGCTGCCTTCGGTGGTGATCACCAGCGTGGGGCACTGGATGCGGGTTAGATCCACCGTGATGTCCGCCTTGGGAATGTTTTTCACAAAGCAAAGCTGAGTAGAGACCGGCGTGCGCGCCATCATTTTGATCCACCATTCCGTACCTTCCGGCGGAAAATTCTTGCCCAGGCGGCCTGCCATGGTGCGCCGTGCCCACGGCTCGATGCCGTTTTCCGCGATGTCTTTGGTCAGCGATTCGACGCGCGCGGCGGTGTCGTAAATCGGCGGCGGCGTGCCGACCACGGTGAGCGTCAGCACGCGATCGGGAAACCGCGCGGCGAAACGGCGCGCGATAAAGCCGCCGATTTTCGCGGCGATGAGATGAAATTTGCGGATGCCGAGTTGATCCATCAGAGCGATAAAGTCGTCGATCGGCACGTCGATGGTCCATGGGGCATCGGCCGGCACCGGCGGCGTGGATTGCCCGTAGCCGCGCATATCGGGGCGTATCACTTTGTAGTGGCGCGCCAGCACCGGCACCCAGGCGTACCACGACGCGCTGCATTCGAGATTGCCGTGCAGCATCAACACCGCTTCAGGTTGGGTCCACGGATCGGTGTAATCATCCACTTCATAGTGCATGTTGATGCCGGTGGATAGCTGGGCTTTGGGCATGGTGGCTTCCTATGGAATTGGGCGCGTATGATATAACGCGTGGTATGGAACTCAAACATTCTCCAAGGCTCAAGGAGTTGCAATGGCACAGATCAAAACCACCATCGTCGGCAGCCTGCCCAAACCGTCCTGGCTCGCCAAGCCCGAAGTGTTGTGGGCGCCGTGGCAGCTGGAAGGCGAGCGGCTGGCCGAAGGCAAATGCGACGCGGTGCGCACCGTGCTCAAGATGCAGGAGCAGGCGGGCATCGACATCGTTGGTGATGGCGAACAGACACGCATGCATTTTGTGCACGGTTTTTTGCAAGGCGTCGAAGGCGTTGATTTCGGCAAGTTAAAGCGTATCGGCATACGGGCCGACCGCTACGAGGCGGATTGTCCGACGGTGGTGGCACCGGTGAGCTGGCGTGCGCCGGTGCACGCCGACGACGTGAAATTCGCGCGCGCCAACACCGCGCGCAAATTCAAATTCACGCTGCCGGGGCCGATGACCATGGTGGATACCCTGGCCGATGAGTATTACAAGGATCGCGCCAAACTCGCATTCGCTCTGGCGGATATCCTCAACGCGGAAGCCAAGGCGCTGGTGGCGGCGGGCGCGGACACCATCCAGTTCGACGAACCGGCGTTTAACGTATATCTCGATGAAGTGCGCGATTGGGGCGTGGCGGCGCTGGAGCGTGCAGCGGCGGGCCTGACATGCACCACGGCGGTACACATTTGCTACGGCTACGGCATCAAAGCTAACGACGACTGGAAAAAAACGCTGGGTGGGCAGTGGCGGCAGTATGAATCCACCTTTCCGCTATTGTCGAAAAGCTCGATCAAGCAGGTGTCGCTGGAGTGCGCCAATTCGCATGTGCCGATTGAACTCATCAGTTTGCTCAAGGGCAAAGATGTGTTGGTGGGCGCGATTGATGTTGCGTCCAACGTGATCGAAACGCCGCAGCAGGTAGCGGCCACTTTGCGTGAAGCGATGAAATACATCCCGGTCGAACACATCCACGGCTGCACCAATTGCGGCATGGCACCGATGGCGCGGCCGATTGCCGAGGCGAAACTACAGGCGCTGGCAGCCGGCGCGCGCTTGTTGAGTCAGGAGCTGTCATAACGTAAGTAATTGTTTTTATTGATATTTTTTATTTCATGGCCGCAGGCGATGCCAGCGCAGCAGCGGGGCGTTTCAACAGGCTTGCGATAGAATTAATGCCGACGCTTTTTCAATCGATCCCACGGAGGAGTGAATAATGCAACGTCGTTCGTTTATCAAACATACCGGCATGGCCGGTATTCTTGCCGCGGCCACCGCACCGGCTTTTGCGCAGGGTGGGCCTGAGGTGAAGTGGCGCCTGGCGTCGAGTTTCCCGAAAAGTCTGGACACGATATTCGGCTCTGCCGAGGTGATTTCCAAGCGCGTGGCCGCTGGCACCGGTAACAAGTTTCAGATTCAGGTGTTTGCGGGCGGCGAAATCGTGCCGCCGTTCGGCGTGGTCGATGCCGTGCAGAATGGCACCGTGCAGTGCGCGCACACCGCGCCGTATTATTTTTTCGGCAAAGATCCCACGTTCGCCTTTGGCACGGCGATTCCTTTCGGCATGAACAATCGCCAGCAAAACGCGTGGATGATCCACGGCGGCGGGCGCCAACTGTTTAACGACTTCCTCAAGGAATACAGCATCGTCAGTTTCGGTGCCGGCAATACCGGCGCACAGATGGGCGGCTGGTTCCGCAAGGAAATCCGCACCGTCGCCGATCTCAAGGGACTCAAGTTCCGTATCGGCGGCACCGGCGGCCTGCCGCTGCAAAAACTCGGCGTGGTGCCGCAGCAAATTCCTGCTGGTGAAATTTACCCCGCACTGGAGCGCGGCACCATCGACGCCGCCGAGTGGGTCGGCCCCTACGACGACGAGAAGCTGGGTCTCTACAAGGTGGCCAAGTTCTACTACTACCCCGGCTGGTGGGAAGGCGGTCCCGAGCTGGATCTATTTGTGAACATCAAGGAATTTAACGCGTTGCCTGCCGAATACAAATCCATCCTTGAATCGGCCTGCCACGAGGCCAACCTGACGTCGCTGGCCAAGTACGACGCGCTGAACCCGGCCGCGTTAAAGCGCCTGGTTGCGAATGGCGTGAAGCTGATGCCGTTCTCCAACGACATCATGGCCGCCTGTTACAAGGCCACACAGGAAGTCTACGAAGACATCGCCGCGAAGAACAGCAAGTTCAAGGCCATCTACACGTCGTGGAAGGCCTTCCGCGATGAGCAGGTGCAGTGGTTCGGCGTGGCGGAAGCCCGCTTTGACGGCTTCATGAACGCGGCGTCGCGGCTGAAGCGCTGATATAGCATCCCCGCGATTTCGGGGATACGGCGTGCTGACCGAGATGAGAGCAGCACGCCGTTTTTATTTCTGCTGCGGTGCGCCCGTGTCCTTCATCGCCCGTTCGAGCGCCTTGGTTGGGTCGTCTTCATCGTTGCCGGCGGCATCCTTGCGCGCGGGTTCCACCGGCACTTCGATGCGCACCTTGTTGGTATCGATGACTTTTTCCTTATCCAGAAAATTGGTGACCAGCCCCGGCCAGAAGACGAGTATCGCCACCAGTATGAGCTGCAGGCACACCCACGGCACCGCGCCCCAGTAGATGTCGGAACTCTTGACCTCCTTGGGCGCAATGCCGCGCAGGTAAAACAGCGCAAAGCCAAACGGTGGATGCATGAACGAGGTTTGCATGTTCGCGCCGAGCAGCACGCCAAACCAGATGAGATCGATGCCGAGCTTGGCGGCGACAGGGGCGAGTAGCGGAATGATGATGAAGGCGATCTCGAAGAAGTCGAGGAAGAACGCCAGCACGAAGACAAAGATATTAATGAAAATCAGAAACCCGGTGACGCCGCCCGGCAGCGAGGTCAGCAGCCCCTCGATCCACACATCGCCCTGCACGCCGCGAAACACCAGCGTGAACAGGCTGGAACCGATCAGGATAAAAATCACCATGGCAGTAATGCGCATGGTCGAATCCATGCCCTGCGAGATCAGTTTGCGCATTTCGACGATGATGGCGGCTTCCAGCAGCACGGTCGTCAGCGCCAGGTAGAACACGAAAAACAGCGGCGTTTTCACCAAGCCCATAAAGCCACCGGCCGCGGCCAGCAGCGCGGCAGGCGCGCTCTCGTCCAGCCATAGCACATAACCGGGCAGCGCTAGAACGAGCGCCACCACGCCGCCGATGCGGGCCGCGATCATCGCGCGTCGCGAGCATTTTTCGTGTTGCAGCACCGCCAGTACGAGGGCACCGACAGCGCCCATGGCGCCCGCTTCCGTGGGCGTGGCGAGCCCCATCAGGATGGTGCCCAGCACCAGAAAGATCAACACGAACGAGGGCACCATGCCAAGCAGAATGCGGCGATACAGCGGCCAGCCGCGCAGCGTGATGTCCTCGTGCGGCAGCGGTGGCATGGCCTCGGGCTTGACGATGGAGACGATGGCGATAAAGGCGCAGAACAACGCCACCTGCACGAGGCTTGCGCCGATGGCCCCGGCGTACATGTCACCCACCGATTTGCCCAGCTGGTCAGCGAGAATCACCAGCACCAGCGAAGGCGGGATCAATTGCGTGATGGTGCCAGAAGCCGCGATCACGCCGGTGGCGAGTCGCATGTTATAGCCGTAGCGCATCATGATGGGCAACGAAATCAGCCCCATGGCGATCACCGATGCTGCCACCGTGCCGGTGATCGCACCGAGGATTGCGCCGACCAGAATCACCGCGTAAGCCAGGCCGCCGCGTACCCGACCGAACAACTGGCCCATGCCTTCGAGCATGTCTTGCGCCAGCCCGCAGCGTTCCAGAATTGCGCCCATGAAGGTAAAGAACGGTATCGCCAGCAGCAGATCGTTCGACATGATGCCGAACACGCGTTCGGGCATGGCCTGCAACCAGGTGAACTGAAAGTAGCCGGATTGCACGGCGATAAAGGCGAAGGCCAGCCCCACTGCGGATAGCGAAAACGCCACCGGGTAGCCGATCAACATAAAGATCACCAGGGCCGCGAACATGATGGGGCCCAACATTTCCATGGGAATCATCGCGGCGGCCTCATTCGTATCATTGCATGGGTCGCTCGTAATGCAGATTGACCGGCATGTGGCCGGTGAGCATGGCGACGCGTTTGATGACTTCGGAGATGCCCTGCAACATCAGGAGGCCAAAGCCCAGCGGCAGAAAAATCTTCACCGGCCAGCGGATCAGGCCGCCTGCGCTGCTCGACATTTCACCGCTCACCCACACGTTGTAGAACACCGGCCACGACAGCCAGGTGAGGATCACCGCCGCCGGCAGCAAAAACAGCAGGCCGCCGAGAAGATCGACCCAGATTTGCCCGCGCGTGGACAAGCGTGCGTAGAAAATATCGACCCGCACATGTTCGTTTTTCGCCAGCGTGTAGGACGCGCCCAGCATGAACATGGCGGCAAACATGTACCACTGGATCTCCAGCCACGCATTCGAACTGTGATTGATGCCGTAGCGCACCAGCGCGTTGCCCGCGCTGACCAGGCACGAAATCAGCACTAGCCAGCAGGCGATCCGGCTGATGCGCCGGTTGGCCTCATCGATGAGGCGCGACAGGGTGAGTAGTAGCTTCATGGCGGTGTTCCGTCTGCGACGGGCCGATTATAGCGGCTATGCCACGCACACGATCGGTTACACTCGTCGTGCGCCGCCACCCCTTGACCTTGCCGTGAATCCCGCTCCCCCTCAGCCTGCTCCGATGAACGTACGTTTGTTGGCGGTAGTGTTTTTGCCGTTCGCGGCGGGTTACTTTTGCTCGTTCCTGTTTCGCAACGTCAATTCGGTGGTGTTCCCCGAACTCACGCAACAATTCGGCCTCTCGCCGGGTAAGTTGGGCTTATTGACCAGCGCCTATTTCATCACCTTCGCTGTTGCGCAATTGCCGCTGGGTATGTTGATGGATCGCTACGGGCCACGCCGCGTTAACGCCACGATGTTGCTGGTGGCCGCAGCGGGGGCGGTGGTGTTTTCCATGGCTAATGGCATGCCGGGTTTGCTGTTGGGCCGTATGCTGATCGGCATGGGTGTCGCGGTGTGCCTGATGTCGTCAATGACGGTGTTTGTGATCTGGTTCCCGCGTGAACGCACAGCAACACTGTTCGGCTGGATGCTGCTGGTCGGGTCGCTAGGCGCGCTATCGGCGACCAAGCCGGTGGAAATGCTGCTGCGGGTGATGGATTGGCGCGCCTTGTTTCTGATGTTTGCGGGCATGGCGGTGCTGGCGAGTGCCGCGATTTTTTGCGTCGTGCCGGAAAAGCCGGTAACGCGTCCGCACTCGACGCTACGTGCACAGATCGCGGTGATCGGCGTTATCTTTGGCACGCGTGGCTTCTGGTCCATCGCGTTCGCGGCGGCACTGGTACAGGGCGTCGCCATCGGGTTGCTGGGTCTTTGGGCCGGGCCGTGGATGCGCGACGTGGCGGGGCTGGATCGTGCCGATATGGCGAGCAACCTGCTGCTGATTGCCACGGCGTTTGGAATAGGCGGCGTGTGTTGCGGCGCGTTATCCGACCGCCTGGCACGGCGCGGCGTGTCGCCGATATTGACGTACTTCGTGGGGTGCGTGGCGTGCACCGTGTGCATGCTGCCGATCGTGCTGGGCTACCGCGCGGGCGGCGTGGTGTTCTGGTCGCTGTTCGTGGGTTTTTCCGCGTTCGGCTCGTTGTCGTACCCGTTGCTTGCCACGCGCTTTCCGGCGGACATCACCGGGCGGGTGGTGACGGCGGTCAATCTGGTCACTTTTACCTGCGCCTTTGCGGTGCAGTTTGGCGTGGGCGCCATTATCAATTTGTGGCCGGTGGTGGAGGGGCGTTATGCCGCCGAGGGTTATGCCGTGTCGTTTGCGCTGTGTTTGGCGTTGCAGTTGGTGGCGGTGGCGTGGCTTTGGTTCGCGGAGCGTGGGGCGATGAAGCAGATGCAGGCGTGATCCGCCACCGCGCCCTACGGCGCCTGCTTCACCATCCCCAATTCAATCAATACCGCGCGTATATCGGCATATTCTTTGTCCAGGCTTTTCCGCAACGCGGCGCCACTGACAAAATAATCTGACCAGTAGTAACGTTCGAGCTCCGCTTTCCATTCGGCCGTTTCGCTGACGCGGCGTAGCGCATTTTCCCAATAGGCCGTCTGCTCCGGCGAGATGCCCTTGGGTGCGAAAACGGTGCGCCAACTGCCGTAGACAAGATCGATGCCCTGTTCCTTCCATGTCGGCACACTGGCCATTGCCCCCGGCAGGCGTAGCGGAGCGGACACGCCTACTACACGCAGCTTGCCGGTGGCGGCGTGCGGCGCGGCATTGGCGGCACCAGTGGAGACAAATTCGATGTGGCCACCCAGCAGCGCAGTGACTGCTTCGGCCGAACCCTTGAACACCACCGGTTTCAGATCACGCACACCAGCACCGATGCGTTTCATGAATAGCCCGGCAGCGATGTGGTGATGATTGCCCAGTGCCGAGGTGAAGCCAAAAGTCATGCTCTGCGGCTCGCTACGCATTTTCACCATCAGGTCCTTGCCGCTCTTGATGGCTGATGCCGCATTGACGGCAAACACCATGTGATCGTTAAAAATCGAGGCGATCGGTGTGAGATCGTTGTGATTCATCTTACTCATGCCGGTGACGTGTCCGGTCAGCAGCGTGGGTGCGGCGATCAGCAAATAGTGCGCATCCGCAGCGTGCGCGCCCAGATAGGCAAACGCCAGTTGCCCGCCAGCGCCAGCTTTGTGCACCACGGTCAGGCTGGTGCTGACGGCTTTCGAGCTGCCCAGGGTGCGTTCCATTTGCCGCGCGAGTTTGTCGTTGGTGCCGCCGGGGGCTGCAGGTACCACGATCTCGACATTTTTTTGTGGTGACCAAGCTTGGCTGTGGGACGTGGCAGTCACGCACAGTAGCGCCGGTAGGAGCAACAGACGGTGTAATTTCATGCGAGCCTCCGTTTGCAAAGAGTAACTATTCAGCTGCTTTGAACCCCTTCACCGCAGAGGCGCAAAGGCGCAGAGATTACGCAGAGAAGTGCTTTTTCTCTGCGGGGGGTTCTCTGCGACCTCAAACCATCAATGAGGCCTCTGCGGTGAGGAAGTTTAACCATCACGGCTGAACAGTTACTACAAAGAATTACAGGATGGTCGAGAGCATTTTAAAAATATCAATAAAAACAAATAGTTATGATATTTTTCCGAATTGATTGCTGTCAGCTGAGATAGTGAATTTCCACGCTCGGCTTGCCGCTGCGCGTGTCCGCGTAAATCATCGAATACTCCGGTACTTCGAGCCAGGTCGAGGTGTCGCGAGTCAACGGTTCGGACGCGATCATGATGGAGTCGGCGGTATCCGCGCCGCCGGTCATTTTCCATTCGTTATCGTAGTAGCCGTATTCGCTACCCGAGGTGTACCACAGGCTCAAGTAATTCAAGTTCGCTTCGTGTACCTTGGCGGCGTCTTCGGTGCGATAGCAGCCGAAGTCAAAACAGTAACGCACGGCGGCGAGTTGTTCGCCGGTGGTGATGAAGAGATTTACCGACGACGACGTGGCGATGCCAAGCCGTGCGCGCGTGTCACGGATGATCGCCAACGTTTGATCGACGCCGCGCACCAGCTCGGCCGCGCTGCATT
>CAMBGJ010000020.1 GCA_945865805.1 Bordetella parapertussis
GATGTTGCCGCTGCTGCATCACGGCATGCTGATCGTTGGTCTGCCCTACAGCGAGCCCGATCTGCTCAACACCACGACCGGCGGCACGCCGTACGGCGCCAGCCACGTCGCGGGCGTATCCAGCGATCAACCCATCAGCGAACACGAGCGCAAGCTGTGCATCGCGCTGGGACGGCGGCTCGCCACCCTTGCGACAAAACTCGCTCGCCCATAAATACTCAATTAAATCAATAGGTTACGGTTATGGAATTCGGTGTCAGCGTCGGCCACATCTCGGCCCTTGATTTCGCCCAGCACGGCGAACGGCTCGGCTTCACGCGTTGCTGGGTGACCGACAGCCCACTGCTGCGCTCGAACCTGTTCGCCACCATGGCTGCGGTAGCGATGAAAACCCAAACCATCCAGATCGGCGCCGGTGTCGCCGTGTGCGGCATGCGCCTCGCGCCCGAGGCGGCCAACGGCATCGCCACAGTCAACGCGCTGGCCCCTGGCCGCACGTATGCCATCTTCGGTGCGGGCAACACCGCCATGCGTATGCTGGGGCTGCGCCCCACCGGCGCCAAGGCGATGCGCGAATACGTGCGCGTGGTGCGCGCGCTGCTGCACGGCGAAGAAGTGGCCTACACCCCTGACAGTGGCGCGACGCATCCGGTACGCTTCACCTCGTTGGAGCAAAATTACATCAAACTCGATCCACCGCCACCGATCCACGTGGCGTCCAACGGCCCTTTGGGGCAGGCAGTGGCGGGCGAAATCGCTGACGGTTTGTGCACCACCTACCCGCGCGGCGGCACCATGGCCGAGGCCATGGCCAACGCGCAGCGTGGCGCGGCGCGTGCCGGACGCACGCTCGGCAAGGATTTTCATACCGCAGCCATGGTCAACATGCTGATGCTGTATCCCGGCGAGTCGCTCACCTCACCGCGCGTCATCGGCGAAATCGGCCCGGCGATAATGACCAACTTTCACTATCTGGTGGATTGGGTGCGCGAGACCGGCAAGGAGCCGCCCGCCTACATCCGCCCGGTGTGGAACGAATACGCTGAGTTTCGCCGCAAACGCGCGGCCGCCGATGCCCATCTCACCATGCACGCCACCCACTACGCCACCATCGATCCCGAGGAAGCGCGCTTCATCACGCCGGAAATCGTGCGCAACTTCTGCATCGTCGGCGAACCAGCCGACTTGGTGGAACAGCTACGCGAACTGGAACGCCAGGGGCTGAAGCAGATTACCTTCCACCCGCCGTTCGCGAAACGCTATGAGGTGATGGAACGGTTTTCAAAGCTGGTGATGGACAAGATGTAATGAGGAAGTTATGAGCCTGGCCCGCGATGCCCGCCTCTGGCTGCGCGCCCATCGCCACGGCTTGCTGTCCACGCATTCGCGCGCGGTGGAGGGCTACCCGTTTGGCTCCGTCGTGCCGTATGTGCTCGATCATGATGCCTGCCCGTTGCTGCTGATCAGCCGCCTGGCGGAACACACCAAAAATCTCGCGGGTGACCCACGCGTCAGCCTGTTAATCCACGAGAGCGGCGGCGACGTGCAGGCGCAGGCGCGGGTTACCCTGCTGGGGCAGGCCGGGCGCGTTGATGATCCCGAGGCCATTGCGGCGCGTTACGAACGATATTTTCCCGCCACCCGCGGCTATCGTGCGCAACTGGATTTTGAAATCTGGCGCATCGCCCCGGTAACGCTGCGTGCGATCGCGGGTTTCGCCAAGGTGCATTGGATAAGCCGCGAGGCCTATGCGCCACCAGCCCATACGCTGGCCGAGGATGAAGCGGGTATCCTCGACCACATGAATACCGACCACGCACACACCTTGCGCGAATACTGCCGCCTGCGGAATTTGCCGGCAGTTAAAGCCGCGGAAATGATCGGCGTGGATTGCGACGGTTTTGATCTTAACGCCGACAGCACCTATCTGCGCTTTGATTTCGATGAACCGGCGCTCGACGCGGATGCGGTGCGCGCGGCGCTCATCGCGCTGGCGCAAAAAGCGCGGGCTGTCTCGCCATGATCCTCAGCGCGCGCGTGCTCAACGTGATCACCAGCGCCACCCTGATCGCACTGATCGCGCTGTGTCTGGCCTGGGAATTGTGGCTCGCGCCGCAACGCGTCGGCGGGTCGTGGCTGGTGCTGAAAGTGCTACCGCTGCTGATACCGCTATTCGGCATCCTGCGCGGCAAGCTCTACACGCATCGCTGGATGACGCTATTCATCATCGCGTATTTTGTCGAAGGCGTGGTGCGCGCCTACACCGACAAGGGCTTGTCGGCGCAACTGGCGGGCATCGAGATCGTGCTGACGGTGACGCTCTTCTTCAGCGCAATACTCTACGTAAGATCAGTTAAAAATATCAATAAAAACAAATAGTTACAATAGTCACCCGCCTTGCGGATTCACCCGCAGCGTCTTCGAATCCCGCTTGTTCAGCGCATTGATGTAAGCCTTGGCGGAGGCCATGACGATATCGGTATCCGACCCTTGGTCGTTGACGATGCGCCCCTCTTTCGACAGGCACACGGTGACCTCACCCTACGAATCGGTGCCACTGGTGATGTTGCCCAGATACAAGGTTCGGGCTAAAGTTAAGTCGTAACTTTATGAATCGCTTTGAAGCGCAACTCAACAACGCCTGGCAAATTCTAAAAACACAACATTCTGAAAACCCTCGCGCTTTCATGCAAAAAGTGCGCTGGAAATTCCTCTACCTCAACACATCAAGGTGGTACCAATTTCCTATTTCCCGGAACTGGAGGGTGGTTCCGCCACCGACCTGAAGCAACACGCCGATGCAGAAGTGCTTCGTTGGAAGTACAGCCCTCTCACCACCCTCGCGCCGCTCGCGAAACTCACGCGCCTCACGGAGATCGACCTCAGCTTCAACGTCCTCGTGAAGCGGCCGACGCTGTCGCTCAAACCGCTCGCGAAGCTCGCCTTGCTGCGCAAGCTGCGCCTCTACTGTGCCGTACTCGAAGACCCCGTCACGCCGCCCGGCGGTCTCGAATCACTCGAACTGGAGAGCTGCGATCTCACCGAGTTAACGGGGCTGACCGGCCTGCGGCGGCTGTCGCTGCAAGGATGCCATACCCTCCGCTCGCTAGCACCGCTGTCCGGGCTCGGCAGGCTCGAGTCACTCGATATTGATGGCTGCTACGAGATCGAGTCGCTCGAACCGCTCACTTCGCTCGGCGCGCTGCGCGAGCTACGGCTCGGCAGCCACCGCCCCGCCCGCTGACGTGGCGCGCATCGCCATCGCGTTCATGCAGCGATTCGGCTGAGGCTGCGGGCTGTTAATTTTTTTGCGCTGGGTACAGCGCCAGGACATACCGGGCTCGACTCATGATTTAACGGATCCCCGCGATTCATGATGCAATAGCGCTCCATCCTGACGAAACTGACGGCTCAATAGATTTGAGTGAACACTGGAGAGGATGTCAAAATGCAAACCTATCATGAGGTTGCTGTTGATAAGCGGTTCAAACAATCGATGCGCATCGAACCGGGGGATATCCCTACAACCGACTTTGATCTTGATTTATTTGGCCACGATAATGGCTCAAAAAGAGACGATAACTTTCGGCTGATCTTTCAATTGGGTGCTGGATATATGATGTATTTGTATGTCGTTGGTTTTTCCCCCAACGAGCCGCTGCATTATTTTCACACATTCTGGATCAAAGGCGCTGTAGCTGTCGAAGTCGAGATGGTGGAGTATGGCGCGCCTTCGTTGGTAAGCGCTGCGTTTCGGTCATTGCCCGTGATCTACAAACGCCTGGAGTTACGCGACTCGGACGGTTCTCGCCAACAATTTACGGTCGATTCTTGTTCGTTTGAAGCCAAAAGCGAGTCCGCGCTTTTTCTGCAAATGCGTTGGGGTCTCAATTCTCTGGATGACGGGAAACCCGCTGATTTGCTCTGGAACAACAAAGATGGCTTGGTGTTGCAATCCAATGGCCAACAAAAGATCAGTCACCCCGTTTTTCGCGAAATCACGTAGCAGACAAACGGATTGCGCGGTGTGTATTTGTCGCAACGCCCACGTGCACGGTAATAACGATAGGTAGCGGAGTCGAATTCTTTTCCAAGCAAACAGCCAATCGATCATGCAAACTGATGAACCGCAATTACAGAGCGATATTACAGAGCAATTGCAGGCGCAACGGGCGGGCATCAAGATCGCGCTGACGGTGACACTATTTGTCAGCGCGATGCTCTAGGTGCGACTACAGACAAACAAAAATAAATCAATAAAAACACACACTTAGCTACCCTGCGGATTCACCCGCAGCGTCTTCGAATCCAGCTTGTTCAGCGCATTGATGTAAGCCTTGGCGGAGGCCACGACGATATCGGTATCCGACCCTTGGCCGTTGACGATGCGCCCTTCTTTCGACAGACGCACCGTGACCTCACCCTGCGAATCGGTGCCGCTGGTGATGTTGTTCACCGAATACAGCAGCAGCGTCGCGCCGCTGTTGGCCACCGACTCCACCGCCTTGAATGCTGCATCCACCGGGCCGCTGCCCTGTGCTTCGCATTGGCGTTCCTTACCCGCCTCGGAGATAACGATCTTGGCGTATGGCGGCTCGCCGGTTTCGGAGTGGGCGATCAGCGACACCAGACGCCAATGCTGATTTTCGACATGCTCGACTTCTTCCTCGGAGATCAGCGCCTGTAAATCTTCGTCGAGAATTTCGCGCTTTTTGTCAGCGAGGTCTTTAAAGCGCTTGAACGCGGCATTGAGTAATTCCTCGGATTCCAGATCGATGCCGATCTCGTGCAAGCGCGTTTTGAATGCATTGCGTCCGGAAAGTTTACCCAGCGTCAAACGATTGGTCGTCCAGCCCACCGACTCCGCGCTCATGATTTCGTAGGTTTCGCGGTGCTTTAAAACACCATCCTGATGGATGCCGGATTCGTGCGCAAACGCGTTCGCCCCCACCACCGCTTTGTTGGGCTGCACCGGGTAACCGGTGATGCCCGACACCAGCTTGGATGCCGGCACGATCTGCGTGGCGTCGATGTTGGTATCGCAGGTAAAAATATCCTGCCGCGTGCGCACCGCCATGACGATTTCTTCGAGTGAAGCGTTGCCCGCGCGTTCGCCCAGACCGTTGATGGTGCACTCCACCTGCCGCGCGCCAGCCATCACCGCCGAGAGCGTATTGGCCACCGCCAAGCCCAGATCGTTGTGGCAATGCACCGACCACACCACCTTGTCGGAATTGGGGATGCGTTCGCGCAGCGTTTTGATCAAGCCGCCGAACTGCTCCGGCAGCGTGTAGCCGACGGTATCCGGCACGTTGATCGTGGTTGCACCCGCCTTGATCACCTGCTCGATGATGCGGCACAAAAAATCGATATCCGAGCGCCCGGCGTCTTCCGGTGAAAACTCGATGTTATCGGTGTAGTCGCGCGCCCACGTCACCGAGCGCACCGCCTGATCGATCACCTGCGACGGCTCCATGCGCAGCTTTTTCTCCATGTGAATATTGGAGGTGGCGATAAACGTATGCAGACGCGGCGACCTGGCCACGCGTATCGCCTCGCCACAGCGGCGCACGTCCTTTTCGTTGGCGCGCGCCAGGCCGCAAATGGTGCTGTCTTTGATGATGCGCGCCACCGCCTGCACTGAATCAAAATCGCCGTCGCTCGACGCCGGAAAGCCCGCTTCGATCACGTCAACTCGCATGCGCTCCAGTTGTCGCGCGATACGGATTTTTTCTTCCTTCGACATCGCTGCACCGGGGCTTTGCTCGCCGTCGCGCATGGTGGTATCAAATACGATGAGTTTTTCCTGAGCCATAATGTTCTCCACTGGTTCTTCGTTGGGCTGCCTGATGCGCGTTTAAGGTTTAGCGCCAGGGCAAAAATAGGATTCCTGACGCTGGAGCGTCAGATCGGGTGCTACGGGTACTGCAATGGGGGTAAGTTTATTTTGCGCTTGCGCGCAGCAGCAGGCCGACCAGCAGGAGGCTGGTCGAGAGAAGCGGCGCGGAGATTGCGCTGGCTAAAAGGGCCTGTGTTTGGGAACTCATGCGATCAATATAAAGGCTTTTTGCAGGCGGCGCAAGTCGTGCGGCGCGCAGCAGTGGCATCAGCGATAATAGCAGTCTGCGATTTACAACACTTGGCAACCCGGAACGTGACGAAACCCCTTTCCCTCACCCTCGATCCCTCTCCCGTAGGGCGAGGGAAGAAAACCAGCCGCTCTGGCCTGACCTACCGTGATGCCGGCGTAGACATCGACGCTGGCGACAATCTGGTCGAAAACATCAAGCCGTTTGCCAAACGCACCATGCGCCCCGGTGTGCTGGCGGGCATCGGCGGATTTGGCGCGCTGTTTCGTGTGCCGCGCGGTTACAAAGAGCCGGTGCTGGTGTCGGGCACGGACGGCGTGGGCACCAAGCTGAAGCTCGCGTTTGAGCTGAAGCGCCACGACACCGTGGGTATCGATCTGGTGGCGATGAGCGTGAACGACATCCTCACGCTGGGCGCGGAGCCGTTGTTTTTTCTGGATTACTACGCCTGCGGCAAACTGGATGTGAAATCCGCCACGCAGGTGGTGAAGGGCATCGCCGCCGGTTGCGAGCAGGCGGGTTGCGCGCTCATTGGCGGTGAGACGGCCGAGATGCCGGGCATGTATCCGGCGGGCGAATACGATCTTGCGGGTTTCGCGGTGGGCGTGGTGGAGCGAGCCAAAATCATCGACGGCAAAAAGATCAAGCCAGGCGATGTGATTCTGGGGCTGGCAAGCAACGGCGCGCACTCGAATGGGTATTCGCTGATCCGCAAGATCATCAGCACGCGCAAGATTAATCTCAATGCCAAACTCGGCGGCAAGGCACTGAAAGATTTGATACTCGCGCCGACGCGCATTTATGTTAAGCCGGTGCTGGCGCTGGCGAAGAAAGTACCGTTGAAGGGGCTCGCGCATATTACCGGCGGAGGCTTGGTGGAAAATATTCCGCGCATGCTAGCGGCGGGGTTGAGTGCACGCATCGATAAATCCGCGTGGCCGATGCCGCTGCTGTTCACCTGGCTGCAACAGCAGGGCAATGTGGCGGAGGGCGAAATGCATCGCGTGTTTAACTGCGGTATCGGTCTCGTGATTGTGGTCGATGCGCGGGATGCCTCGCGGGCGCAGGCGCTGCTCACGCGGGCGGGTGAGCAGGTTTGGCGGATTGGGGAAGTGGTGCGGCGCAAGCGCGGCGAAGCGCAGACGGTTGTGGTTTAAATGCCAACATCCACCGCAAAGACGCGAAGACGCAAAGAACCCCACGCAAAGCAATGCGAACCTTGTTTGTCTGTATCTATTCCGGTTCCAATGAAAACTTGATGATACAGGCAAACAACAAATTCAAAATCATCTGCCACAGAGGTCACGGAGGTCACAGAGAAATTCAAAAGCGGAGGTCTCTGTGACCTCTGTGTCCTCTGTGGCAAAAAGGGGTTTCTATTGAACCTGAATAGTTGCGTTTCCTTCGCGTCTTTGCGCCTTTGCGGTGAAGGTTTTTGACGTACACCCGGTGCGGCAAGTATGAAAAAAATCGTGATCCTCATCTCCGGACGCGGCTCCAACATGGAGGCGATTCTCAACGCGCGTCTGCCGGTTGAAATCGCTGCAGTCATCAGCAACGAGCCTGAAGCGAAGGGGCTCGCCACCGCTCGGGCGCATAATATTCTCACCGCCGTGGTACCGCATCGGGCGTTTGCCAATCGCGAGGATTTCGACGGCGTGCTGGCGATGGAAATTAACCGCTACCAGCCGGATTTGATTGTGCTGGCCGGATTCATGCGCGTGTTAACCGAAGAATTTGTCGAGCGTTATTTGGGGCGTATGGTTAACATTCATCCTTCGCTATTGCCGTCGTTTCCGGGCCTGCATACGCACCAGCGCGCGCTGGCGGCCGGGGTGCGCGTGCATGGCTGCACTGTGCACTTTGTCACACCCGGTCTCGATAGCGGGCCGATCATTGCGCAGGCCGCAGTTCCCGTGCTGGCGGGTGACGACGAAGAAAGCGTCGCCGCGCGCGTGCTGGCCGAGGAGCATCGCCTTTATCCGCAGGCCGTGCGCTGGCTGTGCGAAAACCACGTGCAACTTGATGGTGACGCCGTTGTCTATAACGGTGGCACTTATCCGATGAAGGCGCTGGTTTCGCCCGCACTAACCAGTTTTACATAAGTAATTGATTTTTAAGAACAATCCTCTTTTCCGGTGGATTCGACTCTGCCTCGGCGTGGCGTTGCTGGGCATGGTGTCCGCTGCCACTGCCGCCGCGCCTGCCTCGGCTACGGTCATCTACAACCTGTTTCGCAACGGTGTGCGGCTGGGCGTCATCACCGAACAGTTTGAGGCGAAAGATGGCGCGTATCGCGCCACCAGCGAAGCGCACGCCACGGGCTTTTTCGCGCTGGTGCAGCGCGAGCCGATTCGCTACATCAGCAACGGCACGGTGACCCGTGACGGTCTGCGCCCGCAACGGTTTGAGGGCCATCATCGCGGCAAATCCATGTTCGCCGAATTTGATTGGCCCGGCGCCAAACTCAATCTCACGCACGATGGTTTGAACCACGCGGTGGCGCTGCCGCCCGGCGCGCAAGACCGCCTGTCGATCATGTATCAACTGATGTACGCGGTGAAAGCCGCTGAGAAAACACGCACACCGCATCTGGATTTCGCCATGACCAATGGCCGCAAGCTGGAAAAATACCGCTACACCGCGCAGTCCGATGTCACCATCGACACGCCGTTCAAGCGGCTGAACACCATCCATCTGGTCAAGCAGCGCGCGGCGGACGACACCGGCACCGAAATCTGGATCGCCCCTGAATACGGCAACGTGCCAGTAAAAGTGCTGATCGTCGAAGAAGACGGCGTGAGCTACGAACAAGTCGCCACCAGCGTGGAGGTGAAGCGATGAGCGATTTAGCCCATTGGTGCGGCGGCATACGCCGGGCGCGCAAGGCACCGCTGCTGGCGGCACTGTTGTTGTCGCTGATCGCGCACGCGGTGACGTTGACGGGCGGCTGGCTGCAAATGCCCTCAACAAAAACAGCAACCGAGCCGCCGCCGTTGCAAGCACAGCTGCAAGCGGCACCTGCGGTGTCACCCGTAGTAGCCCCTGTGCAGCAGCCCAAGGTGAAACCAGCGGTGCCGCGTGCCGCCGTTGTGGCAACAGCACCTGCCACGACGCTGGTCTCCAGCGCGCCCGCCGCGTGGGTGATGCCGGGTGCCGTGGTGGAAACGCCGGTTTCCCCGGAAGCACCTGAAGTTGCCGTGCAAGAGCCGCCGCCCAAGCCCGAACCCGTGGTTGTGGCCACAGCCGCGCCGAGCACCTTCATGCCGGAAGCAGCGGCGATCAAATCTTTGCCGCGCCGTGGGCGCATCGATTATAAGTTCTTGATTTATTTCAATAATTCATTGACCGATGTAGCACGCACGGTGCAGACGTGGGAAGCCACGAGCGACAGCTATACGCTCGACAGCAAATCCAACCCGGTGGGGCTGGCGCGGCTGGCACCGATAGGCGCGCACGAGTATCACAGCAGCGGGCAGGTGACCGAGCGCGGCCTTACCCCACGACGCTTTACGTCGAAAGAAGTCCGGCGCGGGGCGAGTAACGAATCCGCTGCGCAATTCGATTGGGACAAAAATCAATTGCAATTCGGCCGCACCACCGAGCAAAAATCCGCAGCCTTGCCTGCCGGTAGTCAGGATTTCATCAGCTTCATGTTCCAGCTTTCGTTAGCACCCCCACCACGCGGACGCATCCAGATACCCATCACCAACGGCCGCAACTTCGAGACCTATGATCTGGAAGTGCTCGACGAAGAAACGCTCGAAACGCCGATGGGCACCTTGCGCGTGTTGCCGATCAAGCGCGCCCCCGGCCCCGGTGTGGATGGCATCACGGTTTATCTGGCGACCGAATTTCGCCATCTGCCGGTGCGCATATTGCACTTTAATCGCGATGGATCGCCGGGTGGCGAAATCATCGCCACCGGCATTCGCATCGAATAAGTTTGCTGTTTCACTCACGCGCGCAACGCGCCATGAACGGATGCATTGAAAATAACCCCTACGCAGTTTGAACACGCTGTCACCGCGCTGGTCGCGGTGCTGCGTTTTGATTTCCCCGCCGACAGCATACTCAGCCGCTACTTTCGCGAACACCGCGACATCGGCCCGGCGGATCGCACCTTCGTCGCCGAAGCGGTCTACGGCGTGCTGCGCAAGAAACGCCTGCTTGATCATGTCACCACCACCGGCAAGGCGCGCGAGCTGTTGCTGGCGTGGCTCACGCGCGTGCAGGGCCTTAATGTGCGTGAACTCGATCCAGTGCTGCGGCGCGGCGATACCGATGTGGTGGCCGCGATCAAGGCGGTGCTTACCGACAATCTGCCGCTGGCGGTGCAAGCCGAGTTACCCGACTGGGTGGTGGAAAAACTGCTGACATTCAGTTCAGAAGCGGACGTTCTCGCCTTGGGCAACAGCCTGGCCGAACCCGCGCCACTGGATTTGCGTGTCAATACGCTGCGCGCGAAGCGCGACGATGTCATCGCCAAACTTGCCGCCGAGGGCCTGGCCGCAACGCTCACGCCTTACTCACCCAACGGCCTGCGCCTCAGCGGCAGACCGTCGATCAGTCGGCTGCCGCTGTTTCTCGATGGCACGCTCGAAGTGCAGGACGAAGGCAGCCAGTTGCTATGCCATTTGTTGGCCCCCACGCGCCACGACCTGACCATCGATTTTTGCGCGGGCGCGGGCGGCAAGACACTGGCGCTCGGTGCCATCATGCACAATCGTGGGCGGCTGTATGCGTTCGATGTGTCGGCGGCACGTCTTAAGAAATTGCAGCCGCGCCTCGCGCGCAGCGGCTTGTCGAACGTGCATCCGCAAACCATCACCAGCGAAAACGACATCCGCGTCAAACGCCTCACCGGCAAAGCCGACCGCGTGCTGATCGACGCGCCGTGCAGCGGCCTCGGCACACTGCGACGCAACCCCGATCTAAAGTGGCGCCAGTCGCCGGAAAGCGTGGCCGAACTCACACGCAAGCAAGCTGCCATTTTGACTGCCGCCGCGCGCATGGTGAAACCCGGCGGACGCGTGGTCTACGCCACCTGCAGCCTGCTGCACGATGAGAACGAAGCCATCGTCGAGGCGTTTCTGGCGGACAATCCGGCGTTTGCTTTGGTGGATTGCGATAGCGTGCTGGCGCAGCAAAACATTGCGCTCGCCACCGGCAAGTATCTGCGGCTTACGCCGCAGCAGCATGGGACGGATGGGTTTTTTGCGGCGGTGATGGTGCGGTAGACTGACTTTCGCGCACATGATTTTCGGCGACCCAAAAGCCTTTGCTATTGAGGCATATCACGAGCCTTACGACCATCAGTATGGTTGGTTCGAGGAGCAGTTACGCAAAACTGCTCCCCCTTTTTTTCCTATCAACCCATTTGATCTGAATGAGAAAGTACCCGGCAAGCGAAACGACTAACCAAACACCGCAACGAATCCTGACGTTGGTAGAGATCGCTGAAAAAACATAGCCCGGATGCGGCGTAGCCAAATCCGGGGGGGCAGTGCTTCCTTCCCGCAACACACCGCGCCCTCCGACTAGTGTCTCGACCCATTAGTTTCGATACATTGAACAATGTCGAAATCGTCGCCAGGCGCAAAGCCGCGCGCAGCCGGGTCGGGAACCCTTTGATCCCGGCGACAAAGATTGCGGTGATTCTCGGCATTGTTGTATCGATATCAATGGGTCGGAACACTAGCTCGGGACAAGATCCTTGCGGGCTTGCTCGCGATCCATCACGTATACTCGACAAATGGACTTCGGATGGGACTCAGCCAAGGCGGCGGCGAACGTCAGAAAACACGGCGTTTCATTTGAAGAAGCCGTTTCCTCCCTGAAAGATGATTTCGCCGCCACCGCGAGCGACTTGGCGCACTCGGTGCTAGCAGCCTGTCGGACTTTCCAGAAGTAAAAGTACTATACTCGAAGCGACGAACCAGACGAGCACACAGATGAACCACTTCATACTGACAGACCGCAAGACAGGCTACCTGCTACCACCGTCGGTAGATGACTGGCTGAACCAAGACCACCTGGCGCGGTTTGTCGTTGAAGTGATTGTTGGTTTGGATATCTCTAATCTGACCCGGCGGTATGCGGGGCGCGGCTCCAAGGCCTACCACCCGGCCACCCTACTGGCGATACTGGTCTACGGCTACGCCACCGGCGTATTCTCCAGCCGTCGGCTGGAACAGGCCACCTACGATTCGCTCGCCTTTCGCTACATCGCGGCGGGGACACATCCCGATCACGACACACTGGCAAGCTTCCGCCGCCGATTCCTCGACGAACTGGCAGGATTATTTGTTCAAGTGCTGGAACTGGCGCAGGAGATGAAACTGCTCAAGCTGGGCACCGTATGCCTGGACGGCACCAAAATACACGCCAACGCTTCGCGCCACAGCGCACTGTCCCACGGGCACATCCAGAAGCTGGAAGTGCAACTGAAGGCCGAAGTGCAAGACCTACTGACGCTGGCGGAACAAGCGGATCAGGCGGACACACCGGATGGCGTAAGCCTGCCCGATGAACTGAAACGCCGCGAAGACCGGCTACAAGCGATGGCGATTGCCAAAGCGAAGATTGCGGTCAGAGCTGCGGAACGCCATGAACGGGAGAAAGCCGAATACGAACAGAAGATGTCGGCTCGGGCTGCCCGAGAGAAAGACAGCGGCAAGAAGGCACGCGGTCGGCTGCCGCAAGCGCCCACACCCGGGCCCAAGGATAGCGACCAGATCAATCTGACAGACGAAGAATCACGCATCATGCCAATGCCCGGCGGCGGATTCGAGCAGGCCTACAACGCCCAAGCGGCGGTTGATGCGGCCACTATGCTGGTGGTGGCCACGGGACTCACCCAAGCCCCCAACGACAAAGAACAGATCGAGCCGATGCTCAAAACGCTCGAAGCACAGGCGCCCGCGCTGGGGCGAGTAACGCGTATGAACACGGACAGCGGTTTTGGCAGCGAAAAGAACATCAAGGCGTGCGAGGCAGCCGGGATAGAGCCACTGATCGCGGTCGCGCGGGAAGAACACCATCCGGGGTGGCGCGAGCGCCACGGCGAGCCACCTGCTTTACCGGAAAACGCCACACCGATGCAGGCCATGGCGCACAAATTAAAGACCCAGGCCGGACGCGCGATCTACGCCTTGCGCAAGCAGACCGTCGAACCGGTATTCGGGATCATTAAATCGGTGATGGGGTTTCGGCAATTCAGCATGCGCGGGTTAAAGCAGGTCAGCGGGGAGTGGACGCTGGTCTGTCTGGCGTGGAATGTGAAACGTATGGCCGTATTGCGTACAAATTATGCCGTAAGCACCTGAAACAGGGAAAAAGACGCTTCAACGCAAGCCGAAAATATACACAAAGCATAATTCAGCAAAAACAACGCAACCCAAAATCATGCGCCACTCGAAATTTAGCTCAAGTCCGACAGGCTGCTAGAGTTCCGTTTTATCACTTATGGTGTTTCCGCCGATGGCCGCTTGCTTGCGGTTTCCCACACGGAACGGGGAAACCGAATTCGAATCATCAGTGCGCGCTAGGCGATGCGTTTGGAAAGGAAAATCTATGAAGAAGGTTAAGTCAGAAATGTCCGATTGGATTCGTCCCGAATACAAACGCGGCGAATTGGGGCCTATTGTCAGGGGAAAATACGCTCGACGCATGGCTGCGGAGTCAAATATTGTCGTAATAGACCCTGCTATCTCGAAAGCATTTCCCAATGAAGCAACAGTTAATGCAGCATTACGGGGTTTGCTCGAACTTGCGCAAGCAAGCACACGCCGAACTACTCGTTCATCACAGTCGCGCGCGAAAGCCGCGCGTACAGGCTAACCCAGTCTAGGCCAACCGCATTTGGCTTCTCGCGATGTTCACGCCGTTTGCCATGGCCGTTGTTTTCGAAACAGTGTGACTGTGCTACCCGGCCATATTGAAAATGAATAGCGCCTCATCTCCAGCGCACGCTACGACACCATGCTCACCCCACCCCCCATCCCCAACCTGCTAACCAGCCTCTGGGCCGATCTGCACAACATCGCGTTCTTGTGGCAGGTGGCGGTTGCCGTCGCGAGCCTGCTGCTGGCATGGCTGGCAGGCAAGTTGTTGCGGCCGCGTATTGCGGCTATGGAGAGTTCATCTTCGGTGGGGCGCGACATGTTGTCTGCCATCCAGTTTCCGCTGGTGGCGGTACTGCTGGTGCTGATGGCGCGCGCGGCGATGGGCGGGGCGGGATTGACGCTGCTTGATTTGATCATTGCGCTGCTCACAGCGGCCATCATCATCCGGCTGGTGGTGGTGATGCTGCGGCAGGTGTTCGCGCCCAGCGGCTGGCGTGACACGCTGATACGCATAATCGCCACCGCAGTGTGGATCGGCTTTGCACTGCACATCATGGGGCTGCTGCCGGATTTGCTGAAGTTTCTCGATAGCCTCGGCTTTGCCGTGGGCAAGAGTCGTATTTCGCTGTTGCTGATTTTGCAGGGCCTGCTGTCGGTGCTGGCGACGTTGCTGATTGCGCTGTGGCTGGGGCGGCTGATCGAGGCACGCGCGATGGCGGCCACCAATCTGAATATCAACTTACGGGTGATGATTTCCAAGCTGGCGCAGGCGCTGCTAGTGCTGGCGGCAATTCTGTTTGCGTTGCCGGCGGTGGGGATCGATCTCACCGTGCTGTCGGTCTTCGGCGGCGCGCTCGGCGTGGGCCTGGGGTTTGGGCTGCAAAAAATCGCCAGCAATTACATCAGCGGTTTTATTATTCTGATGGATCGTTCGGTGTCGCTGGGCGATCTGGTCACCATCGACAGCCACACCGGCACGCTGACCAAAATGACCGCGCGTTACGTGGTGGTGCGCAGCCTTACCGGCACGGAATCGATCATTCCGAACGATACGCTGATCACCTCCACCGTGGTCAATCAATCGTATACCGACAAGCGGGTGCGCCAGTCGATCAGCATTCAGGTGGGTTACGACAGCGACCTCGAAAACGCGATGCGCCTGCTGGAGGCCGCAGCCGAACGCCAGACGCGCATCCTCAAGGAACCCGCGCCCTCGGCTGTGCTTGCGCGCTTTGCTGACAGTGGCGTGGATCTGGAATTAGGCTTTTGGGTAGATGATCCGCAGGCCGGCACGGTGCGACTTAAATCCGATCTGCAACTGGAAATCTGGCGGGTGTTCCGCGAGCAGCGGATCGAGATTCCCTACCCGCAGCGCGTGGTACGCATGGCCAGCCCTGTTTCAGCGCCGCCGGCACCGAAATCGGATAAAAATAGTCAATAAAATCAATGGGTTAATTTGCGACATCCGCGACACACGCTTGTGACCAAAAAGCCCTATCGGCTACCGGCAAACTTCGGTAGACTGCGCGCGTAATAACACGTTGTAAACGAGGAGAATTATGTACACTGGATTGCTGGACCTGCCGTGGTGGGGTTACATACTGGCCACGCTGGGCTTGACACACATTACCATCGCTGCGGTGACGATTTATCTGCATCGCCATTCCGCGCATCGCGCGCTGGATTTGCATCCGATCGTCAGTCATTTTTTCCGCTTCTGGCTGTGGTGCTCGACGGGTATGACCACCAAGACCTGGACGGCCATACACCGCAAGCACCATGCGAAATGCGAAACTGTTGACGATCCGCACAGCCCGCAAGTTTTCGGCATCGCCAAGGTGCTGATCCAAGGCGCGGAACTGTATCGTGACGAAGGCGCAAAAGCCGATACGCTGGAACACTACGGCCACGGCACGCCCGACGACTGGCTGGAAAAAAACGTCTACGGCTCGCATGACCGCATCGGCATCGGCTCCATGCTGGTGGTGAACTTTATCCTGTTTGGCCCCATCGGCATTACCATGTGGGCAGTGCAAATGATGTGGATTCCGTTCCTGGCCGCCGGCGTGATCAACGGCATCGGCCACTGGTGGGGCTACCGCAATTTTCAGTCGGAAGACGCGAGCACCAACGTCGTGCCTTGGGGCATCCTGATCGGCGGCGAAGAGCTGCACAACAACCACCATGCGTATCCCACATCGGCCAAGTTGTCGAACCGTTGGTACGAATTTGACATCGGCTGGATGTATATCCGCATCCTCGAAACGGTCGGGCTCGCTACGGTCAAAAAAATCGCGCCCAAGGTCAAACTGGTCGCCGCCAAGCCGCAGTGCGATGTAGACACGCTGCAAGCTGTGATCACGCACCGCTACGACGTGGTGACGCGTTATGCGCGCTCGCTGGGCCAAACCTGTTCCACCGAAATGAATGCGCTGAAAGCGCGCGCGGTCAGCGTCGACGGCGCACGGCTGAAGCGCTGGCTCAACATTGACGCTGCGGCGCTGCCGCAAAACGAACTGGAAGAACGTGCCAAGATCATCAGCCACAGCAATGTGCTGTCCACCGTCTACACCATGCGCGACGAGCTCGCGGGCGTGTGGCAGCGCTCCACCGCCAGCAAAGAGCAACTGGTCAGCAAGCTCGAAGACTGGTGCCACCGCGCGGAAAACAGCGGCATCGCGCCGCTGCGGGATTTTTCCAAACGGCTGCGGTGTTATGCCTGATGTGACACGCGCGACTCGCTGATCGCTAAAACAAAAAAGCCCGTCACATGTGACGGGCTTTTTTTTCGCCTCAGCGTAGCTGCAACTACTTGATTTTGGCTTCCTTGTACGCCACGTGCTTGCGCGCGATGGGATCGAACTTACTGATCTCCATTTTTTCCGGCATGGTGCGCTTGTTCTTCGAGGTGGTGTAAAAATGCCCCGTGCCCGCCGTGGATTCCAGCTTGATTTTGTCGCGTTTGCTTGCCATGTTGATCTCCTGGGTTAGACCGCAACGCCGCGGCCGCGCAGATCCGCCAGCACGACGTCGATGCCGTTTTTATCAATGGTGCGCAGGCCCGCTTGCGACACACGCAAACGTATCCAGCGGTTTTCGCTTTCCACCCAGAAACGGCGGCTATGCAGATTCGGCAAAAAGCGCCGCTTGGTTTTGTTGTTGGCGTGGGACACGTTGTTCCCCACCATCGGCTTCTTGCCGGTGACCTGACATACTCGTGACATGTGAACCTCGAATCTGAAAACGAACCTGAGAACGAACCTGAAAACGAACCTGAGAATTTAGGCTGCTGACTGCGCCAAGCGTGGCAAGCCAGTAGAAGCAGTAGCAAAGGGGGAGAATTCTACACGAAATCCGGGGCTACGCTCAAGGGCCAAGCGGCGGAAATCGCCTTATTTTTAGGCGTTTCGCAATCCAGCAACAGCCCATCCGGAATAAAAATAACTCAATAAAAACAAATAGTTACAGCAATCCCCGCTCATTAAACGAGATCGTTGATCCCGCACCAACAACAAAATGATCCAACACCTGCACGTCCACCAGCGCCAGGGCGCGCTTTAGGTTCGCTGTCAGTATTTCGTCGGCGTGGCTGGGTTCGGCTACGCCGGAAGGATGATTGTGGGCAAAAATCACCGCTGCCGCGTTGTGATGCAGCGCGCGCTTAACCACCTCGCGCGGGTAAACGCTGGTCTGCATCAGCGTGCCGCTGAAAAGATCTTCCACCGCCAGCACGCGATTTTGCGCATCAAGAAATACGCCGCTAAACACCTCGTGCGGCTGGTTTTGCAGCCGCAATCGCAGATAGTCGCGCACGGCCGTCGGCGAATTCAGCGACACGCCTTGTTTGAGTGTTTCGCCCAGCGCGCGTTGCGCCATTTCGAGCACGGCTTGCAGCTGCACATATTTCGCCACGCCCAGCCCGTGTATGTTGCAGAAGGTTTTTTGATCCGTGCCGCACAATGCCGTCAGCGAGCCAAATTGCGTGAGCATGTCGCGCGCCAGATCAACAGCGGATTTCCCGGTGACGCCGGTGCGCAGGAATATTGCCACCAGCTCCGCATCGGACAGCGCTGCCGCGCCTTTTTGCAATAATTTCTCGCGCGGACGGTCGTCGGCGGGCCAATCGGTGATTGCCATTTGAATTCGCTGGAAGTTGAAAACAGGTAACGTGCCGCGACCCGTACCGTTTACTGTTTACGCTACGGCGGCTGTACGGTTACACTCACGAATCGCTGGCGAAAGAGCGCTATATGACTGATATTACAAGCAAAAAAGTAGTTTTAGGCGTTACCGGCGGGGTCGCCGCCTACAAGGCTGCTGAACTGGTGCGCCGCCTGGGTGAGCACGGCATAGAAGTGCAGGTGGTGATGACCCAAGCCGCTTGCGGCTTTATTGCCCCCGCGACGATGCAGGCGCTGTCTGGCAACCCGGTTTACACCGACATGTGGGACGCGCGCATCCCCAACAACATGGCGCACATTGAGCTCTCGCGCGACAAAGCCGTCATCGTCATCGCGCCGGCCACCGCCGATTTCATGGCCAAGCTCGTGCACGGCCAAGCCGATGATTTGCTCTCCACGCTGTGCCTCGCACGCGACTGCGCGCTGATCGTCGCCCCGGCGATGAACCGCCAGATGTGGGACAACCCCGCCACCCAACGCAATGTGGCGCAACTCGAAAAAGACGGCATCACTATCCTCGGCCCCGCCAGCGGCGATCAGGCCTGTGGCGAAACCGGCAACGGCCGCATGCTCGAAGCACAAGAGCTCGCCGATGCGATAGCCGCGTTCCTTGCGCCCAAAACCTTGTCCGGCGTCAACGTGTTGATGACCGCAGGCCCGACCTTTGAAGCCATCGACGCTGTGCGCGGCATCACCAATCGCAGTTCCGGCAAAATGGGCTACGCCATCGCGCGCGCGGCCATCGGCGCAGGTGCAAAAGTCACGCTAATTTCCGGGCCATCGAGCCAGCCACTGCCCACCGGTGCCGCGGTAACGCACGTGCAAAGCGCCGCCGATATGTTCGAGGCGGTCAAACGCAACGCAAGCCAAGCGGATATCTTCATCGGCGTCGCCGCGGTGGCCGATTACCGCGTGGAAACACCGCAAGAACACAAGATCAAAAAAACCGAATCGGACGCGCTCACTTTAAAGCTGCTGCCCAACCCCGACATCCTCGCCTGGGTTGCGGGGCAAGCCAAGCCACCGTTTACCGTGGGCTTTGCCGCCGAAAGCCAGAACCTCGAAAACTACGCCGACGAAAAACGCCGCCGTAAAAAGGTCAACCTGATCGTCGCCAACCTCGCGCAAAATGCCATCGGCGCCGACGACAACGAAGTCATGCTGCTCGACGACAGCGGCACACATAAACTCATGCGCGCACCGAAGGAAGCCGTTGCCAAGGACATCGTGGCGCGTATTGCAACGCTCTACAAGGCCAGAACCAGTAGGGTGGGCAAAGCGTAGCGTGCCCACGCATTACCGTCCACCAAGTGCCGCATGAAAACAATCGACGTAAAAATTCTTGACGCGCGCCTGCGCGATCAACTGCCGCAATACGCCACACCCGGCTCGGCAGGTCTCGATCTGCGTGCATGCGTTAACGCACCGCTCACACTCAACCCCGGCCAAACCGAACTCATCCCCGCCGGCATCGCCATCCACATCAATGACCCCGGCTACGCAGCAGTGATCCTGCCGCGATCGGGCCTCGGCCACAAACACGGCATCGTGCTGGGCAACCTCGTCGGCCTGATCGACTCCGACTACCAGGGCCAATTGTTTGTCTCGACGTGGAATCGCGGCAACGCGCCGTTTGTCATCAACCCGATGGAGCGCCTGGCGCAACTGGTGGTAATACCGGTGGCACAGGTCGCATTCAACGTGGTGGATGAATTCGGCGCGTCGGATCGCGGCGTGGGTGGGTTTGGCAGCACCGGAAAATCCTGATCCGCATCTCTCGTGACTTGATCTGACGTCCATCGTTAGATTTAATCGAGCGCTTGGTTTAGCGTAAGCCCCTTGAAACCGCTGGCACCGCTGCCAGACTATTCCTGCCGCCAACGCCGCGACCGAATGGGCATCGGTTCGACTGCGCTACGCTGGGAGCTGACGGAAGTTCTGGGGCTGCTATTCGGCCATTGCGGTAGTTGGCGTTGCATGACGCTAACGACAGCAACGTGCGAGTAAGCGGTAGTAGACGCGAAAGTAGGCTAGGCCGCTCGGAGCTTAAGGCTAAAGCCGCATCGAGCTGCAGTCCCGAAATGCCGGCGGTTGACGGTTGGCCGGAAACAGCAACGCCCGCGACGGCGGGCGGGGGGCTTATTGACGTACGATAATGAAAGACCTGACCCCTGCGTGCGGTGGCCAGTCGCGACAGGGTGCGCAATGCGGCGATCTTTTCCGTGGGCATTTCGCGAGGCGCGCTATCGATCACGCATAGCGTTCCCAGCGCTTGACCATCAGCGGTAACCAGCGGCGCACCGGCGTAAAAACGGATTCTTGGGTCGCCAGTGACCAATGGATTGTCCAAGAAACGCGGGTCTACGCGCGCATCATTCACCACCATTACCTCCTGTGGCTGAAGGATGGCATGTGCGCAGAATGCATGCTCCCTGGGTGTCTGCGTCGCCTGCAGTCCCATTCGCGCCTTGAACCACTGACGGTCACTGTCCAAAAGGGTCATGAGTGCGATGGGCGTTTCGCAGATGAACGATGCGAGTTTAGCGATATCATCAAACACCTGCTCTTCGAGCGCGTCGAGGATCACATGCTCGTGCAACGCCTGGATTCGCGCCTTTTTCATTTCGTGTTTAACTCCGTAACGTTCTTGCTGTTCTACATTCTCAGGTTGTGCAAATCGTTAGCCTGAATTTTCTTCAGCCTGCCTTAAGCGAGCCTTCGCTGCTGCGGTAGCAGGCTCTCCTCGGCGAATCGGCGTTCTGTTATGGCTTCATGGCTGACGGCGGTGCAGATATCGCCCTTGCTTGCAAAGCGTATGGCTCTGCCTATGAACCATTGCATTTTAGCCAGGCCGTGGCAAGGGTACTTCAGGGCATACTCAGCTCGCTCGCCACGAATCACTGCCCGTATGCCGGCGGCCATCTGCACGGCAAATTCAGCACCTAGGCCGCGCGCCTTATCGCATATTTGGAGGTAGTTGATGCCTTCACAACAGGACTTGGAAAAATTCAAACTGGGATTGGATGCGGCATGGAAACGCCAGGCATTGTTGACCAGAATGATTGTGCCGTTTTCATTCAGAATGGCCGTTCGCGGCGATATGGCATTCAATGCCGCTTGCGCGAGTAGCTCCGCTTTATGCAGTGCGTTTGCAGCCTGTACCAATTCTACCGCGCTGTGCTGATGCCTGAACTGAGCAACAGGCGTCGAAGGATGAATCGAAAAAATACCCACCGTATCCAGGTTTAGCCATTCAATCAGCACCTGCAAATGGCCTGCCTCGGGAAAGGCCAGGCCAGACTTCCATTTTCTGGCGGTTTCACGTGCAATCGTCCTGGCGCCATAGGCTCGCAGGTTAAATTGGTTTGCAAATTCAGTGGAAGAGGGAATTTTGCCAAACTTCTGCCTTAAACCTATGGCCAAGGCGGCAGAAAAATTCTTCGTGATAGAGAGGCGCTTTTCCAAGCGACTATGCCGCTAAATCAAGGCGAGACATAGCACTCCGGGTTAACCCATGAGGCAAGCGGTGAAGCTATCACCGTACATGATGGCCCTATTATTCAAGTCGTGCAATTTATCTTCATTCGGCGTCAAATTGCCCACTTTGTTGTGGCAACTGGGGCCTTAACAAGTATTTAATGGTTTTCCAGATACCGGTCCGTATCCCATGCTTTCGCATGGTCAATAGTGATAAGTGGGGAGATCGAGTGAAAACCCTTGAGGAAAGAAAACAACACAATGATCAATGCTTCGTTGAGGGTGTAGCTGACATTGATGCGAAAGCATCCTACACGCCCGATTGGGGGGTGCCCGTGCCAAGCGTCAACCCGCTTAACGACGCAATTTCGATGACCGGTGGGGACAATGCTGTTTTCTACGAACGAGCAGGACTGTTGTCAGCACAGGAAGTTGAAAACTTGATGGCCAGAATGCGCCCCCCGCTACATTCGCTAGTGGCTCAAGATACGCCGAGTAAAATGCTGGCGTTGACCATTCAGCTCAAAAAAGAGGATGGTGACATTTACTTGTGGCGCCAAAGGATAGTTGAAATACGCGGGCGGGGGAGCGAATAGGTCGATAACGCAAATGTTAACAACACAGGGCCGGCCCCCCATCAAAAGCATCTCCTATGACAGCACATATGACGGGCCATCTGACGGCCCCTATGCAGATCAATCACCACATGCCCGTGCGATCGAGTTCCTGGCCGCCGACACGCACACACCGGTTAATCAAATAACCGAAATATACGAACGCGAGTTCGCGAAGCTCGTACTCAACGCGAGCATACAAACCTATTTGCCCGTGCTGACTATGCGAAAAGTGCGTGAGGTACTCAGGCTGCAAAACACAGATATCACCAGCGTGGCGCAAAGATCAAACAATCCGACTTCGCTGCCCCTATTGCAGTGGTGTCCGGCAAGAAACAGGATGTTTTTTCTTTTGACGCGTGCACGACCAGCAGCAATCTTGGCAACTTCCTAAGGATAGGGGCAACTGCCGTATCTTCTTAACCGATTTTAGTTTGGACTACCCGTTAGCGGACTGACACAACCTTCGGCAACGGGTCGCCAGCGGAATTAGCCTGAAGCGCCAAGGGGTAGTTCAACGCGGCTTTCGTGCTGACGGCAGCTGACCAGCGCAATGCAGCCGTTGGTGGCTCAGAACGCCAATAACCGGATTGGCCGATTTCCGGACTTCCATGCCAAGTGCAGCGAATACCTATTCACAGTCAATACTTAGCGACCCATCCGGTGGTGGCCGCCACAGAAACCCAAGTCCTATCTTTCCCCACAAGTAATTCGGGTGGACGGCCTCACCATCAACCCCAGCTATTGGCACCCGAGTCACATCACCGCCAAAAAAAAGCAAACAGGCGTTCAATCGCACAGGCTTTTTGATCGATGTGCGGCGAGACTATTTGGCCAGGAGCACTGCTTACGCTTTCGCCACGCGGAATGCGGCTTCCACGGCTCGCACCAGCTATGGATGCAAGACCCCAAGTTTTGGTGTTTGACCGTGCGGCGCTGCTGGTGGAACGGAAAACCACTCGGACGTATAAGACAGGTCTAGCACCTGTGTGAGATCGAATTTGGTGTCGTAGCTCAAACCTGCTGAGGCGTACGCTGCAGCGTTTCGGTCTCGCAGGATGGAGAACTCACCGCGATGCAGGGATGTCGTGCGCTGGCTGGTGCCGTAAGCTACCCGTGACAAAGGTGACGCCACGGCAATAGGTGCGATGCGTCACCGGTATACCCAACGCCGCCGGCACGCCGATACCCGCCGTGATGCCGCTTACCACTTCCACCTCGATGCCTGCGCAGGTGAGCGTTTCAACCTCTTCACCGCCGCGCCCGAAGACATACGGGTCGCCACCTTTGACGCGCACCACGATCAAACCTTCGTGCGCCAGTTGCACCATCTTGCGTTCAATAAAATCCTGCGGCGTGGAGCGGCAGCCACCGCGTTTGCCCACTTCGATCACGCGTGCATTGGTTTTCACGAATTGCAACACCTCGCGGTTTACCAATGCATCGATCAGCACCACATCGGCTTCGCCCAGTGCACGCACGGCTTTCAATGTCAGCAATTCCACGTCGCCCGGCCCTGCGCCGATCAGCCACACTTTTCCCGTGTTCATGCCACGGCCCTCGCGTTCAACGCCTGATCCGCCAGTAACTGCTTCACGGCGGGCAAACATGAGCCGCAGTCCGTGCCGCACTTCAACTTGGCCTGCAACGCGGGCAACGTTGCGCCTTGGGCCGTCTCGCCACGTATTTCGGCTTCCGACACGTCATGACAGGTGCAGACGATGCGTCCGCGGTTCAGCGTGCCACGCGGCGCTGCCGCCACCGGCGCCAGCACCCACGGCCGCACCGCATCGGCGGAGGCGCCTTGCACCATCATGTTTTTCAGCCACTCCTGCGCCGCAGTCTCGCCCGCAAGGCACACGCTTTTTACCAGGCCGTTTTCGATACGTGCTTTTTTTTCCACGCGGCGCCGCGCATCGACGTAGCGCAGGGTGTGCTCGACGTTCATGTCGAATAGCGCATCGATTTGATCGAGGATCTCGTCAGCGACCGGCGCGGCGCTAAAGCCGCGCAACTGCACCACCGTCGCATCGCGGCCGACAAGTGCCAGATGCGCATAGTCAAAGCGCGGCAGCAGCGGGCGCAGCGCGTCGATAAAGGTCAGCGCCTCGTGGTTATGATCCACGCCATCCGCCTCGAAACGGCGCAACGCCACCACGCGAAACGGCAGGTCGAGTTTTTCGACCTGTATCGCCGCGTGTTTGAGCTCCGGTTGCTTCGAGAGCACGTCGAATACGGGCACGGTCAGCGCATTGGCGCCGCTGGAATTCATACTGCGGCTGCCCCAATGCATGGGCATAAAGGCCTGACCAGAGCGCAAGTCATCACCAGCCGCGGCGCGCACGCTGATCGCGCCGCGCCGGGAGGTGACACGCACCACGTCGCCGTCGATGATACCGCGCAGCGCCATATCGCGTGCATTCATGCCGAGCAAGGGTTCTTCCGCGTGACTGTGCAGCCGCGACACGCGCCCGCTGCGGCTCATGCCGTGCCATTGATCGCGCAGCCGCCCGGTATTGAAATGCAGTGGAAAACGCGCGTCGGTTTTTTCCGCCGTGGGTTTGTGCGGTGTGTTGACGAAGCGTGCACGGCCTGACGGCGTGGCGAATATGCCGTCTTCGTACAGGCGCGCCTTGCCGGTGATTGCGCGCTCCGCATACGGCCATTGTTGCGGGCCACCGCTTTCCAGCAGCGCGTAGCTCAAGCCGGTGATATCCAGATCGCGCCCACGCGTGGTTTCGCGGTGTTCGTTAAATACCGCCTCGGCGTTGGGGTACGCAAACAAACGCGGGGCATCCGCGTTGCCCAATTTTGCGCCCAGGCACAAGGCAAAGTCGCGCGCGATTTCCCAATCGGCGCGCGCTTCACCGGGTGCTGCCACGGCGCGGCGCACGCGCGATATGCGCCGCTCGGAATTGGTGACCGTGCCTTCTTTTTCACGCCACGCCGCGGCGGGTAACAGCACGTCGGCGTAGTCGGCTGTTTCTATTGAAACAAAGGCATCCTGCACCACCACCAGCTCTGCTTTGCGTAGTGCCTCGTGCACGCGCGTGACATCGGGCATGGATTGCGCCGGGTTGGTGCAGGCGATCCACACCGCTTTGATCGTACCCGCATGCAGTGCATCGAACAGTTCGACGGCGGTTTTTCCGGGTGCCGCAGGGACGTCGGCCACGCCCCACAGCGCGGCGACATCGGCGCGATGCGCGGCATTGTTCAAATCGCGGTGCGCAGACAGCAGATTTGCCATGCCGCCGACCTCGCGCCCGCCCATCGTGTTGGGCTGGCCGGTGAGCGACAGCGGCCCCGCGCCGGGTTTGCCGATGTGCGCCGTGGCCAGATGCAGGTTGATGAGCGCGGCGTTGTTGTTCGTGCCGTTCACCGATTGATTCAGCCCCTGGCAATACAACGACAGCGTCGCCGTGGATTGCGCAAACAGTTTGGCCGCCTTGACGATATCCGCCGCCGCCACGCCGCAGATTTCCGCTGCCACGGCCGGGGTGTAATCGATCACGGTATGTTTCAGCGCGTCGAAGCCCTCGGTGTGCGCGGCGATGTACTGTTGATCGGCCCATCCTTCCCACAGCATCACGTGCAGCATGCTGTTATAGAGCGCAATATCGCAGCCCGGCAAAATCGCCAGATGCAAATCGGCCTCGCGCGCGGTATCGGTGCGGCGCGGGTCCACCACGACGGTTTTCAGTGCGGGATTTTTCGCGCGCGCTGCTTCGATGCGTCGATAGAGTACGGGATGCGCATACGCGGTGTTCGAGCCCGCGATGAACAAACACGTGGCATGATCGATGTCGTCGTAACACGCTGGCGGTGCGTCGGCGCCGAGTGTGACCTTGTAACCCGCGACGGCGGACGACATGCACAGCCGCGAGTTGGTATCGACGTTGTTGGTGCCGATCAGGCCCTTGGCGAGTTTGTTGAACACATAATAGTCTTCGGTCAATAACTGCCCGGAGATGTAAAACGCCACGCTGTCCGGGCCATGCGTGCGAATGATGGCGGCGAATTTTTCAGCGGCGAAATCCAGCGCGGCGGCCCAATCGCAGCGCACGCGCGGGGCGTCGCGATGCGTGCGCAACTCGGGGTAGAGCGCGCGGCCCGCCAAGCCGGTGGTCAGGTGCAGCGTCGAACCCTTGCTGCACAGCCGCCCGAAATTCGCCGGATGCGCCGGATCGCCACGCACGCCAGTGATGCGTTCGTCGTCGCTGGCGATCAGCACGCCACAGCCGACGCCGCAATACGCACAAGTGGATGGGGTTTCTTGCATGACGCAGTAATGGCAATTGCCGTGCCATGGCAATTTATCCCAACAAAAACAATTACTTATGTAAATTTATATTTATGGCATGATTATTTTTGGTGCGCAGCAACATACGCTGGCGCTGTGTTGGTGCGTATTGCCGATCGGTGTGCGGTCAACGCCGCCCGCTGACGGCGCGTTCTGTGTGAACCATGAAAAAACCTCTACGCCAACACTGCCTGCTGTTGCTGACGGCGCTTGCCGCCGCCACGACCCTCGCCACCTTTAACGCACGCGCGCAAATGCCTGAAATCACCTTGAGCATCGCCGGCAATAAACTCAGCGCCGAAGTCGCCGCCAACGACCCCGAACGCATGCAGGGCCTGATGAACCGGCGCATGATGCCGGAACACAAAGGCATGCTGTTCGTGTTCGCCAACGTGGCCAATCACGCGATGTGGATGAAAAATACTTTTATTCCGCTGTCGGTGGCGTTCATCGACAGCGATGGCGTGATCACCAACATCGAAGACATGAAGCCGCACACGCTGGATACCCATGGGGCAACCAAGCCGGTACGCTACGCGCTGGAAATGAATGTCGGCTGGTTCGCCAAACGCGGCATCAAGGCCGGGGCGAAAATCGAGGGGCTGGAGAAGGCGCCCCAGCCGAAGTAAACAGTGATTCGTGAACCGTGAACAGTAAACTCCCACTGCGGTGGGTTACTGTTCACGGTTTACCGTTTAAGGTTCACAAAAAAGCCCGGCAAAACCGGGCTTTTTTCACCATCAGGCGAAGTTCTTCGCCACGAAATCCCAGTTCACCAGATTCCAGAACGACTCGACATACTTCGGCCGCAGATTGCGGTAGTCGATGTAATAAGCGTGTTCCCACACGTCGCAGGTGAGCAACGCTTTGTCAGCGCCTGTCAGCGGCGTACCGGCGCCGGTGGTGGACGCCAGATCGAGCGAGCCGTCCGCTTTTTTCACCAGCCAGCCCCAGCCTGAGCCGAAGGTGCCGATCGCTACTTTGGCGAATTCTTCCTTGAACTTGGCGAACGATCCCCATTTTTTGTCGATCGCAGCTGCCAGCGCGCCGGTAGGCGCGCCGCCACCTTTGGGTGAGAGGCCCATCCAGTAGAAGGTGTGGTTCCACACCTGCGCGGCGTTGTTGAACATGCCGCCGGAAGACTTTTTCACGATGTCTTCGAGGCTCATGTTTTCAAATTCGGTGTCCTTGATCAGGCCGTTCAGGTTGGTGATGTACGTCTGATGATGCTTGCTGTAATGAAACTCCAGCGTTTC
>CAMBGJ010000021.1 GCA_945865805.1 Bordetella parapertussis
TCGCCCCGCCGCTACCCGACGAACTGCAATTCATGCCGCCGGGCCGTGCGCGTGCCAACGCGGTGAGTTCCTTCACCGTGCGCGCGGGCACCGAGGGGTTCACCACCAGCACCTGCGGATTGATATTCAGCAACGTCACCGGCGCAAAATCACGCAACGTGTCATACGGCAGCTTCGGCAGATACGTGGGGTTGGTGGTAAACGACGGCGGCGTGAGCAACAGCGTGTAGCCATCCGGCGGCGACTTCGCCACCAGCTCCGTGCCGATCACCGTGCCGCCGCCTGGCCGGTTGTCAATGATCACCGGCACGCCCCACAGCTCCGTCAATTTTTGCCCCACCGCGCGCGCGCTGATGTCATTGCTGCCGCCGGGCGCGTAGGCGACGACGATGCGCAACGCCTTCGCGGGATAGGATTGCGCCTGCGCCTGCGCGACCGGCAGCAGCGCAAACAGCGCAAACAACGTCAACGGTGAGAAATGCTTGTCCACACGGGTTATCATAACTGCAAATCCTCTCAACTATTTCAACACGCATCATGACCGAAGCAAAAATCCTCGCCTACCAACTCACCATGCCCGTGCGCTGGGCCGACATGGACGTCAACGCCCACGTCAACAATGTGCGTTTTTTCACCTATTTCGAATCGGCGCGGCTGGCGTGGCTGGAATCGGTGCGCACGCGCGGCGAGCGCAACGGCCAGGGCTGCGTGGTGGCCAAGGCCACCTGCAATTACCAGCGCCCCATCCCCTATCCCGAAACCGTGCTGGTCAACCTCTACGCCGGGCCGCCGGGCCGCACCAGCTATACCACCTATTACGATCTGCTGTCAGCGGCGGACCACTCGATCAAATACGGCGACGGCACCGCCGTGATGGTATGGGTGGATCGCGCCAGCGGCAAATCACACCCGTTGCCGGATTACATCCGCGCCGTGCTGGCACCGGTGAGCACAGCAGCGAAAGAAAAAATAACCGTTTAAAAACAAATAGTTACATAAATGTAGCGCCCGGAGCCCCGTCATGAGCACCCTCGAACACGCCATCGCCATCGCCGCCACCGCCCATGCCGGCCAAACCGATAAAGCCGGCACGCCTTACATCCTGCACCCGTTGCGCGTGATGCTACGGCTCACCACCGAAGCTGAACGCATCACCGCCGTGCTGCACGACGTAGTTGAGGATTGCGAAGGCTGGAGCTTCGAGCGCCTGCTGGGCGAAGGCTTCTCGCCAGAAATCGTCGAAGCCCTAAAGTCGGTAAGCAAAGTTGACGGCGAATCGTACGAAGATTTCGTCAAGCGCGCCGCACAAAACCCCATCGGCCGCCGCGTCAAGTTTTCGGATTTGCACGACAACAGCGACCTGTCACGCAGCAGCCAACCCACGGCGAAAGATCATGAGCGTATTGCGCGGTACCGGCGGGCGATTGCTTATATTGAATCGCTGACGTAGCACAGAGTCCCCCGGTGAGGATGCCGAGTTAGGATACCCCAAATGACAAACCCCGCCGCAGCCGCAAAACCCAGCTGCCCCAAACCCGCCAGCATCATGGCATAGGTTTCGGGTTCGGGGACGGCGGTCACCGCCGCTACCTCATATTAAGGAGAAACCCAAATATGTCCTGTGTGAAAGGCGACTTCTTTCCCTGATTCTTCGCGTTATCAAGACACATTTGCATTACTTAGTAATATATGCCTCACCGGCGAAAATGCGCCGTAGCCTCTTCGTCGATGCGCATCTTGGCTTCCCAAGCCATCGGATTCTTCGCTTCCTCACGCAAATGCCCCACCAGCCCGATCGCCCGCGCAAATACGCCGATGCCGCGCACGAAGCGCCATTCCAGTTTGAGTTCGCTGGCGATGGCACCGATGGCACCGGTGGCGTTGACCGGCAGCAGCTTGCCGGAGCGTTTTTCGGCCTCGCGTGAGATGGCCTGCATGAGTTTGATGTAGGGGCCGTTGTAGCCGTTTTGCGCGGCGATTTCAAACAGGCGTGGCGCGCGCGGATCGACCGGCTTGTGATAGGGGTGGCCGATGCCGGGAATAATTTGTTTTGCGGCGAGAAACTGATCGACTATTTTGATCGCCGCCGCGTCGATGTCGATGGCCACCGTGGGATCGGGTATCGCTTCCTGCAACACGCGTGCGGCTGTTTCCATGCTGCCCACATACACGCTGCCCAGGCCCGCGAGGCCCGCGCCCACCGCTGCCTGCATCGCCTCGGGCGCGCCTGAATACGTCATGCGCGCGGCCAGCGAACTGGGAGTGATGCCGTGTTCCACCAGCGTCACGGCAATCGCGTTGAACACGGCGGACTCCTGCGGATTGGGCAGACGGTCGGTGAGTTCGAGAAACGCCATGTCGCCGAGGCTTAATTTGCCGAGGATATCCTTGCACAAATCGAAGCCCTTGACGGTGATGCTGGTGGCGTTGCTCCAGCCAATGTCGGTGCGGATGGATTTGCGTTTTGCCATGATTATTTTCCCTTTAAAAATAGATAGTTACGCATAACCATGTCGCCATACCAACTACGCGCCACGGCACGCTCAAAACCCTACCCGTCATTCCAGCGCAGGCTGGAATCCAGGGAGTAACTTCGCCCGAAGGGCCTGACTTGATGCTTTGCATGGTTTTACACACTGGATTCCAGCTTGCGCTGGAATGACGGAGTGGTAGGGCGGCGCGTCCACGCTATTCTGCAGGAACACTCACACCACTCGCCTCGGCAACCGCACCACCGCCCAGCCAAACGCCGTGGTATCGCCGCGCTGATCGACCGCTTCCACCTTGAGCCGCACGCTGCCGGTTTGCGCATCGAGGATGTCCGTGGCGACCACCGTGCCCTTGCAGGTGGTCAAGTCGCCGATCATGTTAAAGCGCCGCACTTCGCAATACAGCTCTTTCAAAAAGCCGCCGTCACCGATCCAGTTGGTGAGCATGGTTGCCACCCACGCCACGCGCTCGGGGCCGTAGTCGTAGGCTTCGGGCACGCCTACGGAGCGCGCCAGCACGGAATCCCAATGCACGGCCTCGGGCGGCTCGGGGATGTTGTAGCTGTTCGGAATGCCGGCCGCCGGATGCCGCCGCAGATAATCAAACCAGTAGCCGTGCGCCTTGATGTAGAGGCCGCCCCACGCCTGTTCGAACGCCACGGCAATGGTTGCGGTGTATGGCCCGCGGATGATCGATGGAATCGCGTCGCCCACTTTCACATCATCAAAGCACGGCGTGTCGCGGCCACGGCATTTTTCTTCCGCATAGAGCTTGGCGATTTCCGCGATGCGTTCTTGGGTGTAAGGCTCGGCGAGCTCCAGCTTTTTGTATTTGCCTTTTTCCTTGGCCGCCACGCGCTCGACGCGCATGCCCCAGGAATCCGCCTGCGCCAGCTCGCGCCCGTCGCCGTTCAAATAACGGATCAACGAAATTTGCTTGAACATGCGCCCGGCAAAACGACTGGGCAGCTCGTCCAGCCCCGTGAAGGTGATTTCAGGTGTAATGCGCTCGCCCACCTTGATCGGCTCGTGCCAGCGCCAGTGCGAACCGGCAAAAAACGAATGCACGCCCGGCAGCCCGCCGCGATAGCCTATCGAAATTCGGCTGTAGGCATACAACTGGCACGGCGGCGCGAGCAGACTTTGGTGGCGCGAGACGCGCGCGTACGGCTCGTCTGTATAGAGGCCATTGCGGTCGCCGGTGGCCTGCGCCCACTGCCGCACCGCATCGCGCGTGACTTCGGTGAGATACGGCGGTTCGTTGATGGTGACGATCTGCCCGATCTTGGCGCGGATGCGGGCGAGTTCTTCTTCGGTGGCAGTGCCGTGGGTTGTTGGCATGGGGGAGCTCTGTAGTTGTAGTGCGCTAAAAATCAACTGATTCCTTACCACGAACACCCCTTCCCCTTCAGGGGGAAGGCTGGGATGGGGGTGGGGTCGTTGCTTAGCCCCCATCCCCACCCTAACCCTCCTCTTGAAGGAGGAGGGAATGAATATATTACGCATTGCTGGTGATGCGCTATTGGTTAACCGCAATAACTTTCTCACGAATCAACCGCTCAATCTCAGCCTCATCCAACCCAATCAAACCGCCCAGCACCTCACGCGTGTGTTCGCCCAGCAACGGCGGCGCTTCATACCGGCCCGCCTCGTATTTGCCTTCAAAACGCAGCGGGTTGCCGACTACTTTGACGGTGCCCGCCGTCGGGTGCTGCACTTCTTTCACAAAGCCGCGCTCGCGCACTATCGGCTGGTTCAGCGCCTGCGCCATGTTATTCACCGGGCCGTGCGGCACGTCGGCGGCGTCGAGTACTTGCTGCCACTCGGCGACGGTTTTGCCGAGCATGATCGCCGTGATCTGCCGTTCGAGTTCAACACGGTTGGTGTGGCGATCTTTTACCGTGCGAAAACGCGCGTCCATGATCATGTCGTCGCGCCCGATCGCGCGGCAGAATTTGCGCCAGAATTCGCCCACGTGCAGCGCCAGCACGATGTGGCCGTCCTTCACCGGCATCAGGCCATAGGGCACGATGTTGTGGTGGTTGTTGCCCATACGTCCGGGGCTTTCGCCGGTGACGAGATAAATTTCCGCCAGGTAACCGAGCAGGCCCATCAAGCCTTCGAGCAAACTCAAATCCACGTGCGAGCCTTCGCCGGTGGCGTGTTTCTCGTTCAGCGCCGCCATCACGCCCAGCGCCGCCCACAAGCCGCCGCCGACGTCACCCAGCGGCAAACCCAATTTGGTCGGCGTGCCGTCGGGGTACCCATTGATGCTCATCACGCCGCTTAACGCCTGCGTCACCAGATCGAACGAGGGCTTGCCGCTCATCGAACCTTTTGCGCCAAAGCCGCTGATCGAACACACAATGATTTCGGGCTTTAACGCACGCAGCGTGTCGTAACCCAGCCCCAGCCGCTCCATTACGCCGGGGCGGAAGTTTTCCAGCACCACGTCGCATTGCAGCGCCAATTTCAGCAAAATATCGCGCCCGGCTTCGGTGCGTGCATCGAGCGCCACGCTGCTTTTGTTGCGATTGATCGACAGAAAATAATGGCTCTCGCCGCCGACAAACGGCGGGATGGTGCGGGTTTGATCACCGCTACCGAGTTCCTCAACCTTGATCACCTCCGCGCCAAGATCGGCCAATATCAGCGAACAAAACGGCCCCGCCAGCACGCGTGACAAATCGAGCACGCGCACGCCGTCGAGCGGGCCTCGGCGCGGCCGTGGTGTTTGTGCTGGCGGCGATTTTTTAGTCATGATCGGGATCGTGATTTAACAACCAGAGAACAACCAGAGGGCGCGCGGCATCATGCCGCCCGCGCGCGAAGCTCGTCAAGCCCGTATTCCACCCGTTGGCGCGTGCAAGTCACAACGCAAACGCAACACACAGGGTTCGTTCACATACTGCGGCGCACCGCCCGCTCGCGCCAGTTGCCGCATGTCGATCCGCTCAAGCGCGGCAGCTATCCCCGCTTCGCTATCGGCTTCAACCACGATCAGCGCGTCAACATAGCGGTCGCCTTTGCGATCATCCTTGGCGGATGAAGCCTGCGTCACCTCGGCGTTACGGTAGGCGTAAGTCGCTGCAGCACTGCCATCCGCGGCAATCGCAGGCAACACTGCGCTGCACAGGCATTGCGCGAGGCGTGCTTCGCTGTCGGCCAGTGCTGTCACCGGCAACAATAGCAGATGCTCCGCGCCGGACGTGCCTGCCCGCCCCACCACATCACATATCCCTTTGATTGTATTGAGAAATTTCGGCACGAATAAACGGTCTCGTGCAGGCCGCTCGCGACGCAGCGTGGTGTGCGCCGGCGACATCATGAACGCGGTGTCTTGCAGATTGTAGTAGGTCAAATACTTGGGCGCGCCCGCCGTGGCGGACACGGATTGATAACGCCGCCCGCGCAAAAAACCCGGCATGCGCAGGATGCGATCTGGCAGATGCTCGTGGTCATACCAGGCGTTGAACTCGGTTTCGATCTCGCGCGGAATATCCGTCCACACGATCAGCACGCCCGTGCCTGGGTTGGCCTGCAGTTCACTCATCGATAGCCCCTAAGTCGCCTGTCGCCAGAGCCAATTTTTTTCCAATCAACATCCTGTCTGCGTGGTTAGAAACTTACCGCGAGAGTTACAACTATATACTGGCAGCCTGCCCGCTTGACAGGCTTTTGTGTCGGCTGTACAGAATGCCCATCGCTGTGACCGAAGCTGGATACACCGATGAATCAATGAAATACTTCAACAGGAGCAACAACAAGCATGTCGAACCCCAACCCCGAGAACACCGCACCCGACACAGCCGTACGTGAACTGGACGCCAGCGCCCGCCGCAGCGAATCGCCGTGTGGCGACGGCAGCATGGTATGGCGCAGTTGGGGGAATGGCGCGCCGCTGGTGATGCTGCACGGCGGCGCGGGTTCGTGGCGGCACTGGGTGCGTAACGTGCCGGTGTTCAGCGCCACGCGCCGCGTGCTGGCACCCGATCTGCCGGGCCTGGGTGAAGCCGCCAATCCGCCTGCGGGCTCGGACATGGCCGCGATTGCCGCCATCGTCGCGGCGGGCATCGATGCACAGCTCGGCCCGCAAGCCACCTATGATCTGGTGGGGTTTTCATTCGGCGCGTCGGTCGGTGGGCATCTCTCGCTGCTGCACGGCACGCGCGTGCGCTCGCTGACGATGCTGGGCGCGGGTGGGCTGGTAAAACCCACCACGCCAATCACGCTGGAACGTATACGCGGCAAGGAAGGCGACGCGCTGGTCGAAGCCCATCGCACCAACCTCGGCCGCAGCATGATCGCGGACAAGTCACGCATCGATGCTCTCGCCCTGGCGATACAGGATTGGAACGCACGCCATTCGCGGCTTGACACGCCCGCGCTGATCACGCTGCGCCCGCTGGCGGTGTCACTGCCGCAACTGCGCATCCGTGTGAACGCAATCTGGGGTGAGCGCGACCAGATTGCCTATTACACGCTGGAAGACCGCATCGCCGCGCTACGTGTGCTGCTGCCGGGGATAACGCCGCACGTGATTCCGCAAGCGGGGCACTGGGCGGCTTATGAAGCGCCCGAGGCTTTCAATGCGACGCTGACCGCGTTTTTACGCTAGACCACTGGGAGAAACCATGCCAACCGCAGCGCAAGAAAAACTTTGGGACTACGACGCCGTACAGCCCGGCCAGGACGGCTCGCCCACCGTCGTTCAACTGAGCGCCGAGCACATCGCCGCCTACGCACAGGTGGCGCAGAACCCCGATCCGCGCTTTCATGTGTCTGCCACGAACGCGGAATACGGCGGCAAGTTGGCCGCGATGCCGACGATGATCCTCACCTATGCGCCGCTGATGCGGCCCGAGATCGCCGAACATCAGGGTTTTGTCGCGCTGGAAGACTCCACCACCGCACGCCGCCAGACGCCGTTCGCCAAGTGCGAAGTGTGCTGGTTCAAGCCAGTGCTGGCCGGCGACACACTCACCGGCACGCGCCACGTGTTTGAAAAATACGAGCGGCGCGGCAGCCGCTTTGTCACCTTTCGCATCGAGGCGAGCAACCAGCGCGGCGAAGCGGTGGCACGCTACGACTACACCTGCATTTTCTCGTATGCCAAGGGCCAGCAAAGCGTGCCTGCCGAAACGCCGATGACCAAGCCCGTGACGGCGCCTGTTGAAACGCGCGCTACAACGCCCGCGCCACCACGCGTTCTGACGTTCGATACGGCCACCATCGGCGATGCGTTGACGCCGTTGTCGTTGACCGAAAGCGTGGAGGTCATGCTGCGCAAAAACGATTTACGGCTGGCTGGTAAACATCGCCCCAGCAATATTCACACCGACGAAGAATTCGCCAAACAGAATATTTTCGGCGGCATGGTCAATTCCGGCCCGGCGACGTTGTCGTATGTGGATCAGATGCTGCTGCAATCGTTTCCGCTGCGTGCCTTCTACGATGGCGGGCGGCTGCTGATGCGCGCGATCACGCCGTTTCGTTCGGGCGATACGGTCACGTTTACCGGCGAGGTCACCGGCAAGCGCATCGAGGCGGGGAAAAAATTCGTCGATTGCCGTGTGCGTGGGCACAATCAACGCGGCGAGCTGGTGTGTCTTAGCGATGCCACGATGGTGCTAACGACGTAGACACGCCAGAAACGTTCGGGTGCAACGCTATAATGAACGCCCCACAACAACAGGAATAACACCATGAACCCCACCATTGCCATCGTCGCTCAAGGCGCCATGGGCGCGGGCGTAGGCGCGCGCCTCGTGGAGCGCGGGCTGCGTGTCGTGACCTCGCTGGCCGGGCGCACTGACGCCAGCGCGCAGCGGGCCAAGGCAGCCGGCATGGTAGCGGTGTCCGATGCGGAATGCGCGCAGGCGGATTTCTTTTTGTCGATTTGTCCGCCTAGCGACGCGTTGGCGCTGGCCGAAAAAATGGCGGCTATCATCGCTACCGCCGACAAAAAACCCGTCTACGTTGACTGCAACGCGGTCAGTCCGAAACGCAAGGTGGTTATCGGCGACACCATCCTCAACAGCGGCGCGCCGTTCGTGGATGTCGGCATCACCGGTCTGCCGCCGCGCGCGGGCCACAGCCCCACGCTGCATGCCGCCGGCCCCGACGCAGGCAAGTTCGGCGTGTTGAACGATTTCGGCATCAAGGTCAACGTAATCGAGGGCCCGATAGGTGCCGCCTCAGCGTTGAAGATGTCGTACGCCGGCATCACCAAGGGCATGACCGCGCTGGGCTCGATGATGATGCTGGCTGCCACGCGCGCGGGCGTTGCCGAGCTGGCCCGCAACGAGCTGGATCACAGCCACGCCGCACTCATCACGCAGTTTCAACGCGCGGTGCCGGATATGTTCGACAAGGCGTACCGGTTTGACGGCGAGATGCTGGAGATCGCTGACTTCGTGGGCGAAGACCCACAAGCGCGGCAGATGTATGAGGCGATCTCGGCGTTCTACACGCGCATTGCGGCTGACCATGTAGGCAAGCACGAAGAGACTGGCGCGCTGGCGGCGTTTCTGCAGAAGAAAGCCTGAAGGGTTATATCGTAAGTACTTGTTTTTATTGATATTTTTTCTGCGTCAAGGCACACGCACACCAATAGCTTTCAATCGCCCATGCGCCCGCGCAGCCCGCGCCTTGAGCCCATCGTGGTACGTGCTCAAGTCCGTGCCCGGCAAGTTCAGCACCTTGCAACCCCACTGGTAATACTGCTCGATCTGTTGCTCAGTCTCGGCCGAGCCGCGCGCGAGTTTGCCGTGCGTGTTACAGGCATCGGCTATACGCCGCACCACGGCCTGAAACTTCGGATTGTCGAGTTGCAGATGTATGCCCAACCGCGCGCTCAAATCAGAGTGGCCATAGGCGATCATATCGATGCCGTCGACGGCGGCGATTTTCTCGACGTTCTCCAGCCCTTCCAGTGATTCTATCGACGGGCAGATGATGGTGTTGGCGTTGGCCCACGGGCTGTAGTCGGTGTGAAAGTTTGCGCCGTAGCCCTTGTAATTAGTGTGTGAACCCATTTGCGAAATGCCGCGGTTACCGATGGGCGGATATTTGGCCAACTGCACAATCGCGCGCGCTTCTTCGACCGTTTCGACCTCGGAAATCTGTATGCCCTTGATGCCCTGATCGAGGATCACGGGAATCAGATTGATGAAGGCTTTGTGAATACGCACAATAGGCGACACGTTGGTGGCTTCGAACCACCCGGCGAGATTGGCGATGCTTTCCAGATCAAACGCGCCGTGTTCCATATCGATCATGGCGTAATCAAAGCCGGACGACTCCACGATCCACGGCATGCCGCGCGTGGCGAATTCCTTGATGCCGGTGCCGAGCGCCGCGCGGCCTTCACGCACCGCGCGGCGTATGCTGTTTTCTTTCACTGGAGCAACCCTGCTTCGAGCGCCTTGATCCGCAACGCGAGGTACTTGGAGTAAATGCGGCATTGCGCAAAGCTGCCAGCCATGAACCACAGGCCGTCCTGCGGCGTGGGCTTCCACATATTCGCCATTTCGCCATCCGCGCCAAAGCCCCAGATGTCGCCGACCTTCTCCGCGACAGCGTCACCGAGCAGACGCCGCACCAGTTCGCGCTGGGTGTGATAGCCGGTGCCCAGCACCAGCAGGTCTGCCTGTTGTGTGGTGCCGTCCTTGAGTCGCGCGCCTTGCGCCACAAAGCGTTCGATGCGGTCGAATTGCAGCAGACCGACTTCGCCTTTGATGATCAATCCCGAACAACCGACATCCAGGTAATAGCCGCCGCCGCGCCGCCGGTATTTCATCTGGTGACCGGTTTTATCTTCGCCCAGATCGTATTTGAAACCCTTCGCCTGCAACGCCGCGATCATGTCCTTGTCGAGTTCAACCATGCGCTCAACGGCAAGCTGATAACCTTTCACCACCAGCGGATAGGTCGACGCGGTTGCGATGAGGTCGGTGTCTTCGAGTGAGCGGCCTTCGTCGTACAACGCGTAGTTGAGCTTGGCGCTGGGATCAACGCTGACCACGGTGGTTGAACCGCGTTGAATGATGGTGGTAGCGACGCCGTGGCTATGCAGATCCTGTACCACGTCGTGCGCGCTGTTACCGGTGCCCAGCACCAGGGCCTTCTTGCCGCGCCAGCGCGCACCGGTGGTGAAACTGTGCGAGTGAATCACCTCGCCGGCAAAATCGTCCAGCCCCGGCAGCGAAGGAATGCGCGGTATGCCGCTGACGCCGTTGGCGAAAATGATGTGGCGCGGATGCAGCGTGCGCTCCGAGCCATCCGCGCGGCGCACTACGGCTGTCCAGCGTCCGGCGAACTGATCGTAACTGCCACGGATGAATTCCGTGCCGCTCCAAAAATTCAATTGCATCGCAAAGGCGTAGGCTTCAAACCAGCTTGCCAGCATATCTTTGGGCACGTACTTCGGCCACGTCGGCGGAAACGGCATATACGGCAGGTGATTCACCTGAATCTGGTTATGCAGCGCCAGCGAGTGATAACGCTTGCGCCAATTGTCGCCCACGCGTTCGTGCTTATCGACCACCAGCGTATCGATATCCAGTTGCCCCAACCGCGCTGCGATCGACAACCCCGCCTGCCCGCCACCGATCACCAGCACAGTGGGATCACGCGCCTCGTACGACTGCGCCTTGGTGCGTTGATCCAGCCAGTTGTCGCCGCCGAAGTCGCGGGAATACGGCTCGCCCTTCGGTTGCAGATGCCCGGTTTTTTCCTCGAACCCCTTCAACACCTCCAGTGTCGTCAGCAACACCCAGGCTTGTTTAGGATTGTCTGCCCGCAACCGCACGACACCATTCCCACGCCCGACCGCCGTCTCGAATTCAAAAATCGCTTCGATGACCTCAACCGTATGCCGACGCAAACGGCGCGGCGGCGTGCGGCTCGCCGCGATCACAAAACCGCGTGCCTGCGTTTTAGCCTGCAGCGTGCTCAACGCCGTTGAGATGATATCCACACCGATATGCGGCGTGAGATCCCAGGTAAACGCCAGCAGATCGCGCCAGTGGCTATCCGCCGAAAACAACGCCGCGATGGCTTTTGCACTGCCATCGCGCAGTGCCGCATCAAACGAGGCCAGCCACTGGCTGACCGCCTCTGCATCTTTGTTATCGCGGCTAGCGGCGGCTTGGGTCAAAACGGCATTGTCGGGGGAGTTCATGGGCGATCCCTGGTGTTTGGGTTGAGCGTGCTACGCGTCACCGCGCATCACTTCATCGGCGAAAACGCGGTGGGCCGCAGTATGGTGGTGGTGACCTGCTGCACGATGGGGCCGTTTTTCTCGCTCTCGCCAAACACTCGGGCGCGGTCCGGGTCTTTGCCGAAAACGTCGAACTTGGCCACGCGCTCGTTCATGCTTTCCCACGCCAGCATGTAAATCAGCTGATGGTCGTTGCCGCCGAGGCGGTTCTGCCAGTAGCCCACTTGCCGGAAGCCGTGCTTTTTGAACGCACCGACGGTGAAGCCGCCGAAGCGATCGGTGATGTTGGTGATCTTTTGCGGCATGGCCTGGTATTCCCGCAGCTCAAAGAAATACGGGTCGCGCGTGGAGGCGTCCGGGCCGTAGGCCTCGCCTTTATCGAGCTGGGAGTACGCGGTCGGCTCCATCCACTGGTTGTAAACGCGGTTCACCAGCGGGCCATCCTTTTCGGTCTCGGCCCACTTCTTGATGCGCTCGGGGTCGGCACGCCACACGGCATTTTTCTGCACGCGCTCTTCGTAGCTTTCCCAGCCCCAGATATACACAAGCTGGTTGCTTTTTTCGCCGAGCATCGGCGTCCAGAAACCGATCAGGCGAAAGCCGTGTTGCTTCCACTTATGCACGGTAAAACTGCCAAAACGGTCGAGCAGTGCCGGCAATTTACCGGGGGCCACATCGTAACGACGCAGTTCATATAGCATGACGCACCTCTCAAGGGATATGGGGAAGAGCGCAAACTATATCACGCAGGCGCGTGCGGTAAATGAAGCACGCGGCAGGCTTATTGCATAGTGGAACCCGCGCGCACCACGCCATCGGCAAGCAGCTTGTCGATTTCCGCCGAGGACAGGCCGGCTTCGCGCAGCACCTCCACCGTGTGTTCGCCGATGTGCGGCGTCGGGCGACGGTTCATCGCCGGTGACGCGGAAAACCGCATCGCGGTACGCATGGCACGCAGCTTGCCTTCGGTCGGGTGCTCCTCGACCTGAAAAAAATCCACGTCGTTCAGATGCGGATCAGCGAGCAGACTTTCCATGGTGTGCACCGGCGCTGCGGGAATATCCGCTTGCGTGAGCAGCGTCAGCCACTCCGCGCTGGTGCGCGGCGCGAGCGCGGCTTCCATTTCATCGTAGAGTTCTTTCTGGTTGGCGGATCGCCGCGTGCGTTCGGCAAAACGCGGATCGGTCTTCAATTCGGGCCTGCCAGTGACATCGCAAAAAGTGGTAAACATTTTGTCGCCACCGGCCATCACGCAGATGTAGCCGTCGCGGGTTTTATACGGGCGGCGGTCGAACATGCGATTGCGGTTTTTGGTTTGGGTGGGCGGCACAAAATAGTTGTCCCACAGGTGCTCGGACAGCACCATCTCCGCCATCGTTTCAAACATCGGCACTTCGACTTCCTGGCCCTGCCCGGTGCGCTCACGATGCAGCAACGCCGCCAACGTGGCGTTGGCCAAATGAACGCCACACACGCGGTCGGCCATGTTGATTGGCACAAACACCGGCTTGCTGGCGGCCTCGGAGAGCAGCGATGGCATGCCGGTGAGGCCTTGAATAATATCGTCGTACGCCGGGCGTCCGGCGTAACGGCCCTTGCTGCCAAAACCGACCGCGTAGCAGTAGGCGATGTCGGGCTTCACCTTGCGCACGCCCTCGTAATCGAGGCCGAGGCGCACCATCGCCTGCACGCGCGCGTTGTGCACCATCGCGTCGGCCGTCGCGGCCAGCCGCAGGAAGGCATCACGCCCGGCGGGATCCTTGAGGTTGATCGCAATAGCGCGCTTGGCGCGATTCAGCACCATGAAGGTTTGCGCCATTTTCCTGTTGCGCTGAGGGCCGGAGTCGCGCCGCCCTTCGCCCTCCACCGGCTCGATTTTGATCACGTCCGCGCCGAGGTCACCGAGGATTTTGGTGGCGTAAGGGCCGAGCAGCACGCTGGTCAGATCGAGGATGCGCATGCCGGCCAGCGGGCCGGTGGGGTTGGAGGGTTGCGACGGCAGCGAAGTCATTCATCGCCCCTTAAACACAGGACGGCGTTTTTCCAGGAACGCGCGGCGCGCTTCGTGTGCATCATCGGAGCTGTTGAGGATGCCGCCCGCGTTGGAGGTCAGCACCATCGTCGTCTCCATCGAGCTATCGAGCGCGGCGCGCATGATGCGTTTGCCGATCCACTGCGTGAGCGGCGGATTTTGTATGATGCGATGGCACAGGTCGCGGGTCGTGGCTTCGAGTTGATCGGCGGCCACCAGGTGATTCAACAAGCCCCATTCGTGCGCGCGTTTTGCATCGAGTTGTCCGACATAGGCGAATTCCAGCGCGCGGCCCAACCCCACCATCTTGGGCAAATAGTAAGAGCCGCCGTTTTCCATGATCTGCCCCAACTGCTGGTAGCCAACGAAACGCGTGTTCTCGCAGCCGATGCGGATATCGCAATGCAGCGCCATATCCATCCCCGCGCCGACTGCCGCGCCGTTGATCATGGCGATGGTGGGTTTGCGTATCAGCGAGATATCGCGGTGCAATTTGGTGAAGCCGTGAAAAAAACGCTCCCGCGCGGCATCGCCGCCTTCGGGAATATTGCGATTGCCGACGAAATTTTCACCCTTCAACTCCGCCGGCGTGTCGCGCCGCATGTCGGCACCGGAACAAAAACCGCGTCCGACGCCGGTCAGCACGATCACCCGCACATTGGGATCATCATCGCCGGCACGCATGTATTCCCCCACCTTGGCGACGGTGCCGTTTTCCTCGGACGACCCGATCAACGCATTCATGCGTTCCGGGCGATTAAATTTGATCCACAGAATGCCGGAATCTTCGGGCTCGTACAACAGGTGTTTAACCAGGTTTGCCTCCATCGAATCGCTCCTTGTCGTTGGTGAGACCGGGTAGGTGCTCGCAGGCTATATTGTCACAGGTGCGGTGCGGCCATCAAGCCGCCCGGCCCATTGACACGCCGACACACCCAACGGCCCACAATGCGCTATGCTGGTTGCGCTGGCTGTCCTTCATGTATTGCCCCTTGCGTAAATTTCGTGGTTTTTACTTTAAGGAGGAACTCAGATGAACGGCACGAACCTCTTTGTGAGAAGTCTCATCGCGGTTGCGGCATGCGGCATCGTAGCCCCGGCCTTCGCGCAGAAATCCGGCGGCATCCTCAAAATGGCGCTGCGCGAGAATCCAGGTAGCGCTTCCATCGCCGAAGAATCCTCAATCTACACGAACTTTCCCTTCATGGGCGTGTTCAACAACCTGGTGCTGTTCGACCAGCAGGACAAGATCGCACGGCTGGAATCGATCAAACCGGACCTCGCGACTGAGTGGTCCTGGAGCGCCGACAACAAAACCGTCACCTTCAAGCTGCGTGAAGGCGTGAAGTGGCACGACGGCAAGCCGTTCACCAGCGCGGACGTGCAGTGCACCTGGGACACCATCCTTGAAAAGCGCAACTCGAACTGGCGAAAAAACGTACGCAAGGAATGGTACGCCAACCTGAAGGAGGTGTCGGTCAACGGTCCGCATGAAGTGCGCTTCACGCTGGAGCGCCCGCAACCCTCGTTCATGTCCATGCTGGCGGTGGGCTGGTCTGCGGTCTATCCGTGTCATGTGGATGGGCGCGTGATGCGGCAAAAACCGATTGGCACCGGCCCCTTCAAGATGATGGATTACAAACCAGGCGAGTCGATCCGTGTCGCCAAAAACACCGAATACTGGAAGCCCGGTTTACCTTATCTCGACGGCATCGAATACCGCATCGTTCCCAGTCAGTCGAACCGCACGTTATCGTTTGTCACCGGCCAGGCCGACATTACCGGGCCGGGCGATGTCACACCCGCGATTCAAAAAGACATCAAATCGCAAGTGCCCAAGGCGGTGTGCGAGACCTACGCGTCGGCGGGCAGCTCGCACTTGCTCATCAATCACCAGGCGCCGCAGATGCAGGATGCCCGCGTGCGGCGCGCGATTTCACTGGCGCTCGACCGCAGTGTGTTCATCGCGTCGCAGCAGGGTCATGGCCGCGTGGGCGGCATAATGATGACGCCGCCGCACGGTGTGTGGGGGTTGACGCCCGCGCAACTCGACACCATTCCCGACTTCGGCAAGGATATCGACAAACGCCGCGCGGAAGCCCGCAAGCTGATGGAAGAAGCCGGCTACGGGCCGAACAAGCGGCTCAGGGTGACGTACCTCACGCGCCAGGCCAATCTCGCCGTGCTGGGCGCGACGCTCGCCGCCGATCAACTGCGCGCGATCCATATCGACGGCGATGTGGATCCCAAAGACTATTCATTGTTCACCGGCATGCTGATGAAAGGCACTTACACGCTGGCGTTTCATGCCACCGGCAACGCCATGGACGACCCCGACATCATTCTGTACGAAAACTTCATGTGCAATTCGCCGCGCAACTACACCAAGTATTGCAACAAGGATATCGAAGCGAAAATCCACGAACAATCGATGACGCTGGACGCGAAAAAGCGCCGCGAACTGGTGCAGCAAATCGATCTCACGCTACAACGCGAGAACGCCAAACCGACGCTGTTCCAATCGCTGTTGACGCAATGCTGGCAACCGCACGTTAAGGGTTTCGTGCGGGGCGGCAACGGCAACTATGCGCACAACCGGCTGGAAACGGTTTGGCTGGATAAATAATTGCACTGTGTTACAAAATTTCCCTTAGAAACTCCTTCCCCTTCAGGGGGAAGGCGGGGATGGGAGTGGGGTGGACGCAGCCGCCCCCCCATCCCCACCCTAGCCCTCCCCTTGAAGGGGAGGGAATTTTCTTTGTAACACAGTGCAAATAAGAACAGGTGAATTTAACTGTTCGGTATCTTGAAGCCGTAGAGCTTCGCCGCGTTGGTGCAGGTCATCTTGTACATGTCCGATTCCGAAACACCGGCGAAATCGTGCGCGATACTCTCGCGCGATTTTGGCCACGTGGTATCGGTGTGCGGGTAATCCGATGACCACATCAGATTGTCAACGCCGGTGAATTCGCGCGTGTAAACGCCCACGCGATCCTTGATGAAAGCCGCCATCACGTTGCGGCGGAAATACTCGCTGGGCTTCAACTTCAGGTTAATGCCGTTCTGCATGCCATAACGCTCCTGACCGCGATCGACGCGTTCCAGCAACCACGGCAGCCAGCCAGTGTCGGCCTCGGCCAGCACCAGCTTCAGTTTCGGGTGCTGGTCAAACAGCGGGCTGGTGAGAAATTCGCCCAGCGTCAGCATGACTTCGAGCGGATTTTCCGGGTAACTCGCCGCACCGCGCGTTTCACGCGGGAAGCGGTGCACCACCGCGCGGTTGCTGGTCAGTGTGTGGATGCTGATCGGCACGCCCATTTCCTCGGCGGCGGCCCAGAACGGTTCGTACACCGCGTGGCTGTATTCGGTGCCGGCCGGTGGCACATTGGCGATCATCGCGCCACGCAGCCCGCGCTGATGCCAGTGACGCAGCGCCTTCACCGCGTTGTCGACGTTATAAACCGAGATCAATGCCAGCCCCACCAATCTATCGGGCGCGTGGCTGCACAGTTCCACCATCCACTCGTTGTAGGTGTGAAACGCCGCCTCCTGCAAGCCGGCGTCCTGTATCTGATACAGCTGCATGGCGTAGGTGGCGTAGAGCACTTCGCCAGAAACGCCGTCGATGGCCTGATCCTTCAAGCGCTCCACCGGATCGTAGCCCCCCGCGCGCAAATCGCGGTGGTGCACATCCTTGAACTTGACCAACTCTTCTTTCGGAATGCCCGCCGCAGCGATGCTGGCAATGGCGCGCGGGTTGATACCGTCGCACACGAAATACGTGCCGGGCTTGCCCTGATAATCCGCCACGAAGCGCGGCCCGCGCTCGCGGTACTTTTTGTCGATGCGCGTTTCCCACAAATTGACTGGCTCAAACACATGCGAATCCGCGGAAAAAATAATGTTGTCAGCCATGACGTATCCTCCCTTGAATGAAATCGATGAAGTTCAGTTCGCGCCTAGTTCGCCTTGATCCCCGCCTCGCGCACCAGTTTGCCCCATTTGACGGTTTCCGTTTTTACGTAGGCCGCCAAGTCGTCTGGCGCGCTGCCCACGGGGTCGAGCCCCATCGACAGCAGTCGTTCGCGCGTGGGCTGATCGGCCACCATTTTGGCGATTTCGCCCTGTAGTTTAAGCACAATGTCGCGCGGCGTACCGGCTGGCGCGAACAGCGCATACCATTGGTCAACCGCGAAGCCCGGCACGCCGGATTCAGCCACCGTCGGCAACTCCGGCAACGAGGTTGAACGTTTTGCCGCGCACACCGCCAGCGCACGCAGACGCCCGCTACGCACATGCGGCATGGTGGAAATGGAGCTCGCCGCGGTTACCGATATGCGTCCGCCGACGATATCGGTGATGCTGGGCGCGGTGCCTTTGTAAGGCACATGCACCAGCTCGATGCCGGCCATGCGATTCAATAACTCCATCGCCAGATGCTGCCCGCTGCCGTTGCCCGACGAGGAAAACAATATTTCCTTCGGCCGCGCCTTGGCAAACGAGATCAACTCTTTGACGGTTTTCACCGGCACTGACGGATGCACCGCCAGCACGCTGGGCGACAGCACAAACAGCGATATCGGCGCGAAATCTTTAATCGCGTCGAAATTCAGCTTGTACATCGCCGGCGTGATGGCATGTCCTGCCGAAGTCATCAGTAGCGTGTAACCGTCGGGCGCCGCGCGTGCGACGGCTTCGGTGGCGATGGTGCCGCCCGCACCGGGCCGGTTCTCCGACACCACCGCCTGCCCCCAGGCATCGGTGAAACGCTGGCCGAGCATGCGCCCGGAGGTATCCACGCCGCCGCCGGGCGCGAGCGCGATCACCATGCGTATCGGCTTCACCGGATAATTGCTTTGCGCAGACGCCGTGCTGACGCACACGGCAAGCCCGCTGACGAAATATTGTAAGTATTTGTTTTTTGACGATTTTTTCATTTTATCTAAAGTGACTGGCGAGCCGCCATTATCGCAGACGCACATGCTTCACGATACGTCGCCGCCGTCCCCATGGCCCGGCGCGCACCACATACAGATCGCCGTGGCTATCGCCCCAGATGCCGTGGCACGAGCGGAACGACGCATCGCCCCACTGCGCGAGACGCTCGCCTTCCAGCGTGAGCACGCTGACCAGACCGCTGTTGTGTTCGACGATATACACAATGTCGTCGGCATCGACGTAGATCACCGCCGGGCCGATCAATTTCGTCGGCCAGATATGCAGCAGCTTGCCCTGTTGATCGAACACCTGCACGCGATCATTTTCGCGATCAGCGACGAGCAAACGTCCGCGACGGTCGATCCACACCGCGTGCGGCAGGTTGAACTGCCCTGGCGCGGTACCGGGTTCGCCCCACGAAAACAAATGCGTGCCGTCGGCCGCGAATTTGTGCACGCGCGCATTGCCGTAGCCGTCGGTCATGAACATCTCGCCCGACGGCGCCACGTCGATATCCGTCGGCAGATTAAACGGCCCGCCGCCGTGCGTCACATACTTGTACGCGTCCGAGCGGAAATCATCGGCCGCCACCCCCGTGTCAGAGCGAGCGCCCTTGATACCGATGGTGCGCAACAAGCGGCCGTCCACGGTAAACAGCATCATCTGCGCGTGATCGCGATCCACCAGCCACAGGTTATTGTCGCGCGCCATGCGGATAGTGTGCGGAAAAGCAAACAAGCCCTTGCCCCACGACGACAGGTAATTGCCCTCGCGGTCGAACACGATGACGGGGTGATCCTTGCCGCGATTAAAACAATACACCCGATCCTGCGCGTCCACCGTCACCGAGGCTGCCATCATCTCGCAATCAGCGGGCGGGCGCGCCCAGTCTTCATGCACTTCAAAGGTATGACGACCACTGCCGACTGGCATATTCGCCGCTGCCATGATGCCTCCCAAATATTGATTTGGATGATGCTGTTGATTCGCAGTTTCGCCGCTATTCTGCCACTTTGAAACCGCTTCACTGCGAAGCCCTCATTGATGTAACGAGGGCGCGGAGAACCTCCGCAGAGGAAAGCAGTTCTTCGCGTAACATCTGCGCCTTTACGCTTTTGCGGTGAAGGTCTTTAAAGTGCTTGAATAGTTACAATAAATCAATAAAAACATATACTTACAATAAGGTTACTAAGCTGCCGCAAGCCCCGCCATACGCCGAGCCGCGCGCGCGTGCGCCGCCTTACCGAAAGTGCTGTACAGCGCACTGGACAACGCATGCTCGTCGGGCCGCCATTCCGCATGCCACTGCACGCCGACGATAAACAGCGAATCGTCTTTATAGCGCACGCCTTCGATCACGCCGTCAGGTGAGGTCGCTTCCACCACCAGACCGTCGCCCAGGCGATCCACGCCTTGCCCGTGCAAGGAATTCACCATCATCTCGTCGCGACCGGTAAGGGTCTGGAACAAACCGCCTGCGGCAAACTGGACCAGGTGATTGGGGCGAAAAATTTCGTCGTGCGTCACATCATCGCGTTGCGGCCGACGGTGGTCATTTTTGCCGGACACCAGATGCACGCGGTAGTGCAACGAGCCGCCCAGAGCGACGTTAATTTCCTGTATGCCGCGACAAATGCCGAACACCGGCACGCGCGCGGCGATGCAGGCGCGCACCAGCGGCAACACCAGCGCATCACGGCCCGGATCAATCACTTCATCCGCCGGGAACGCCGGGCCATGGTAATGATGCGGTTCAACATTCGCGCGCCCGCCGGTGAGCACAAACCCATCCAGGCGCGATACCAGACCGGCGATATCCATGGCCGTGCCCATCGGCGGCAACAATACCGGTATGCAATCCACCATCTTCAACAACGCTTGAATATTGCGCTCGCCGGTGGCGTGCACGCGATTGCGCCGCTCGGCAGCCTCCATGGCGTTGGCGGATACGCCGATTAACGGTCGCGGTGGGGTTGTCGTCATTACCTTGCCTAAGATTTCATCTTGCGTACTAAATCCGCCGCCGCTTCGACGAACGTATCCATCTGCTCCACCGAATTCCACACGCAGGCGTTGGCGCGCAAGGCACAGCCAAACGGTTTCGGCGCGAGCGTATCGGGATTGCGGTTGGGCACCATACCTTCGGCAAACGCCGCCGCCTGTGGATCGGGTGCGCGGGTCAAACCATCGGGGCCGACACCGCCACCCGAAATGCGAAACCCGTATTCGCGCAGCAAGCGTTCACGAAACAGCTTGTTGGCCGCAGGATCGCGGCGTTGCTCTGCACTGGGGAAGGGATTAAAACAAACAATAGCGGATTTCATCGCGGGATCGGCCACAGGCTGCAGCAGCACCTCATCACCAAAGGCCGCCACGAGGCGCTGCCGCAGATAATCCGCGAGTTGGTGCGTCCAGGCCTGTATGCGCGCGCGCCCCACCTCATCCCACAGCGCGCAAACATCACCCAGCGCGCGCCAGTCGGCGGATTCGGGAAAGCCGTATTTGCTCAACGCCGCGCCGATGTCGAACCGATCGGGGCGGCTGCCGTCGAACGGAATATCGCGCGCCGAACTGCGAATCAGATGAAAGCGCGGCAGCGGCGCAGGGTTGGCCGCATGCTGGCGGTTGCGCACATACAAAATGCCGGTACCCCCAGGCCCGCATTGCCATTTGTGTCCGGCGATGGCCCAGAAATCGATGCCGCTTTCGTCCAGACGCGGCTCGATCATGCCGCCATAGTGCGCGCCGTCCGCCACCGTGATCACGCCCGCTTCCTGCGCCAGCGCGGCTATGCGCCGCTCGGGCAGCCGCTGCCCGTTCGGCCACATCGGGCTGGAAAAAAACAGCGCGCGGGTTACACCGGGGCGTATACGTTTGCGGATCGCCTCGACTATTTCATCGGGCGTGGCGGCACGATGCACCGGCACGCCCCATTGCGCAATAGTGACGCCAAAGCGCGCCGACATGCGCAGCACGGTCGCCAGCCCAGCAGGGTGCTCCATCGGCGACACCAGAATTTCATCCCCGCGCTGCCACTCGATACCCATCAGAATTTGCGACAGCGCATCGGTGGTATTACGCGAAATCGCGATTTCATCCACGCTCGCGCCATAGCCGCTGGCGATGCGGGCGCGTGTGTCGGCGGTAGGCTCCAGATGCACGGGGAAGGGGTCACGTGCGATCTGATCGATCCCCTCACGATAACGCTGGCGCACGCTGTTCGGCATCGAGCCTTTTTGCCCGGCCATCAGGTAAACCACCTTGGGGTCCAGCGAAAACTGCTGCGCAAAGGCTTGAAAAAACGGCCCCTCGCGCGCGAAAAAAGCGGCTTGATCAGGCGTCATCGGTGTACTGCCATTCGCACGTATGCATGCGCACGAATGTATCCCCAGACCTGCTGGCGGTCAATACTTAGCGTGGGGCATGGGCAAGTAAACCTACTTCACCTCAAACAGATAACTGGCGCCACTCATATGCCCCGCCGACATCACCGCGCCCAACTGCGGCGTCTGCGGATAAGTTTTCACGATGCGCTCGCGCAGCCGTTCGTACGAAGCCGTGATCGGACTGAATTTCTGCACGCGCCTCATTTCGTTCAAGAAATGGTAAGCGAAGATCGAGTGCCCATCCAGGCCTTCATCCGTCACCGGCTCTTCATCGCCGGAAGTCAGGGTCACCACCGCCCGGCGCGTGAGCAAATCCTCTTTGAGTGCGGATTTCGGCGCATCCAGCGGCTGCTCCTTTGCCAGCGTGCCAGAGAAGCAACTATCCGACACCACCACGATCTGCTTGGCATCCGTGTGGTTCAGGAAGCGCTGCACATCGTTATTCGACAGCCACGTGCGTGGGTCGCTGGCAACGCCGTCGGACGGTATCCGGAAGCCGGCCTTGGTGCTTTCTACCTGGTAGCCATGCCCAGCGTAAAACACCAGCACACTTTCGTCCTGGGTGGTGTTTTCAGCGATGGATTTAAGGGTACGCACCATATCGGCCTTGGAGGCATCCTTGATAATCGTCACTTCATAGCCCATGCGCTCCTGCAGCACTTTGCCAATGGCGGTAACGTCTGAAATCGGCGTTTCAAGCTGGGGGATGGTACCTTTGTAGCTGTTGTTGCCAATCAGGTAAGCCACTTTCCGGCGCACCTCCGTGGCGGGGATATCCAGTTTCGGCGGCCCCAGCGCCACGTCGCTCAACACACCCGCTTTGACCGGCATGCACACTTCGGGCGCGCTCGGCCCGCACAGCGGAATGTCGGCAACTGTGGGGTTATTACGCAGCGTTTCAACCGCCACGCGGTAGCGGATGTTGCGCGCGTTGCGGCGTACCGATTCGCAGGCACCGTCCATGGCAGCATCGCCGCCCGCGCTCATGCACAGCGCAATCGACAAGGGGTCTTCCTTGCCCGTGATGTCCGGATTAAGCCTGATATTGCCACCCGCCGTGACCGTGATGTCGCCACCACCCACAGGGCTGGCGGGTTGCCCAATGCGCGTTCCCGAAACGGTACCGCCATTGAGTGTTATGTCGCCATCGGCATTTATCGTGATGTTGCCCACTTGCGGGGCCGCGGAATTGCCGCTGGACCCAATCGCCGATCCTCCTGCGGTAATGTCACCACCATTCAGCGTAATGTTGCCGCGCACAGTCAAGGCCAAATTGGTTACGCCGTCGGTAAGGCCGCCTACGGTTATGGTTTGACTCGTGCCCGGCGTCGCAACACTCAAGCCGCCGACCGTCGTTCCTTGCAGTATCAACGTGTTATTGGCTGTAAGAGGGCCGCCGCCACCAGTCATGGTAATCCCGCCAGCGCCTACCGAAATATTCTGACTGCCGCGAGCTATGAAAATACGCGCGCGATTACCCAGCTCGTTGTTGCTTGCATCAATGCCACCGCCGCTTGTGCCGCCGGTCATGGTGATTCCGGTTGCGCCAGTTATCGATTGCGTTTGCGCGCCCACAGTTGCATTGTTGGCATTAATGAACGCGGCGTTCTGGTTGCCCACGCTGCCGCCGGTCATGGTCAGATTACCGCCCGCGCTAAACGTAATATTCTGCGCCGTGCCATTGGACAATATCTCCACAAAATTGCTGCTTCCAGAACCCGAGCCGCCTGTTAGCGTGACGTTGCCGCCGTTATTCGCATTGATGTTTTGAGTTCCCGCTGCACCAGATTGAGAGATTCGCGCGAATCGACTCGCGGATGTGCCGCCGCCGCCCGTCATTGTCAAACCGCCCGCGCCGACGGTAATGTTTTGGGTGGTTCCCGCAGTTAAGGACGCCGCAAGCGTGTTTGCATTCAGCGTCAGGCCAGTTCCATTAACCGTCATTGCACCCGCCGTACTGACAAAAGTGTCTTGCACCAGAATAGCGCCGCCGGATGTCAGCGTTATCGCGCCCGTTCCACCCGCAACCACGGAGCCCTGAAAGGCTTCATTGCCGCTTGCCGTCAGTGCGATGTTGCCATTAGCCGCAGTTGAGATTGCCCCCGTCGTGGTCAGCGCCCCGGTTTGGTTTACCGTGATATTGCCATTCGGCGCAGTGTTGTTGATCCCCGTAACAATCAGCGTTGGTTTTGTGTTGGTCAGCGCGATGTTGCCTGTCGGACCTACACCAGAAAAATTAGTCGCGCTAAAGCTGTCCACGGTATTGCCGCCGTTAAGCGTAGTCCCCGCATTCGAACTGGTGATCAGCGTGGCGGCGTTGATGAACCCTGTTGCGCCCTGCGTAATCTGCCCGCCAGCCGCCGTAGCCTGTAGCGTGATTTTGCCGGTAGTGGTCGTGAGTTGAGCCGCATTGAGCGCAAGACTACCAGCGCTACCCAGCCCGGCCTTGATGACAAAATCACCATTGCCACCCGTGCCGATTCTGACGGTGCCAAAGCCCGGCCCGCCACCCTGATTAAATGTCACACCCGCCTGGCCATTGATCGCGACATCGCCATTGAGTCCTAGCAGTCCGCCGATAATGACGTTACCGCCAAAGCCATCCCCACCCACCACACCCGTTCCGCCGGTAAAGGTCATTGCGCCAGTACTATTTATGGTGGTGGACGCTGGCGCAATAGAGTTGCCAATGATCACACCAGCATCGACACCACTACCACCCGTCACAGTAGTCGTGCCGGCGACGTTGATTACGTCAGTACCGCGTCCTTCGATAATTGCTCTTGCACTGGTTCCCGCACCGCCCTGCAGCAGTAGGTTGTTGGCTGAAATAGTTTGCGTCGCCCCCTCTGCGCGAATCTCCGCCGCGTTACCCAAACCAACCGCGCCACCGCTTGCGCCCCCCTGTAGCGTGATATTGGGAGCGCCCGAAATAGTCTGCTTGCCGAGCGACTCGACGCGACCGACGTTAAAGTTGCCCACGGTGCCACCGGTCAAGTTGAGCGCACCACCAGCGGTGAAATTGATGGTCTGCTGCGTGCCTTTGTTGAAGATTGAAGCGGAGTTAGTTGATGTTCCTGAGCCACCCTGCAGGGTAATCGTGCCGCCGCCGTTGACGGTGACAGATTGTGTTGCCAACACACCACTTTGGTTAATGGCGGCCTCGTTGAGGGTGACGCCGCTGCCCCCGGTAACTGAAATGCCCGTCGCTGTAATGGCTTGCGCACCGCTACCGTCATGTAAAATCAGTGCACGGTTCTGTGTTCCCCCAGCACCGCCTGTAAGCGTGATCCCGGCAGCGGAAATGGTTTGGTCTTGCGCGCCCGCTGCAGTACCGATAATGGCGAAGTTGCTATCAAGCAGCGTGCCCGCGCCACCGCTGCCGCCGGTGAGGAAAATCGCCGGCGCGCCGCTGATGGTTTGCTTGCCCGTGTCGCTTTCGATAATGGCAAAATTGCGGCTTACACCGGTACCACCGGTAACGGTAAGGCTACCGCCAGCGGCAAAATTAATTTGCTGTGTTGCACCTTGACTTAAGATAGAAGCAAAGCTGTTCGTCCCGCCACCGCCCAGCACGCTGATCGCTCCACCACCGGTAATCGTGATGTTCTGGTTCGCACCGGCGCCAAGTTGATCAATCAGCGCCAAGTTATTGGTACCGCCAGTACCGCCTCTGACAATGATGTTGCCTGCCGTTATGGTCTGCCCGCTATTGCTTATGATGTTACCGGAAACGCCAGTCCCGGCATTGGCACCAGCAACAGTCAAAGTATTTGTGGCATTGAGGGTCATCACGCCAGTGCTGTTAACTAACGAAGATGCAGTCGCACCAGCCGCGCCAACGTTTATATTGGTTGCACTCAATCCAATGGTTTGAGCGGAAACTGTGGCGCCAGAAACGTTAATATCACCGGTGGCATTCATCGTGATGCCGCCAGTGCCGGCATTTGAAACGCTATTGCCAATGACATTGATGTTGCGATCTGCCTTGAGCGTAAGACTGTTCGCGGAGTTCCAGTTAACCGGTGCATTGACGGAAATATCCCCGTTCCCGGTCAGTCCCGATGCCGTAGTAACCGTGACATTGGTCAGCCCAAGCTGCGTGGTCAGCGTCGTGGCATTCAGATTCGAGGGCGAAATGGCGACATCCGAGTAGGTGAAAGTGCCGCCGTTAAAGATCATGGTGCCCGTGTTAGCCGCCGCTGATATCGTGATATCCGTCGGGTCTAGCAACAACGTGCCATTACTACCCTTCGGTGCGGCGGTATTCACCAACCCCTGGAAATCCAGAAACTCCTTGCCCGACGTTTCCACAAACCCGCCATTACCCCCCTGCGGCCCGCCCTGCGCGCTGATGTTGCCGTAGAACCCTGTCGCCTTATCCGCCCACACCGCCACATTGCCGCCGTTACCGTTGATCGTGGCATCGGCCTTGATCGTCGCATCCGGCCCGATATAGGTGGCCGTGGCGTTCGCCTCCGGCCCCGCGCCGTGGAAGTTGCCGCCAATGATTACTGTGCCCCCGCCTGCTGTACCGCTCACATTGATGGACGAGCTATCGAGCATCCCTACCTGCGTACCGAGCAGCTTGACGGTGCCACCGGTCTGCCCGTCCTGCGCACCAGTTGCCGCTATGCGCCCCGTGCCCTCCAACGTGGTCGTGCCCTTCTCCGCACTCAACACCACCTGCCCATTCACGCTACCGGAATTTTGCAAGCTAGTTGTCGCCTGATTGTTTGTATTCAAGCTGCTTTTTTGAGTTCTACAGGTTGTTCCTTTCGATTGCGTTCTTTGCCGACGTGTTGATCCGGATTTAAGTAAACAGCCTTGATCGGTTGCCAGTTCCGCGT
>CAMBGJ010000022.1 GCA_945865805.1 Bordetella parapertussis
CCGCCGTGCGTCGCATGGTGCTCAATATTCTGCGTCTGGATAAGTCCCGCAAGGGCGGAATCAAGACGCGACGCTTGGTCGCATCAACCAGCGATTCTTATCGTGAGCAATTACTTGGGATGGTGGCTATTTGATGCAATTGCCCTGTCAACAACACACTCGGCGCGCAAAATATTCTGCTGCTGTCGCTGGTGCTGGCTGGCGTGGAAGGTGTTACCGAACCAGTATTGGAAAAACGCGCGTCCCGGCCTTGAAAAACGTTCAGCCACAGAGGACACAGAGGTCACAGAGAAAAGCCGCTATTCATGCCGCCACCCCGGTGTTCTCTGTGACCTCTGTGTCCTCTGTGTCCTCTGTGGCGAACGCTTTTGAATGTGTCGCTCACATCGAACAATAATCATAACTTATTGATTTTATTATGAAATATTCCCTAGGCGAACGCCACGTTGTCACCCACGGCGAGTACTGGATCGCCCCCGGCGCGCAGGTCATCGGCAGCGTTGTTCTGGGCCACGATGCCAGCATCTGGTTCAACAGCGTGGTGCGCGGCGACGACGATGTGATCACCATCGGCGACGGCTCGCAGGTGCAGGACGGCTGCGTGCTGCACGCCGACCCCGGCTTTCCGCTGACGATTGGCAAGGGAGTGAGCGTCGGCCACAAGTGCATGCTGCACGGCTGCACCATCGGCGACGGCTCGCTGATTGGCATCAACAGCGTGGTGTTGAATGGCGCTGTGATCGGCAAAAACTGCGTCGTCGGCGCCAACGCATTGATCACCGAAAACAAAATCATCCCCGACGGCTCAATGGTGATCGGCTCGCCGGGCAAGGTGGCGCGCGCGTTGCGCGAAGAAGAAATCACCTTCTTCAACGGCTTCGCCCCCTACTACGCCGAACGCGCCAGACGCTACCGGCGCGATCTGAAAATCGACGACAGGCCATAGTTTTATGCACCTGATAATTCAAGGTGCCGAGATCGAAACCAGCGATCTCAAAACGCTGGCAAAGTTAAGCGGCGCCTCAACCATAGAACAAATTTCCGCCACCGCGTTTCGCCTGCGGAATGCCGGTAACGTGCCTGACATCGCCAGCCACTGCGAACGCGCGCGCCTCGATTTCGCCTTCGTTCCGCCGGAGCGCCGTCTCGCCGATTTCAAACTGCTGGTGATGGACATGGATTCCACGCTCATCACCATCGAAACCATCGACGAACTCGCCGATTTGGTGAACCTGAAACCGCAAGTGGCAAAAATTACCGAACAGGCGATGCGCGGCGAAATCGAATACAACGAAAGCCTGCAACGCCGCGTGGGTTTGTTAAAAGGCCTCGACGAAAGCGCGCTAAAACGCGTCTACGACGAGCGGCTGCAACTATCGCCGGGTGCGGAAACGTTGCTCGCCGCCGCCAAACAGCACGGCATCAAAACACTGCTGGTCTCCGGCGGCTTCACCCACGTCACCGAATGGCTGAAGCCGCGCCTCGGTCTCGATTACACCTATTCCAACACGCTGGGCGTAGCCAACAGCAAACTCACCGGCGACATCATCGGCCGCATCGTCAACGCCGATGCCAAGCGCGACGAACTGCTGCGTGTGAGCGCGCTGCTGGGTATACACCGCGAACACATCATCGGCATGGGCGACGGCGCGAACGATCTGAAATTCATGGCCGAGTGCGGCGTCAGCGTGGCCTATCACGCCAAGCCGATTGTGCGGGGGCAGACCACGCATGCGGTTAATTTTGGCGGATTGGATGCGGTGGTGAATTTTTTTAACTGACGTTGCACTGGTGCATCAGTGCAGCGCAGGGGCCTGATCCTGCCCTTTAATCAGTCGCGCGCGCACCAGCTTGGACAGCCAATCGATCAGGTACACGGTGCCCAGGATCAGCAGCAGTATAAAGCAGGCTTCTTCCCACAACAGCGTGCGTATGCGGTCGGCGAGGAAGAAGCCAATACCACCGGCACCGACGATGCCCAGGATGGTGGCCGAGCGGACGTTAGACTCGAAGATGTAGAGCGCGTTCGACAGCATGATGGGCAGCACCTGCGGCAGCACGCCGAAGCGCATGGTCTGGATCGCATTGGCGCCCGAGGCGCGCGTACCTTCGACCGGCTTGCGGTCGATGTTCTCTATGGCTTCGGAGTAAAGCTTCGCCAGCGTTCCGGTATCGGAAATGATGATGGCGAGTATGCCCGCCAAGGGCCCGAGGCCGACCGCGCGCACGAAAATCAGCGCCCAGATCAGTTGATCCACGCCGCGCAGCACATCGCTCGATCGGCGAAAAAAGAACCGCACCACCCAGCCCGGCACCATGTTGCGCGCGCAGGCGAAGCCCAGCGGCACGGCCAGCACGGCGGCGATCACGGTGCCGAGAAAAGCCATGCCCACAGTCTGCAGCATGGCGTAGACATAATCCCAGTGCGCGCCCTTGGCGGTGGGCGGGAACATCTGGGCCACCACCTCGGCCATCTTGCCCATGCCCGCCCACAGGCGCAGCGGCGATAGCTCAAAGAGGACAATGCAATACGCGGTCAGTCCGAAGAACGCCGCTGCCAGCGACCACAGTGGCAGGCGCTGCAAAAAAGGGGCGTTGAACGCACCTGGGCTGAGGAGGCGGGCGCGCGCTATGGCGCTCGCATTCATATCTGCGGGATGCAAAATCATGCGAAGCCTTCTTTTCCGATGAGGCGATGACGAATCCGCTCGCACAACATGTCGATCAGCACCACGGTCGTCACCAGAAGAATGATGAGTGCGCTGATGTCCTCGTAGTACAAGCGGCTGACTGCGGTGTAGAACTCCTGGCCGATGCCGCCCGCGCCCACGAAGCCGATGATGGAGGCCGAACGCACGTTAATCTCGAAACGCCAGAGCGAGAACGAGGTGAAGTTGGGCAAGACTTGCGGCAGCACCGCGAAACGAATGGTCTGTATCCAGTTGAGGCCCAGCGCGCCTGCTGCCAGGAATCGGCTACTTGCGTTCATACGAAAATTTCCTTTTGTGTGGGGGATGTAAGTAATCGATCAGGCTGCCATCGCTTCGCGGCGCGGCTCGTGCAAGGGGATTTGCTCCAGGCCGGCAGCAGTAGAGGTGGCCGATTCGTCAAAACCCGAACCGTCGTCTTCAACGCCGTAGATGCGGCGCACGGCGTCCAGCGTGAGCTCGTCCGGCGCGCCGTCGAACAAAACCTCACCAGCGGCGATGCCGACGATGCGGTCGCAGTACTGGCGTGCGGTATCCAGCGTGTGCAGATTGCAGATCACCGTGATGCCGTCTTCGCGATTGATGGCACGCAGCGCCTGCATCACCTGAATGGCGCTACGCGGATCGAGTGAAGCAATGGGTTCATCGGCCAGCACGATGTCGGGTTCCTGCATCAGCGCGCGTGCAATGGCGACCCGCTGCTGTTGTCCGCCGGACAGGGTTTCGGCACGCTGCAGCGCGAGCTGGGCGCAGTCAAGGCGTTCCAGCGCCAGTACGGCCATCGCGCGTTCGGCCTCGCTAAAGCGCTTGAACAGCGAAGGTAGCGTGGCGTGGCGCGACACGCGGCCCAGAAGCACATTGGTAATCACGTCCAGGCGCGGCACAAGATTGAATTGCTGGAAAATCATCGCGCAACGCGAGCGCCAGCGTAGCAGTGCACGGCCACGCAGTTCGCTGACGGCTTCGCCCTGCCAAGCAATCTGGCCCGAGGACGGCTCCGCCAGTCGATTGATCAGGCGCAGCAGCGTGGATTTGCCGGCGCCGGATCGCCCTATCACCCCGACCATCTGACCCGCCGGGATGCGAAGGGAAACCGCACGCAGTGCATCTACCTTGCCAAACGTCTTTCTTACATCGCGTATCTCGAGCACGGCAAACTCCTTTACTGAAGTGTTGCGCGTAAGATAGCGGTGATGTGTTACCAATCAGCGTCAGTCGCATGACGCTTTTGTGTCAGCCTTTAAGGCGTGAAATCAGCACACTGAAGCAGTCAAAGCAGCCGGGGTCGATATACCGGACCGACACGCACCGAATTCGATTTGGGACTTGCTGTCATGGGCAAGTTGTTCGGTACCATGGCGATCTTCGGCGGCACAATGTACCAATGTACGCCTGCGCACAGGCTGAACCCTTGCGCGTAGGCACAGCGTCATTCACGCCGACAATGCGACGCGCCACGCTCAACGCATCCTACGCACCCACCACGTTCTGCGGCGTGCCCGCCAGAAACCGCTCCACGTTCGCCATCGTCAGCAGCAACCCATCGCGCCGCACCTCCAGTGTTTGCCCCGCGTTATGCGGCGACAGCACGGTGTTGGCATAGCCCAGAATCGGGTCATCCGCCTTCAGCGGTTCGTCGTGAAACACGTCCAGCCCCGCACCCGCGATGCGTTGCTTCGCCAGCGCATCATGCAGGGCATCACGATCCACCAGCGCGCCGCGTCCGGTGTTGATCAGGATTGCTTCCGGCTTCATCAAGGCGAACTCGCGTTGACCGATGAAACCGCGTGTCTGCGGCGTGAGGCGCACGTGCAGCGACACAAAATCGGCGCGCTGTAACATGTCATCCCGCTCCGCCAGGCTATTGCGCCGTGCACTCCACGCCAGTACGTTCATGCCGAACGCGCGCGCGAGTTTCGCCACGTGCGTGCCGATGGCGCCGGTGCCCAGCACGGCCAGGGTTTTGCCGTGCAGTTGGCCGAGCATGTCGCGCGGCCATTCGCCCTTGCGCATGGCGCTGTCGATCTGCGGGATTTTTCGCGCCACGGCCATCATCAGGGCGATGGCGTGTTCGCCCACGGCGATGGCATTGGCGCCCGGCGTGTTGCATACTGTCACGCCGCGCCGCTTGGCCGATTCCAGATCAATGTTGTCGGTGCCCACGCCCCAGATCGATACCATGCGCAGATTGGGGCACGCGGCGAATACGGCATCGGTGAACGGTGCATAAGCTCGTATGTTGACCGCCACCGTGGCACCACCGATGCGCCGTGCAAGTTCGGCGGCATCGTCCGCACCGCGCTCGCCGCAAATTTTCACGGCACCCAGCGACTTCGCCCTTTCATGAGCCGCGCTACCTTCGAACACCGCCGGAAAATCATCCGGCACCACGATCAGGGCTTCTGTATTGGCACTCATGTCATTCGCTCCTCATTCGTTTCTTATTCGTTTCTTATTCGTTTCTTATTCGTTTCTTATTCGTTCCTTATACCTGCGGCCTTGACCACTTTGCCGTACTTGGTGGTTTCGGATTTGATCAGCGCGCCGAATTCCGCCGGCCCTACACCCGCGGCATCCAGCCCTTGATGCGCCAGCGCCTCGCTCATGCCGGGGCGTTTTAGCGCCGCCGTGAAATGGCCGTGCAGCGTCTGCACCAGCGCCGTCGGTGTTTTTGCCGGCGCGGTGATGCCTTGCCAGTTGAGCACCTCGAACCCCGGCAACGTCTCGGCGATGGTGGGCACCTCGGCCAGCACGCCCGCGCGCTTGCGCCCGCTGGTGGCGAGCACGCGCACCTTGCCCGCGCGTATGTGCGCAATCGCCGCCGGCATGGTGGTGATCATCATCTGCACCTGCCCGGCGATGAGATCGACGAACGCGGCATTGGCACCCTAGTACGGCACGTGCACGATGTTGGTGGCTGTGGCGTGCTTGAAAATTTCCGCCGCCAGATGCAGCGATGAACCGTTGCCCGCCGAGGCGTAGTTCAGCGCGCCCGGTTTGGCCTTGGCCAGTGCAATCAACTCCGGCACGGATTTCGCGGGCACCGCGTTGTTCACCACCAGGGCAAACACCGAGGTCGCCAGCAAGGTGACCGGCGCAAAATCGCGCTGCGGGTCGTACGTGGGTTTTTCGTGCAGCACGAAGTTGTGCGCGAGGTTACCCACGCTGCCGAGAAATAGCGTGTAGCCGTCAGGCGCAGCACTCGCCGCGATCTGTGCGCCCAGTGCGCCACCCGCGCCGCCGCGGTTATCGACGATGATTTGTTGATTGACGATTTCGGCCAGGCGCTGCCCCACCGCACGCGCCAATATGTCATTGCCGCCGCCAGGCGGAAACGGCACGATCAGGCGCACCGGTTTTACGGGGAACGCGGTTTGCGCCAGCACAGGCGTCACGCTAACGATTGACGCCACAGCGAACAATATGAGTACCCGTGGCGTCATTATAAAAATCCCGTATAAAACAAATACTTATACATTATCGCCGCTGCGACGCCTGATACAACGGCATCACCTGCTGGGCGTATTTCTGCAAATCGGTGATGCGGTCAGCCGCTGTCGGATGCGTGCTCATGAAGGCCGGCCCGCCGCCCCCGCCACTCGCACGCCCCATCTTCTGCCACAGCGTGACTGCCGCATTCGGGTCAAAGCCCGCGCGTGCGGAAAGTTCGATACCGATACGATCCGCCTCGCGCTCGAACTCGCGAGAATTCGGCAGGCCGTAAGTCACCTGCGCGGCAATGTTTGCGAGGCTCGCCCCGCCCTGCCCCACGCCGAGCACCGCCGCACCGATGCCGATCAGCGCGTTTTGCGTCATCTGCTGCGAGGCTTTTTCACGGCCATGCTCACGCAGCGCGTGGGCGATTTCGTGGCCCATCACGGCGGCGAGTTCGGCATCGGTCAATTGCAGGGTTTCCATCAGGCCGGTGTACACCGCGATCTTGCCGCCAGGCATGCACCAGGCGTTGACCTCCTGCGAACTGATGACGTTCACCTCCCACACCCATTTCAGCGAATCCGCGCGAAACACGCCCGCCGCCGGTATCAACCGGCTCGCCACGGCGCGCACGCGGTTCAGTTGATTGGCGTCGCGATTAAGCACGCCCTTGGCCTGCGCTTCCTGCATGGTTTGCTGATAGGACTGCGCCGCCGCCGCGTTGATCTGCTCGGCGGAAACCGACATGCGCTGTGTACGCTCGACACCCACGGTGCCGCGCTCGGTGGTCTGCACGGTTTCGCAACTGCCGAGCAATGCCGTCGATAACAATAGAAAAATAATATGGGTGAATTTCATCGGGCCACTCCTTCCAGGGAAGATAGAGGAATCTTCGAATCGCTATTGTCACTCAAGAGTTCGTACGCGCGCCACTCCTCCGTGCCTGCTTTGCACATGCCGTAGCGAAACGGCCACGTCGCGCGTCCCAGCGTGAAAAAGCGCAAGTCGTGGAACCACACGCAGGTTGATTGAGCGTTTTTATCGACGCGATACAACACCGGATACATCGCGAACCAGCGGAAAAAAGCGAATTGTGGATGTGCCATGACTTCGCGCGAGAGTGTGGCGTGCTCGCTGTCGCTATTGGTGGACATTCCGACACGATCCACACGCAACCATTGTGCTTGCTCCAGCGGCAGATAGGGTGCCGCCAATCGTGCGAAAAAGCCTGCGTTGGGCCGGAGCACCGGCGCTTCGCGCGCCGACAGGCTCACCACGCTGTAGTGATATTGCGTGCCGGTATCCACTACCACCATCCAGTTAAACGGCGACATCGGCCGCGGCAATGCCGTCACTTTCTGAAACCGCACGCTGTTAACGCGCGCATAGTAAAAGCCAAAATCGATTGCACGCTGCTGCTGGACAAACTGAAACACCACGTAGCCGCACAACACGCCCAGCCCTGCCACCGCTGGCCAGCGCGCCTGAGGCGATTTGCGCCATAACCAGCTCGCCAGCAGGCCCGCAATGATGATGCCGCTGAACCACAGATCGATAATAAATGTCGTCGAAATCGCCGCACGCCAATCCGACAACGGCGCGAAGACCATGGTACCGAACGAGGTAATCCAGTCGCCTGCGATATGTATGCCGATGCCCATCGCAATCACGCCGAAGTAAGCACGCCAGCCTGGCCCGCCGTGCCAGACCCTGGTGCACAACCACGCCAACACCAGCGCCCACACCACCAACATCACCAGTGAATGCGTGACGCCACGGTGGTGATACAGATACGCCAGCGGCGACAGCCACGACACCACGACATCCGTATCGGGAAATGCGGCAGCCAAGGCGCCGACGGTAACGCGGCGGCGCAAGGGAATCCCATTTTCAGCGGGTGCTGGCGCAGTCGCTCGCGCGAAAAGGGCACCGGAGAGGGCGTGGGTTAGGGTGTCCATGGCAGTGCAAATGCGTGAACGAGGAACGGGTGAACCAGTGAACCCGTGAGCCAGTTAACCCGTAACGCCGAGTGGCACACCGTCGCGTCCGGCTGGGGGGAGCGTCCGCGAAACAGGCGTGGGGCCGGAGGATTTCACCCGTTCACCCGTTCACGGTTTTCCTCAAACCGCCACCACTTCAATATCCGGCTCGATCTGGCGCACCAGATTTTCAATGCCGGTCAACGTGCCCGACAAAGAGCTCGGACAACTGCCGCAGGCACCCTGATAGTGCACGCTCAATTTGTTGCCCTCGAGACCTACCACGTATACATCGCCGCCGTCGTTCTGCAAAAAAGGGCGTATCTGGTCGTCGAGCAGTTCATTGATTTTGTCGAGCCGCGCAAGGTCTTCGGCGCTCATCTTCGACGGATCGAGGCTTACCTCGGCCTCCTGCAGGGTCATCGCTGATTGTTCATCCGCTGCGGGAGCCTCGCGAATCGGCACGGCCAGCTCGCGCTTTAAGACATTCCAGTCGGCCTGGCCGTTTTGCGTGACCGTAATCCAGTGATCGACGTAAAACACATTGGTGACGTGTTCGATGTCGAACAACGCCGCCGCGAGTTTGTCGTCCCGTGCTTTGTCAAAGCTGTCGTACGAACGTGTGATGCCCCAGGTCAACGGCTCCTTGAGGATGAATTTCATCGCGTTCGGATTCGGCGTGGGTTCGATTTCAGCTATCTTGGGCATGATGTAACTATTTGTTTTTATTGCATATTTTTAGACTAAGTGCCGATGATCGGCGCCTGCACCGGATCGCCATCCGCCCCGGTCGATGTCGTGGTTTGCGCATTCAACGCCGCATGCAAGGTATGCCACGGCAGTATCGCGCACTTCACCCGCGTGGGCAGATCGCGCACCCCGGCAAATACGGTGAGACGCCCCAGATGATGCGGCTGCACGGCCGTATCGAGTTTGCCGGTCGCCATATCACGAAACTCGTTGACCATTTGCTCGGCATCCTGTTGCGACTTGCCTTTGACCAGCGTAGTCATCATCGACGCCGAAGCTTTGCAGATCGCGCACGACTCGCCCTCGAATTGCACCGCCTCGATGTTTGCGCCCTGCAATTTCAGCGATAAATAAATATGATCGCCGCACAAGGGATTCAGCCCTTCGGATTTATGCGTAGCATCCGCCAGCGCACCCCAGTTACGCGGCTTTTTGTTGTGATCGAGGATCACTTCCTGATATAAGTTTCTGCTGTCAGCCATGAAACAAAACCTTATTAACCACAGATGAACACAGATAAACACAGATAACCCCAAGACCACAGTCATCCGGGAAAAGAACTTGAAGTTCTGCTCTGCTCTTATCTGTGTTCATCTGTATTTATCTGTGGTTAAACGTTGTTGACCTTACAACTCACCCTAACCGAAAACCTTCTGCACCCGCCGTATAGACGCCACCAGTGCATCCACCTCGGCCATGGTGTTGTAAAACGCAAACGACGCACGACTGGTGGCTGGCACTTTGAAGCGCTGCATCACCGGCTGCGCGCAATGGTGTCCGGTGCGGATCGCCACGCCGTCTTCGTTGAGCAGCGTGCCCACGTCGTGCGGATGCACACCTTCGATTGCGAACGACAGCACCGCAGCCTTTTTCTCTGCCGTACCGATGATGCGCACGCCGGGTAGCCGGGTAACTTCCGCCGTGGCGTAATCGAGCAAATCGGTTTCATGCGCGGCGATGCGGTCCATGCCGATTTCGGTCAGGTAATCCACTGCCGCGCCCAACGTAATCGCCGCCGCAATGGGCGGTGTGCCGGCTTCAAACTTGGCGGGGATCGGTGCATACGTAGTTTTCTCGAACGTCACCGACAAAATCATGTCGCCGCCGCCCTTGAACGGCTGCATCGCTTCGAGCAGCGCGGCCTTGCCATAAAGCACGCCGATGCCCGTCGGCCCGCACAGCTTGTGGCCTGAAAACGCATAAAAATCGCAATCCAGCGCCTGCACGTCCACTTTCAAATGCGGCGCAGCCTGCGCGCCATCCACCAGTGTCACCACGCCGTGTTTGCGTGCAATGGCAATCATCTCGCGCACCGGGTTGATGGTGCCCAGCGCGTTCGACACGTGGGTAAAACAGGCGATTTTAGTATTGCTGTTGAACAGCTTTTCGTACGCGGCAACATCTAGCTCGCCGTTGTCGAAGATCGGCACCACGCGGATCTTCGCGCCTTTTTCTTCGGCGACCATCTGCCACGGCACGATGTTCGAGTGATGCTCCAGCGTGGTGAGAATAATTTCATCGCCCGCGCCAACGTTGAGAACCTTTCGCCCCCAGCCGTGCGCCACCAGGTTGATGCTCTCGGTGGTGCCGCTGGTGAAAATCACTTCGCGTTCTTCGCGGGCGTTGATAAATGCTTGCAGCTTGCGACGCGCGGTTTCGTATTCGGCGGTCGCAGTCTCCGACAAATAATGCACCGCGCGATGAATGTTCGCATGTTGACTGGACTGGTAACGCTCCCAGCGCGCCATGACCTGCTTGGGCATTTGACTCGATGCCGCATTATCCAAAAAAACCAAAGGCTTATCGTTGACCTTGAGATCCAGGATCGGAAAATCCTTGCGGATGCTCGCCACGTCGAACGTCGGCACTTTTAAGGGCGCATTCATCTCACACCCCTGCCTGCGTCTGCATCATCACGATGCGCTCCAATTGCGCCACCAGCGATTTCACCGGGATGCGATCAACGATCTCCGCGCCAAACGCATAGGTCAGCAAATTGCGCGCCTGCGTGTCGGGGATGCCTCGGCTCTTGAGATAAAACAATTGCTCGGCATCCAGTTGCCCGACAGTCGCGCCATGCGCGCATTTCACGTCGTCGGCCAAAATTTCCAACTGCGGTTTGGTATCGACTCGCGCGTTGGGCGACAGCAACAGGTTGCGGCTTTGCTGCGCAGAATTCGTCAGTTGCGCGCCTTTGCGCACGAATACCTTACCGTTGAACACCGCGCGAGCAGAGCCGCCAACGATGGTTTTGTGCAACTGCGTGCAACGGCCATTCGGTTGCGTGTGATCCGTCGTGGTGTGCGTGTCGGCGCACTGCTGGCCGTTGATCAGCGCCAGGCCGTCGATCACGGCTTCGGTGCCTTCGCCGTTGTGCCGCACATCCAGGTTATAACGCGACAGCCGCGCGCCGAAAGCCACTGACTGCGACACATACGACGCATCTTTCGCCAGCGACACGGCACAACTTGCAATATGCACGGCCTGCGCGCTCTCGCGCTGCAGGCGCACGTGATGCACGCGCGCGTTGGGCTTGATGGCGATTTCGGTCACGGCATTGGTCAAATAGGCATCTGCTGTAGCCGACACATAGTCTTCCACCACCAGACATTCCGCATTGGCATCCGCCACAATCAGGCAGCGCGGGCAGGCAGCGGCATCTTTACGCGTGGCGATAAACAACAGATGCAGCGGCTCGCGCACTACCGTGTTTTCCGCGACGTGTACGAAGGCCCCGTCGCGCAACCACGCGGTGTTGATCGCGGTAAACACGTGATCCTCGAAATCCGCGTGCGCCGCCAGATGTTTACCCATCAACACGGAGTGCGCAGGCAGACTTTCAGCCAGCGTGGTCACCGTCACTCCGGCAGGTAGCGGGCTTCGGTTCGACAGTGCTGACGAATATACCCCGTCCACGAACACCAGCCTTACAGCCGCTTCCGCCACGGTAAACGGCGCGATATCAGCCGTGCCTGCTGCTTGCCCCATCGGTTCGACGTGCAACTTGTTCAGCGGCGCCAGATCGGTAAAGCGCCAGTCCTCGTCGCGCGTGGTCGGCACGCTTAACGCATTGGCGCGCTCCAGTGCCAACGAGCGGCGCAGATTCAGCCAGGAAACCGGACTTTGCGGCAACGCCCGGCCCCCCGCGACCAGGGTTTCCACGAAGGGATGTTTGGCAACCACGTTCATGCCGCAGCCTTTGCCTTCGCACCTGCATCCAGCAGCCAATCGTAACCACGCGATTCGAGTTCCAGCGCGAGTTCTTTGCCACCAGTTTTGATCACGCGACCGCTCTCCATCACGTGCACATAGTCCGGCGTAATGTAGTTGAGCAAGCGCTGGTAATGCGTCACCAGCACGCAGGCGTTGTCGGCTGTGAGCAGTTTATTCACGCCGCCCGCGACGATACGCAGCGCGTCGATATCCAGCCCCGAATCGGTTTCATCGAGAATGGAAACACGCGGCTCCAGGATCGCCATCTGCAGAATTTCATTGCGCTTTTTCTCGCCGCCGGAAAACCCATCGTTGACGCTGCGATCGAGAAACTCCGGGCTCATTTCCAGCAGTTTCATTTTTTCGCGCACGTAGTCATCGAACTCCAGCGGATCGAGCTCATCCTTACCGCGCGCGCCTTGTACCGTGTTGTACGCCAAACGCAGGAACGAGCTGTTCGATACACCGGGAATTTCCACCGGATACTGAAAGCCCAAAAACAAGCCCGCGCGCGCGCGCTCTTCGGCCGCCAGCGCGAACAAATCCTTGCCTTCAAACTGCACCGTGCCACCGGTGACGGCATACGCCGGATGCCCCGCCAGCACCTTGGCCAACGTGCTTTTGCCCGAGCCATTCGGCCCCATGATGGCATGCACTTCGCCCGCGCGTACCGTGAGATCGATGCCCTTCAGAATTGTCACGCCTGCGACAGTCGCAGTGAGACCACGTATGTCGAGAAGAACTTTTGCACTAGGATTTATCATCTATTACCAATCAAGTTCAAAAACGTTTTTGCCACAGAGATCACAGAGGACACAGAGAAAACCGCTCTGCAATCTCTCTGTGACCTCTGTGTCCTCTGTGGCGAATGGGGGTTAATGCAATCAACCCACGCTGCCTTCCAGCTTTAGCCCAAGAAGTTTGGTCGCTTCCACCGCAAACTCCATCGGCAATTGCTGAAACACTTCTTTGCAGAAGCCGTTGATAATCATCGATACCGCTTCTTCGGCGCCGATGCCGCGCTGCTGAAAATAAAACAACTGGTCTTCGCCGATTTTCGAGGTGGTGGCTTCGTGCTCGACCTTGCCGCTGGGGTTGCGCACGTCGATATACGGAAACGTGTTCGCGCCGCACTTGTCACCGATCAGCATCGAATCGCATTGCGAGTAATTGCGCGCCCCCGCAGCCGTGGGCGCAATACGCACCAGGCCGCGATAGCTGTTGTTCGATTGCCCCGCTGATATGCCTTTGCTGATGATAGTACTGCGGGTGTTTTTGCCGATGTGGATCATCTTGGTGCCGGTGTCGGCCTGCTGATGATGATTGGTCAGCGCCACCGAATAAAACTCACCCACCGAGTTGTCGCCGCGCAGCACGCATGAGGGGTACTTCCAGGTAATCGCCGAGCCGGTTTCCACCTGCGTCCATGAGATGCGCGAGTTCACACCCTTGCACAGCCCGCGCTTGGTGACGAAGTTGTAAATGCCGCCCACGCCTTTTTCGTCACCAGCGTACCAGTTTTGCACGGTCGAATATTTGATGTCGGCGTTGTCCATCGCCACCAGTTCCACCACCGCCGCATGCAACTGGTTGGTATCGAATTTCGGCGCGGTGCAGCCTTCGAGATACGACACCGACGCGCCGTCTTCGGCCACGATCAGCGTGCGCTCGAACTGGCCGGAATCCTGCGTGTTGATGCGAAAATAGGTGGACAACTCCATCGGGCATTTCACGCCCTTGGGGATATAGCAAAACGAGCCGTCGGTGAACACCGCAGAATTCAACGCGGCGTAAAAGTTATCACCGACCGGCACCACCGAGCCCATGTACTTGCGCACCAGATCGGGATGGTCGCGCACCGCTTCGGAGATCGAACCGAAGATGATGCCCACATCCGCGAGCTTCTGCTTGTAAGTGGTGGCCACCGACACCGAATCGAAAATCACATCCACCGCCACGCCAGCCAATGCCGCGCGTTCGTTCATTGGCACGCCGAGTTTTTCAAAGGTCTTAAGCAACTCGGGATCAACCTCATCCATGCTCGCGAGTTTTTTCTTCGACTTCGGCGCGGAGTAATAGCTGATGTTCTGGAAATCAATTTCCGGGTGGTGCACGTTGGGCCACGCTGGCGGCGTCATGGTCAGCCAGTGGCGATACGCTTTCAGGCGAAATTCCAGCAGCCATTCCGGCTCATTCTTTTTTGCCGAAATAAAACGGATGGTGTCTTCGCTCAAGCCCTTGGCCGCGGTATCGGATTCAATATCCGTGACGAAGCCATGCTTGTAAGGCTGATTAACGAGTTGGTCGAGAACTGTGCTCATATTGTTGGTGTGAACCGTGAACAGTTAACGGTGAACCGTCACATTCGCTGTTCGCTGTTTACCGATTCCTGTTTACTGTTTACCGGTTTTGAAACTGAAACTCTCGCCACAACCGCACATGGCATCCACATTGGGATTTTCAAACTTGAAAATCTGCTTCAACCCGTCTTTGACGAAATCCAGCTTCGAGCCGTCGATGAATTCCAGACTCTTTTCATCCACCACCAGTTTGGAGTCAAAGGCTTCAAAGACCTTATCACCGGCCGTGACTTCGTCGGCGTAATCATAGGTATACGCCCAGCCGGAGCATCCGTTTTTCTTGATGCCCACGCGCAGGCCCAGGCCTTTGCCGCGTTTGGTCAACTGTGTCTTGATTTGTTTTGCTGCGTTTTCGGTTAGTTGTATTGTCATTGTTTCACCTGCTCCAATCGATTTCCTTGTCCAACCAATATTCAACCGGTCATTCCCGCGAAGGCGGGAATGACAGGAGAAGTGTTGCTACATTTGATACCAATCAAACCACCATCGCCGTAAGACTCTTCAATCGCGCCACCACCTGTTTCACCGCCTGCAGAAATTCATCCACCTGTTGTGCCGAATTCGCCCTCCCCAGCGAAAACCGCACCGCCCCACGCGCTATGTCCGGCGTTATAGCCATCGCCAGCAAAGTCGCCGAAGGCTCCGGATTCGCACTCGAACACGCGGCACCCGCAGCCACGCCAAAGCCGAGTTTGTCGAGCTCAATAATCAACGTTTCGCCGTCGATGCCATCAAACGCGAAGTAGCTGGTGTTGGGCACGCGCGCTGATGCCGCGCCAAACAGCACTGCACCGATCGCCGTCAGGCCCTGCTCCACGCGCGTGCGCAATTTCTCAATGCGCGGCGCGAATTCAGCAAGGCGACTGGCCGCCAATTCGGCCGCTGCGCCAAAGCCCACGATCGCCGGCACGTTCTCGGTACCCGAACGCAAGCCATGTTCATGCCCACCACCGGCAATCAACGGCGTGAGTTCGATACGCTTATCGACGATCAATGCGCCCACGCCCTTCGGCCCGTAAATTTTATGGGCGGAGAGTGTCATCGCATGCACGTTGAGCGCCTCGAAATCCACCGCTATCTTGCCCAGCGCCTGCACCGCATCGGTGTGCATCCATGCCTTCGCGGCACGCGCGCGCTCGGCTATGGCAACCACCGGTTGAATCACGCCGGTTTCGTTGTTGGCGAGCATCACCGAAACGATGCCGGTTTTAGTTTGCAAAGCGGCATCCACGTCGTGCAAATCCACTGCACCGTCGTGTGTCACGGCCAACTTGCGCACCGCCCAGCCTTTGCGCGCCAGCGCTTCCGCTGGCCGCGCCACGCACGGATGCTCGATCGCACTCACCGCAATTTGCGACGGTTTCAGTATCTCCGCGGCGCCCTTGATAAACAGGTTATTCGACTCGGTGCCGCCCGAGGTAAACACCACCTGCGCCGGACGCACATTCACCAGCGCGGCCACCTGTTCGCGTGCCTCATCAATGGCGCGGCGCGCGGTGATACCCATGTCGTGCCGGCTGGACGCGTTGCCGTATTGCTCGCGCAAAAACGGCAGCATGGCTTCAAGCACGCGCTCGTCTAGCGGCGTGGTGGCGTTGTGATCGAAGTAAGTGAACATTCAGGATTGAGCTTGTAGTATTGCGCTACCACACGCATCGCTCAAAATTTTCCGTTTTAAGCGCTTACCGCCGCACGTTTATTCACGCTCGGCCGCATATCAATCATCGGCGACACGCCCGACTCTTTGGCGCGCTGGTTGTCCACCAACTGCTGCAATGTCACCCCGCCCAGATAGTCGAAAATACGCCCGTTGAGCGATGCCCACAGATCATGCGTGATGCACTTGCCGTCGTCGTGGCAGTTTTCTTTGCCGCCGCATTGCGTGGCGTCGAGCGGTTCGTCCACAGCGAGGATGATCTCAGCCACCGACAGCGCCGACATGTCGCGCCCCAGCAGGTAACCGCCGCCCGGCCCGCGCACGCTTTCGACGATTTGCCTGCGCCGCAGTTTGCCGAACAGTTGCTCCAGATACGACAGCGATATTTTCTGCCGCGCGCTGATCTCGGCCAGCGTCACCGGGCCCTTGCCGTGGCGTAAGCCCAGATCGACCATTGCCGTTACTGCGAACCTGCCTTTGGTTGTGAGCCGCATCGCATCACCTAAAAATAGTGTTTTAAAACAATAATTTACGTAAACAATGCCGCAGAATTTTCAAGCGGATTTGCCGTCGTTCATAGCCGACTAATTCACTCAATTTTACCTATTCCGACAGATTTAGTCAAGTATAAGATGGGGCGCTTTTCAGGCGCACTTTTTGTCCCGTAGTTCGGGCGCTGGTTGTACGGATTGTGCGGATTGCGCCAGCAACAACTGACTCATCTGCTCCATCGCCGCGCGCAATTCTTCGATGCGATTGTCGGTATCGCCGCTGTGGCTGATCAACTCGTTGATGGCACCGGTCAGGGGATCGTTTTCGTCGCGGCCCACGGCATAAGCGGCAAAACGGCCGTTGGATGTTTCCACGGCGGCTTCCACCACGCGCGCCGGTATACCGACTGCGGTCGCTCCCGGCGGAATGCTTTTCACCACCACCGCGTTGGAGCCGATCTTGGCGTAATCACCCACAGTAATCGGCCCCAGCACTTTCGCCCCCGCGCCGATGACCACACCCTTGCCGAGCGTCGGATGGCGCTTGCCTTTCGCCCACGACGTGCCGCCCAGCGTGACGCCGTGATACATCGTGCAATCGTCGCCGATTTCAGCGGTTTCGCCGATCACCACGCCCATGCCGTGATCGATAAAAAAGCGTCGCCCGATGGTCGCGCCGGGGTGAATTTCGATGCCCGTCAGCCAGCGCCCCAGATGCGACACAAAGCGTCCCAGCCAGCAAAACCCCGCGCCCCACAAGGCGTGCCCCAACCGATGCATCAGCATCGCGTGAAAGCCGGGGTAACAAGTGATCACTTCCCACGTATTGCGCGCGGCAGGGTCGCGCTCGAAAACCACGGCGATCTCTTCTTGTAGACGGGAAAACATAGCGATAAGGTGCTACTCGGTATGAGTGATCTAATAGTATACTAAATTTATCGGCTATTGCCGATACGAAAAAATAATCCAATAAAAACAAATAGTTACTAACGTTTCTTGGGTTCACGCAAAGTGCGAACGATGCCCCGCAGGATGCGCACTTCTTCGCGATCCAGTTGCGTACGCGAGAACAGACGCCGCACGCGCTCCATCAACCGCTTGGGCAATTTCGGGTTGAGAAAGCCGCTGGCAAAAAGCTCTTGTTCGAGATGGGCATAAAAACGCTCCACATCCTCGTGCGTAGCCAGTTCACGCGCCTTATTGGGCACCGTGGCGTCTGTCGCGTGCATACGGCATTCGTAGGCGAAAACCTGTACTGCCGCAGCGAGATTCAGCGAACTGTGACTGGCGTCCGCCGGAATCATGGTCACCATCTGACAGCGTTTGACCTGCTCGGTGGACAAGCCGCTAACCTCATTGCCGAACACCAGCGCCACCGGTTGCGATTGCGCCACAGCAACCAGTTGAGCCGAGGCCTCACGCGCATTGGCGGCCGGCACGGCGATATCGCGGCTGCGCGCGGTGCAGGCCGCCGCCAACGCCACGCCAGATAACGCCGTATCAAGATCGTCGCACACCGTGGCATTCCGCAGCACATCCACCGCGTTGGTCGCCATCCAGTCCGCTTGCTTGTCGGGGAACAGATGCGGCCTGACGAGAACCAACTCGCTCAAACCCATGGTTTTCATGGCGCGCGCCGCCGAGCCGATATTGCCCGGATGCTGCGTTTCGCACAGCACGATGCGAATGTTTTGCAGCGCTTGATTCGTAACCGGGGTCATAACTGAGTCATATCACGTACAATGCGCCGTTGCGGTTTTCAATCTCAACACTTAGTTTCCTGGCGGCCTCATCATGCATCCCATGCTCAACATCGCGGTCAAGGCCGCGCGCCGCGCCGGTGGCGTAATCAATCGCGCCTCGCGTAATCTGGATACCCTGGCCGTGCGCGAAAAAGCCGCCAACGATTATGTGTCCGAAGTGGATAAGGAAGCCGAGCAAACCATTATTCGCACGTTGCTCGAAGCCTATCCCAAGCATTCGATTCTAGCAGAGGAATCCGGCGCGCTTAATACCGGCAGCAGCGACAAAAAATCAGATTACCAATGGATTATTGATCCGCTCGACGGCACCACCAATTTCGTGCACGGTTTTCCGCAGTATGCGGTATCGATCGCGCTGTCACACAAGGACGTGATCACCCAGGCGGTGATTTACGATCCCTGCAATAACGATCTGTTCACTGCCACCAAGGGCGCGGGCGCTTACCTGAACGACACGCGACTGCGCGTGGGTAAACGCCTGCAACTCAAGGGCACGCTGATCGGCACCAGTTTCCCCTACAAAGAACATCATCACATCGATGCGTACCTCGGCATGCTGCGCACCGTGATGGAAACCGCTGGCGGCGTGCGCCGCGCAGGCTCGGCGGCGCTCGATCTGGCCTATGTAGCCGCCAGCCGCCTCGACGCCGTATGGGAAATGGGCCTGGCACCCTGGGACATCGCCGCAGGCTCGTTGATGATCACCGAAGCCGGCGGCATCGTCACCGACCTTTCGGGCAGGGATCAATACCTGCAATCGGGCAACATCGTTGCGGGCAATTTAAAGGTGGTGAGCGAACTGCTGCAAAAGCTGGCACCGCATCTGACGCCGGCATTGAAGGCGGTGTAACAACCCGTAGCCCGTATGCAGCGCAATACGGGACATTGCAAACCATTTCCGCAGCATCGCGGGCACCACCATCATTGCAGTCCCGTAATACGCTACGCGCCTTACGGGCTACGGCGTTTTCATCGCCGCCCGTATCGATGCCGCCAGCGGCGGATTGGTTTTCTCCAGCGAACGCGCGATGCTTTCCGCCTCGGCCAACTGCCCGCGCTTGATCTGCGCGCGCGCGAGTCCGGCCCACGCGGGCGTGAGGTTGGCGTCGATGTCCAGCGCCTGGCGGTACGGGCGCACCGCCTGATCGTATTGCCCGATATCGCTGTAGCTCTCGCCCAGCAGCATCAGCGTCACCGCCGAATCGCGCAGCGCGGTCAGCGCCTGGGTCAGCACCGCCACCGCGCGATGTGAATCACCCGACAGGCGCAACTCTTGCCCGAGCAGATTCCAGCCGTCGTAGGCATCGGGCTCCAACTGGATCAATTCACGAAAGCACTCGATCGCACGCGGGTGATTTTTTTGCCGTGAATACGCGTGCCCCGCCACCAGCCACCAACTGGCATTGCGTTTGTCCTTGGCGATATTTTCCTCGGCAAATTTCGCCAGGCCGGGCCAGTCGGCGTTGCGTTCCAGCTCCGCCACGCGCTTGCGATTGGTATCGCTTTCGCGTTCGAGATTGCTGAGCAACAACGGGATAGTGCCGTCGGGTAACAGGGAAAACAGCACCTGCCCGGCGGGCGTGCACGCCGCCAGCGTGAGCGCAGCCATCGCCATGCAGGCACGCGCCATGTTCATCCAGCCGTTGCCGCGAGAACTTGCATTAAGTGTCAAGCGAACCTCAAAAAATATTCAATAAAAACAATAGGTTACATTAAATTCAAACATACGGCGAAAATAGCATTCGTCGATGGTTTTCTTTGCGTGCCGTTCTTTGCGCCTTTGCGTCTTTGCGCCTTTGCGGTGAGACTTTTGCGGTTCTGAGAACTACCGTGTCTCAACATCGAACCACGAATCTCTGTCTCCGCTGTCTCCGCTCGTCTGTTCTTCTCGTCGACAGTGGCAATCATACGCTGCCGTACAAACCAGGCTGATAAAATCCAATGTCCATTTTTAGGTAAGGAAATCCCATGAAAGCATTTGATGTCGTCGTCGTCGGCAAGGGCAATGCCGCGAATTGCGCGGCGCTCGCCGCGCGCGATACGGGTGTCAGCGTGGCCATGCTCGAAGCCGCAGCACCCGACGAATCCGGTGGCAACAGCCGCTTTGCCGGTGGCGTGATGCGCTTTGCTTACGATAACGTGCACGATCTGCGCAAGCTGATCGATATCACCGATGAAGAAGCGCGCACCACGGATTGGGAAAGCAACACGCGCGATCAGTTCTACGACGACTTGTATCGCGTCACCAACTTTCGCACCGACCCTGATCTGAGCGAGGCGCTGATCACGCAAAGCCTCGATGCGATGGTGTGGTTGCGCAGCCAGGGCGTGCGCTTTGTGCCGAACTATCGCGCGCAGTCGGCGGTGGTCAACGGGCAGCGGCGATTTTTCGGCCGCATGCCGCTGGAGATTTCCGGCGGCGGGCCGGGGCTGGTGCAATCCGCCACCGACACGGCGGTGAAAAAAGGCGTGGAAATTTTTTATGCCACGCGCGCGGTTTCATTGATATACGACGGCTTGCGCGTCACCGGCGTGTGTGCGCAGCACAATGATCAACTCATTGATTTTAAAGCAAAATCCGTAGTGCTTGCGAGCGGCGGTTTTGAGGCTAATCCGGAGTGGCGCACGCGTTACCTGGGCCCCGGCTGGGAGCTTGCCAAGGTGCGTGGCTCGCGTTTTAACATGGGCGACGGTTTGAAAATGGCGCTGGATATCGGCGCGCATCCGTACGGCAACTGGTCGGGGCGTCACGCCGTATCGTGGGAACGGCACGCGCCGGATGTCGGCAATCTCAATCTGCCACACAGTTCGTATCGTCACAGCTATCCGCTGTCGATCATGATCAACGCCGACGGCAAACGCTTTGTCGATGAAGGCATCGAGTTTTACAACTACACCTACGCCAAATACGGCGCGGAGGTGCTGCGCCAGCCGCAGCAATTCGCCTACCAGGTGTTCGATGCCAAGGTGCGACCGCTGCTGCGCCCGGAGTACGGCGACAAGGCGGTGACGCGCGTGGTGGCAAATTCACTGGAAGAACTCGCGGCCAAGCTTGAAGGTGTGAACGCCAACGGCTTTTTGCGCACGGTGAAGGAATACAACGCCGCCATTCGCAAAGACGTGCCCTTTGATCGCTCGGTAAAAGACGCCCGCTGCACCGAAAACATCGATCCGCCGAAATCAAACTGGGCCAACACCATCGACACGCCGCCGTATGAGGCATACCTCGTCACCTGCGGCATCACCTTCACCTTCGGCGGCCTGCGCATTGATCACGAAACCGGGCAGGTGATGGATGTGCATCGCCATCTGATACCCGGCCTGTATACGGCGGGCGAAATGGTCGGCGGCCTGTTTTATTTCAACTATCCGGCGGGCACCGGGCTGGTGTCCGGAACAGTGTTTGGGCGTATCGCGGGGCGGGGTGCTGCGGCTGCCGCAAAAGGCTTGTAATTAGCGTCCGGGCTTGGACGGTGGGGAAGACGACGGTGACGGCGAAGGGTTTACTTCCCTCACTTTGATGTTGTGTTTTGCCGCATAGGTTTTCCCGGCGGCAATCAACGCACCACGCAAGTCCTGAAACTTCGCAGCATATTTTTCGCTGATGGATTTTTCCAGTGCGGCGATCTTGGCCGCTGCGGTCCTGCTGTCGTTGCCGTCATATAACGCGGCCAGTTCCTGGTACTCGTTTTTGTACACCGGAATGACAAATTCGTACAGCGTCAGCGAAGCTTTGATCATCGCATTGGCGTCATCGTTGCCGCGAAGCGCCTTGACCTTGTCGAGGCTCGCCTGCGCGGAGGCCAGTTTATCCGCCACCACCTCGGCGCGTTTCATGGGCGCGCTGGCACCAGTCTTGGCATCGGTGAGCTTCTCGGAGGGGCTGGCCAGTTGCCGACGCATGCCTTCACCCGCGAAATCATGCAGCAAATTGCTGCTCAACACGGCTCTGCCGAAATAGTCCTGTGGCGTTGCCGTGTCGCAGGCCGCGAAAAGTACCGTGAGCGCCATGCAACAAGCCATCAGGCCTATTGAAAACGACCGAGCCATCATGGTGGCACTCCGACCCTGTATCGCCCCAACTACAACTTCAGCAACGCTTCAAGATTCTTCCAGAGGATTTTGTCTTTCTCGTCCTGCGTCAGCGACTTGAGGCCCTGCACCCAACCGCCGGGGCCTGGAGTCCACGGCACGAAGGGCCAGTCGCTGCCGATCACCACGCGATCAGCGCCGACTTGATCGAGCAGGAAGCGCAGCGCTTCTTCGCTACTGGTCACGGTGTCGTAATACAGGCGTTTTTGGTACTGGCTCGGCGGCAACGGCGTGCGTTGATCCGCCGGCAGCCGTTCCCAACCGCGATCGAGTCGTCCCATCGCGTGGCACGCCGGACCACCACCGTGGGCGATGCACACGCGCAAATCCGGACAGGCATCGAGCACACCGCCGCAAATCAGCGTGGCGGTCACGATGGCATCATCGAGAATCACGCCAAGGCTGTTGAACAAGCCATGACGCGGATTGCGCTCGCGCAAAAAATTGTTCTGCGGCTGCGGGTGATATAGCAGCAGCGCGCCCATCGACTCCGCTGCCTTGAAAAACGGCAGAAACTTGGGCTCGTCCCATTGCTCGCCGTTGACATGCGTATCGAGTTCGGCACCCTTCATCCCCAACTTGGTGACCGCATGCTCGAGTTCGTTGATGGCAGTCGTGACATCCTGCATCGGCAGCGTGGCAAGGCTCGCGAAACGCGTGGGATATTGACGCGCGGTGGCGGAGATTTCTTCATTCACATCGCGCGCCAGCGCCTGACCCTGCTTGGCATCGAGGTGGTAACCAAAAAACGGCGTGTGAATCGACAGCACCTGCACATCCACGCCCTGCGCGTCCATGTCTTTCATGCGTTCTTCGGGCGTGTAGCGCACCTTGGGCGTGTTGAAGTTGGTGCGCTTGCCGTCGCCGATGATGGTGCCGAGGCCAGGGCCGGGTTCGTGACGATAGCCATGCCATTCCTGTTTGGCGTCGGCGGCGTTCCACAGCGAGCGTGGGACTACATGGGCGTGTATGTCGATGGTTTTCATGAGAGTATTTTTATTCTGCGTGATTGTGTCAGTGAGTAAGTCTGTGTGAAAAGTTGTTATGCCGCAATGGCTTCCTGCTGTTCCACCGTAGGCGCGTCGCCCGAAATCGTGGTGCGGCGCACGTCGCGCGCCTCGTCCACCGGGAAAGGCCGCCCGCGATGCATGGTCTGGCGGTTATCCCACATCACCAGATCGTTCATCTGCCACTTGTGCGAATAAACGAATTCACGCTGCGTGGCGTGTTCGATCAGATCGCGCAACAGCAGCCGCGCTTCCGGCAGTTGCCAACCGAGGATGGTACCGGCGTGCGATGACAGATAAAGCGATTTACGCCCCGTGCGCGGCAATGTGCGCACCAGCCGCTGACGCACCGGCTTGAAGCGTTCACGTTCCTCCGGTGAGAATTCACGAAAGCCGATGACATCGCGCGAGAACATCTGCGAGTGTTCGCAGATCAACGGCTCGATCAGCGCCCGCGTTTCATCATCGAGCGCCTCGTAGGCCGCGCCCATGTGGGCGAATTCGGTATTACCGCCTTTCGACGGCACGCGCACCGCGCGCAGCAAAGAATACTTTGCGGGCACCGCCTTGAACGACGAATCGGAATGCCACAGCCGGTTGCCAATGGCGAACAGCCGCTTGCGGTCATCGCGCCCGAACGGTTTGTTATTGCCGTCGAGATTCGACACGTCCGCAAACAGCGGCGGCAAGCGTAAATCTTCCGCCGCACGCAGCGTGTTGCGCGCGGTGTTCTCCAGCGCGCCCAGTGCCTGGGTGAACGCCAGGTGCTGCTCATTGATGACCGGTTGCTGGTGAAACACCAGCACGGCATAACGATCCATGCCGTGGTGTATGGCTTCGGCATCCGCTGCCGTTAGCGGCTCGCGCAGATCAATACCGTCAACCTCGGCGCCGATGAACGGCCCCAGCGGGCGAATCTGGATAGACATGATGGGTTTCTCCTTGAATCGACGTTTCAGACTACGGATGATTTTCAGCTACCTGCCGTGGAACGCTGGAAAAACCTCATGCTACCCGGCGGCAATGCGATTGTCACTTCCCCCGATGCGCTGCGGCGCAAGGGGCGAACTCACTGCCAGAGCAGCAACAGACGGCCACGTGTGCCCTTCGCCTCCAGCCGCCGATGCGCGTCAGCCGCCTGCGCCGCCGGATAGGTGGCCGCGACACGCAAGGACATCCGCCCGGCCTCGACCTGCTGACGCAGCCTGTCGAGTAAATCCGCCCTGTGGTTGTATTCACGCACCGACGTTTTGTGAAAAGTGATGCCGCGCTCATCGCCCGCCCAGCCGCGCACGGAGACAAAACAGCCGCCATCACGCACCGCGCCTGCTGCGACACCACTTTGAAACGAACCGTCAGCCAGACCATCCACCCCGTCGGGCACGGCCTTACGAATCTGCGCGGCAATATCGTCACCACGCGGCACGACGATATCCGCACCCAGCCCACGCACCAGTGCTTCGTCGGCGGGCGCCGCATCAGCAATAACGCGCAGCCCATCCGCCTTCGCCAGTTGCACCACGTAGCCGCCATAGCAGCCCGCCGCACCCGTAACCGCCAGCGTTTGGCCGGGCCGAAGTGCGAGTTGATCCAGCGATTGGCGCGCAGTCAGCCCATTCATCGGCAACGTCGCCGCCTCGATCAACGTTTTGCCGGCGGGGATATGCACCACTGCGTCGGCTGACAGCACAATACTTTCGCTATAGCCGCCGTGACTCGCACGGTTGACCACCATTGCCATCACCGAATCGCCGACGGCAAGGTTGGTCTGGGTGCCCGCACCGATTTCATCGATCACACCCGCGACATCCATACCCGGCACGTACGGCGGCGGATCGCGGCGTACCAGCTCGGCGCGCGCGCCCTTGCGCAACGTGGTATCGGTCGGGTTCACCGTCGATGCATGCACGCGTATACGCACTTCACCTGCAGCGGCGTGCCGCTCGGGCACATCAACCAACTGCAATACCTCGGGCCCGCCGAAGTCGAATAGTCCCATGGCTCTCATGGTGGTAATCCTATGTAAATATTTGTTTTAATTGATGTTTTTAAAATCTCGTACAACTTAGTTCGCCTTAATCCCCGCCTGCTTAACCACGGCACCAAAGCGATCCCGCGCGCGTTGCTGATGCGCGGCGAAGTCCTCCGGCGTCATCGGCGGCGCCACCTCCGCAGCCATCGCGTCGAGATAGCTTTTGGATTCCGGCGATTGCATGGCACGGGCGATTTCCCGGTTAAGCCGCACAACAGTCGCGCGTGCCACGCCCGCTGGCGCGTAAACACCGGAGATCCAAACCAGATCCACGTTCACGCCCTGCTCAATCAAGGTTTTCGTTTCGGGAAACAACGGCGAGCGCACTTTACCTGGCACCGCCAGCAGCCGCAGCGCGCCGGACTTCAGGTGCGGAATCGATGCGCCGAGGTCCACGGTGAAATCCACGCGGCCGCCGAGCATATCCACCAGCACCTGCTGCGAGCCTTTATACGGCACATGCACGGCCTTGAATTTGGCCGCGTTCATGATCATCTCGATAGCGATGTGCTGCAGCGTACCATTGCCCGCCGAACCGTAATTCAGTTTGCCGGGATTGGCGCGCGCATACGCCAAAAACTCTGCCAGATTGCGCGACGGTATGCCCGGCCGCGCCACCACGAACAGCGCCGCACCCGCCGTCGGTGCAACCGGCAACAGATCGCGCGCCACGTCCACCTCCATTTTCATCAAATGCGGATTGATCAGGATCGTGCCATCCGACGAGTGCAGCAGCGTATAACCATCCGGCGCCGAACGCGCGACGATTTCCAGCCCGACATTGCCGCCCGCCCCGACACGGTTATCCACGATTACTGTTTGGCCCAGCGCTTCGCCGAGCTTTTGCGCCATCGCGCGCGCAATCACATCGGTGCTGCCGCCGGCGGCGAAATTGACCACCAGCCTGATGGATTTTGCCGGCCACACAGGGGCCTGCGCGTAAACCGGTGATACCCCTAGCGCCGCCACGAAGGCTGCGCAGATCAGGCTATTAAAAATGGCGTGCATGGGCGTCTCCCCGGATAGGTCACTTAGCCTGAATTTTGCATAAAGAGGGCAAAGAACACTGTAAGTGATTGGTACAATGTGAGTTATTGAGAAACACATTCGTCAACACGAACAGGTCTTTGCCCACCATGGATTCTACGCCAGAACAACTGCGATTTGCTTCGATTCCGG
>CAMBGJ010000023.1 GCA_945865805.1 Bordetella parapertussis
AGCCCGGAATCGAAGCAAACCGCAGTTGTTCTGGCGTAGAATCCATGAGGGCAAAGACCTGTTGGTGTTGACGAATGTGTTTCTCGATAACTCACATTGTACCAATCACTTACGGTGTTCTTTGCCCTCTTTATGCAAAATCCAGGCTAGCGCCCTCTCCATTACTTCCAGCGCTCGCTCGATCTTGGGCAGCGCGGCCTTAACGACGCGTTCGTCGGACTTGATGCCCAGTGCGGGAAACACCGACCGCTCGTGTGAGAGGTGGTACACGATTTGCGGGTAATAATACGAGTTCACCGCACTGATCCACTGATTCATTTTCGCGCGCTGTTGGATCGATTCCGGCGTGAGCTGCGGAGCGGGAAACGCTTCGTCGATGTACCCGACTATGGCACTGGTCTCGTACAGTACGAAATTCCCATGCCGAAGTACGGGTACGTATTCGAATGGATGAAGCGCGAGATGCGCGGGCGTGTTCATTTCCGCCTCCAGATCATGGAACTCGAATTCAACGGCTTTGTGCGTGAGTACCAGACGAACGATTTGTACGTAAGTGCTGCCTGGGAAACCATAAACAACAGTAGATGCCATGCGCGCTACTCCCTAGTTATTGAAAGACGGTTGTGCTGGCAACGCGGTGTGCAGCGCCAATGATGCTCATGCGATCGCACGCGAAGTGTTTGATGTGACTAGCGCATATAACGCGCCATCCCCGGCAACCGTCAGCGCATCGAAGCCGATGTCCCGGTTCGCCTTCGCCAGCAGCGTGATGTCTAGCGCGCTAATGGCAAAATCTTCGGCGTCGATTTTCCATAGCGTTGATTCCACGTTGCTAGCGAGAAAAGCGGCGCCCGACTGATCAAGCGCCATGTCGGGTGGGCACACAAAGCCGGCGACAGACCAATTGGGTAGCGCGCCGCGCCGGATCAACTGCTTGCCGGTGATGTCGTAGACATAGACGTGCTTCATGCCCAGCACCCACAAGCGATTACGCACGGCGTCCACTTTGATGCGCAGCGCACGCTGCTCGCCGTGCTCATGTGCCTTGAGTAGAGCGCCGTACGGGGCAATCGTCTGCGCCGTGATTTCATGCCGCTCTTTGTTGGCGCGAGCAGCCTGCGCGTCGCGTCTGGCGCCGCCCGGAGCGGGCGACGGATCACTGCAGCCGATACTGGTTCCGGCCATTATGACCGTGAGCGCGGCCGCGCGAGAAATTAAACCACTTCTGAAATTCATGCGCGCTCCTATCCCGTCGGGATTGGAGCAGCACTTGAGACAGAAGCGTCTTTTAGGACCGGGCGGCTGCTATCGATTAGTGGTACCCGGCTGAGCCGTGAAAAAAATCACAACTCACAGGCGGCGACTTTAATTTGGGACATTCGCGCGGTCAATATGTTTTATTAAATAGTTGCCGTCATTCCTGTCGATAGCAGGATTTTTAACAGTCGAAATTTATTTATTTCTTTTATTTCAATAACTTGCAATCTATTGTATTTTGTAGAATTAACTACTACTATGTAGTAACTACTACAATAAAATCATCAATTTTTATCGCGCTGGTGTTAAGCCTCCCGTCCAGTAACAAGACGGTGCGGATGCGTATCTGGCGCGCCTTGAACGGCATGGGTTGCGGTGTTTTCAGAGACGGCGTGTATTTGTTGCCCAGCCACAAAGCGCAGCCGGTGGATTTCGCCGAACTCGAATCCGAGGTAAAAGCCGCCGGTGGTTTTGCCATGACAGTCGAGATGAATTTCAAGTCTAGCGTCCAGTCGGATTGGGCGCGCAAGCGCTTTGATAGAACCGCTGAATACGCATCGCTCATCACACAAATCCAGGCAGCGGAGAAATCGCTGGTTCGTTTGCAACTGCCGCAGGCCGATGCGCTCATGAAGCGCTTGCACCGCGCATGTCAGGCAATCGTCAAGATCGATTTTTATCCCGGCCAGGCAAAACGCCAGGCGCAAGACGCACTGGCAAACCTGGAGCGCGCCATACAATATCTGTTCTCATCGAATGAGCCGCGCAAGGCTAAAGGCAGGATACGGCGTCTGAATGCTGTGAACTATCAGGGGCGGGTGTGGGTCACCCGGAAGAACCCGTGGATAGACCGCTTGGCGAGTGCTTGGCTCATTAAGCGCTTCATCGACCGCAAGGCCCGGTTTGCGTGGATCGACAAACCCAAAGACCGGCCCAAAAATGCCTTGGGATTCGATTTTGACAGTGCCGACTTCACCCATGTCGGCAATCGGGTGACGTTCGAGGTTTTGCTGTCCAGTTTTGGCCTTGACGGTGACGCAGCGCTAACCCAACTCGCTGCGGCTATTCATTTCCTTGATGTCGGCGGCATTCCTGTTGGCGACGCCAAAGGGATTGAGATGATACTTAAAGGTGCCAGGCACAAAGCGCGGCGCGATGACGATTTGGTTTTAGCAGCGGCAAAGGTCTTTGATCATGTGTATGCAGCTTACCGGGTAGCGTAGCGTATCGGCCAGAATGCCAATTTTAATCGGGCTGCCCGAAAGCGGAGCGTGGCCTACTTCGCTTATGGGTCAAAAGCAGCCGGACACAACGCACCGGGTTTAGTCACGATTGCCACAAACAATCGCTGCGGACCGCATGTAAAGTGAGATACTTAAATACCAATAAAAACAAATAGTTATATCAATTTAGCTACGATGCCGCGCAATAAAATCCAGCATCGCCTTGGCGCAAGCCACCGGGTCAGTCGCCGCCACATGGTACGACTTGCCGGGAAGCACCAGCAGTTCCGAGTTCGCCATCTTTTGCTGCCACGCGCGTACTTTCTCGACGGCGTATAGCGGATTGTCTTGCGTGGTAATCACTTGTGCGGGGCATTGGATGTTGAGCAAATCCTGCGTGATATCGACTTTCGGCACTGCGCCGATAAAGCCGAGCTGCGTGGACGACGCGGTTTTGCCCATCAGCTTGATCCACCACTCGATGCCCGCTGGCGGAAAGGTCGCGCCGAGGCGCTTGGCCATGGTCTCGCGCGCCCAGCCTTCGACGCCGCTTTTCTCGATGATTTCAACCCACGCGCGGTAACGATCACCGCCATCCTCGCCGCGCGTGGGCGAGGACAGCACCGTCACCGTCTTCACGCGCGACGGGTGCCGCGCCGCGAGATGCAGCGCCATGGTGCCGCCGACTTTGGCGCCGACCAGATAAAACTTGTCGATGCGCAGGGCATCCATCAGATCGATAAAATCATCGACGATGCGATCCAGCGACCACGCGTGATCGCGCGGCATCGGCGTTGATCGGCCAAAGCCGCGCATATCGGGCCGCACCACACGGTAGTCGCGCGTGAGCTCCGGCATCCAGCCGTACCACGCCGTGCCGTTTTCCGCGTTGCCATGCAGCAGCAGAATCGTTTCGTGCTCGCGCCACGGCTCGGCGAAATCAGTGACCTCGTAAAACAGATTCAAATCGGGCGTGACTTTGATCGATGGCATGACAAAATTCTCCGTTTATTTGCCGGGCTAATCAGAACGCACACCGGCAGCGCGGATGACCTTGCCCCACTTGGCGATGTCCGCGATGATGACGCGCGTAAATTCTTCCGGCGTGTTGCCCACCGGCACAATGCCTTCCGCCGCGAACTGCTCGGCGAACTGCGGCGTTTTGACGATACGCACGATCTCGCTATTGAGTCGATCGACGATAGCGCGTGGCGTGCCTGCGGGTGCCAGCATGCCGTTCCAGCCTTGCACTTCGTAACCCGGCACGGTGTCGGCGATGGGCGGCACCTCAGGCAGGAACGGCAGGCGCTCGCGTGTGCCCACGCCCAGTGCGCGCACGCGGCCAGACTTCAACTGTGGCAACGCGGTGGCCATCGACGCCACGAAATACACTTGAATTTCACCGCCGATCAGCGATGTCATCACCTGCGGCGCGCCCTTGTAAAACACCTGCGTCACCTGCAACCCGGCCATTGCGCGAAACAGGTCACCCGACAGATGACCCAGGCTGCCGCTGCCGACGGAGCCGAAGTTGATGGCGCCGGGCTTGTCTTTGGCCAGCGCGATCAAGTCCTTCACGCTGCGCACGGGCAACGTGGCGTTCACCACCAGCACTGGCGCCACCACGCTCACCAGCGTGATCGGCGCGAAACTCTTCACGCTGTCGTAAGGCAGCTTCGCCACCAGCGTGGGGTTTACCGCGTGCGAGGGGAATACCAGTACCAGCGTGTAACCATCGGGCGCGGCGGTGGCGGCGATTTGCGTGCCCAGCACACCGCCCGCACCGGGGCGGTTATCGACAATCACTTGCTGCCCCAGCCGCTCGCCCATTTTTTGCGCCAGCACGCGTGCGACCACGTCGGTGACGCCGCCAGCGCCGGTGGGGACGACGATGCGTACCGGGCGCGTGGGATAGCTGTCGGCGGCTTGTGCAAGGCACGGCAATAATAAAAGACCGCCGAAAAATCGCGTAAAAAGATGAGACATGGCTTTGCGTTGTGTTTTCATGCGGGAAGGCTGGCATGTTAGGACGGCGCGCCGGGTGGGTCAAACCGCGAGGCGGCACAGGGCGCGATTCAAATTGATGGGGAGGGAGCTTCCGTGAGTCGCATAAATTTCCATGCTTCCACATCAGGTTGAATCGCACCCGGCGGCATAGGTGGCATGGCGGCACGGAAAGTCCGCAAGTATTGTTCAATGCCAGTCGCTATAGTGACGGCACTTGAACCTTCGCCCGTCACGTGAGACGTGAGAATCCATTGAAGACCACCACACGCCAGAGCTACGCTGCCCGCATCGAACGCGCGCACCAGTACTTGCTCGAACATCTGGATGACGCCATCGATCTTGAGCGCATTGCGGCAGTGGCGCATTTTTCACCGTATCACTTTCACCGTGTTTACGTTTCTATCGTGGGCGAGACGGTAGCCGAGACTCTGCGCCGTACCCGGCTCCATCGCGCAGCGGTGAAATTGCTGGCTTCCGCGACGCCAGTACTCACGCTCGGTCTCGAAGCGGGCTACACCCGCGTGCAGGCGTTCAATCGCGCATTCCGCGATATGTATGGCGTAACCCCCACGGCGTACCGGGTGCACGGCAGTCTGGCTGCCGAGTTGCAAGTCAAACGGTCACAACGTTCCACGTTCCAACCATTATCCAAGGAGTTGATCATGCGAGAAGTCACCCTGCAAACCGTTCAATCGCTACGCGTCGTGGCGCTGCGCCACCGTGGCGATTACATGAACATCGGCAGCACCTTTGAACGGCTCGGTGCCTGGGCCGTCGGCAAAAATCTGTGTGACGCGAGCACACGCAGCTTCGGCATTTATTACGATGACCCGGACAGCATGCCGCTGGCCGACTTGAAGTCGGACGCGTGCATGACCGTGGCGCACTCGTTCACCCCCGAAGCGCCCTACACCGTCACGCAGACACCCAGCGGCCGCTGCGCGCAAATGATCCACGTGGGGCCGTATTCCGAGTTGTATGACGCGTACCGCTGGCTGTATACCGAGTGGCTGCCGAAAAGCGGCGAAGAACCGGGTGATCAGCCGCCGTTCGAGGAATATCTGAACGATCCGCGCAACACGCCGCCCGCGCAGTTGCGGACGGCGATACGCATACCGCTAAGCGGAATCTGAGACCTGCGCCGCTCGCTGATCAGTGGTGCGCTGCCCGACTATCGGCGGGCGCATCATCGCGCGCGTTCATGCCGTAGTCACGCATCACGCCCGCCACGCGGATGCGATAGTCGGCGAAAATTTCGCTGCGGCCCTTCGTCTGCACCATGCGATGGCCCTCGACATTGCGCCAGGCTTGCACGGCGGCTTCATCTCGCCAGAACGAAAGCGAGAGGAATTTTCCGCGCGTGGTGACGCTTTCAAAGCGCTCGATGGAAATGAAGCCGTCGATTGTTTCCAGCGTCGGCTTCAGCGACGCGGCAAGGTCAAAGTATTCAGCCGCCTTGCCAGCCTTGGGCCACACTTCAAAGATGACGGCGATCATGGCCTTACACCGTTATTGGTATTCGTTCATGCAGGGCATGGCGTGCGGCTCCACATACCACGCCGCGCGCGAACCCCAGAAGATGCCGTTCTCCGGGCGTGGCATGTCCGCAGGTGCCTGATCAAGCAGCCCGGCAGGTACCAGATAGTCATCACGCCCCTTGACCTGATGCGGCACGCGCGAGCCGCATTGCGTGCAGAACGACACGGCAAAACGTTGCGAGGGCGCGTGGTCGTAGCGTTTGATCAATGCCTCGCCCACAGTCCACTTGAATTGCGCATTCGGCACGAAGGCGTTCGCCGCATGCGCACTGCCGGAGGCTTTTTGGCAACGGGAGCAGTGGCAGTAACGAAACGCCGTGAACGGTGGCGTGATTTCGAACTTCACGCTGCCGCACAGGCAGCTCCCGGCGATGGGGTGGGATGACATGACGGCTCCTTATAAAAATATCAATTAAAACATATAGTTAAAGAAACTTACCCTAGCGTGGCCTGCCAGAACCCCACGTCCACCCAGCGCTCGAACTTGCGCCCCACCTGCGGAAAATGCGCGACCTTCACGAAGCCGCATTTTTCATGGATCGCCACGCTGGCGTCGTTGGGCAAAGCGATGCAGCCTACCACTGCGTGCACGCCGCGTGCCTTGAGTTCGGCGAGTAAAGCCAGATACAACGGCCTGGCAATGCCGCGCCCGGTATACGCCTTGTCCACGTAGATGGTGCTTTCCAACGCTTGATCGTAGGCCGCACGTGTGCGCCAGCGCGTGGCGTAGGCGTAGGCCACCACGCGGCCATCCCACTCGGCTACCAGCCACGGATACAGCGCGCTGTATTCACGGATGCGTTGCGCCATGTCCGCCTTGGCGACCGGCGCCTGCTCAAAGGAGATGACCGTTTCGCGCACATACGGGTTGTAGATGGCGCAGATGGCGCTGGCGTCAAGGTCAGTAACGGGACGTAAAGTCGTCTTCATGATGGATAGTCGATTGCCAGTAAAGTGACATGAAACTCAAGCACGGCATCGGGCGGAATACTCCCCGGCACGCCCTTGTCGCCGTAGGCCAGATGCGGCCCTACGCGCAGGCGGCGTTGGCCTCCCACGCGCATGCCCTCCACGCCGTATTCAAGACCGGCAATCACCCGCCGTTCGCCGAGGCGAAACGTGCCGCTCTGCTGATCCTGCACCTTATCGCCGTGATTCAGAAAGAGAGCGTAACAAACGCTCACCGTGCAGCCGCGCGTGGCAGGCGGCCCCGCCCCCGGCACCAAATCCTCGTACTCGACATTGCCGCGAGCGGTTTGCATGCCGAACCACGGTTACAGCGCCACCATCCCCATCCACCACATGATGCCGCTGGCGGCGTCAAAGCTGTAGTCGCGCACGTAGTTGAGCCTGCCGTCCCATGCGGAACACCGACAATCCTGCTTTGACCTGACGCACGCTGTCGCCATCGCGCACGTCCACCGGCAGATTGTGCTGCGCCACCAGCATGCGTCCGCTGGGGTCGATGTGGAAGGTGCGCGGATGAATTTTTTGCGTTTCTATATGCTGAATTGCCGTGGGTTCGCCGGTTTGTTGATTCAGCGCGTAGACGACGATGCTGTTCTCGCCGCCCTTATACACTGGCCTGCCGTTGAAATTGGCTCGGTCCTGTGAACGATTTGCGCCGTACAAAACGCGCCCGTTCGGATGCACATGCAGCGTACTCGCCGCCTGGCGCGAGCGGATGTTGTTGGGCTCCAGCAGCGTGGTCTTGTTGTAGACCACTTCAACCAGCGGCCTGCCGCCCTGCATGCGGTGCATGTGCATCTGGTTCTCCGTTTCAACCGACACATACATCCACGGCTTTGTCGGATGAAAATCCACGTGCCGCGGGCCATAACCACGGCCACCGTTGGGTGCGATCTTGGTTTGATTGGAGAGCACGCCGTCCTTGTAATCCCACACCATCAACGCGCCGGGGTCTTCTGCCCGCTGCGGCGTGCCTTCGTTGCCGCGTGCCACCAGCACCACGTGGCGGCCATCGGGCGTGGTGAGCGCCTGATGTGCGTAGATGCCGGCATCCATCGTGGCTTGCTGTACCTCGGCGCCGGGCGAGAAATCCGCGTTGATGCGGTAGACGCGCAGCGAGCTCGGCGTGTTGTAGGACACCAATATGTGCCGCGACTCCTTGTCGAGCGACAGGTGTATGGGCCGCGCGGGCAGCCGAATCGAATCACCGGTTTGAGTCAGCGCGCCCGACTTCGGGTCGATCTGGTACGCGGTGACGGAGTGATCGGTCGCGCCCGCCACGTTGGAGCTCGACGCCGCGTATAAATAGCGCCGGTTACGATGCGGCCAACAATACTGCACGATACCGCCTGGTGTAGAGACCGAGCTGCGCTGGATCAGCGCCGCGTTGTCCACATCGACATCGAATTGCATCAACGTGCGCCCGGTGTTGGCATACAACACGAGCTTCCTCGTGCCTGCGGTTCCTGCTGCGCTGGCGATGCGCGGCACGGCGACACTGGCGGCCGTGGCGCTGATGGCGGATAAAAAATTTCGGCGAGTGGTCATGCGGCGCTCCTGAAGGTGTGGGAGAAGGTTGTCGGGAACAATTATAGTAAGCGGTGGCGCCGCCGGTGATGAAGTGTGTGTGAGGTTATGCTTGAGAAATACCTTAAGTATTTGTTTTAAAACATTTATTTTTATGACGCCCTTTATCGCGGATCCTGCTGACATACTGCCGCCTTGGGATCCGTCATGCAGATGCGCGGCCAGGTCGGCAGATACAACTGGTCAAAACCATCGTTGGTAAGCCCCCAGCAACCCGAGTCCTTGATCTCGCGGCCGGTGTTGGGCATCAGCGACTTGCCTTCGGGAAACGCGCAGGCGCTATCCAGACGGCCCGTCGCGTCGCGTGTGTTGTGGGCCGCCGCCACCGCGAGGACGCCCTCCTTGAAATACAAGGTGGCAAAGCGCGGCGGGCGTTCGCCGGTGACCACCCATAATATTTTGTAACCCGTGTATTGCTTCGTCAGCGCGTCGTTGCGCGGATAGACCATCACAAAGCCGCCCGGCGTCACCGCCAAACCCACTGCGGCGGGCGGCGATTCTATCGCGCAGTTCGGCGCGGCAGCCGGAATGAAATCGCCCGCGACTTGCGCCAGTGCGGCGTTCGACAGCAACATCAACCAGGGAATCACGTGGCGGATTTTCATATCGGTCTCGGATGGAATGTGGTTTGACGCGCGCTCAATAACTCGTCGGCCAGGTGCGCATCAAATGTTGCCCCACGCCGCCGCTCAACCGCAGGCGATGCACGTCGAGCATGCGGATCAACCATTCGCGTGTGTCACGCGGGTCAATCACATCGTGCGCGGTGTAGATGCTGGCCATATCATAGGGTGTTGTGCCTTTGTTCATTTTGGCCACCGCCGCCTTGAATTCATCCGGGTTGTCGGGCGACGCACCATAGGCGATTTGCGCGCCAAACTCCGGCTTCATGAAACTTACCTCGGCCGTGATCCAGCACGCGACTTCATCGCTGTTGCCGCCCGCGCCCATGTTCGACACCGCCAGGCCATAGCTCTTGCGCATCACTACCGACAACTTGGGCACGGTAACGAGCTCCATCGCGTTCAACCAGTTCATCACTTTGCCGGTGATGCCAAGTTGCTCGCCTTCAAGGCCGATCAAAAAACCCGGCTGATCGACCAGCAGCACCAGCGGAATATTGAACGAATCGCACAGCACAAAAAAAGCCTGCACCTTCTGGCATTCCTGCGCGCCAATGGCACCGCCCTTGTGCAGCGGGTCGTTGGCGATGATGCCCACGGTTTTGCCGTCGAGCCGCGTGAGCGCCGTGGTAATCGTGCGACCATAACGCGACTTCATTTCAAACATCGAGTCTTTATCGACGATGCTGCGAATGATCTTGCGCACGTCGTAGACCTGATTGTTCGATGCGGGCAGGATCTCCATGATCCTGACCATCTTCGTACCAGAGCCCTCGGGCACCGGGTATTCCGGCGGCGGCTCGTTGTGATGGCTGGGCAGGTAGGACAAAAACTGCTTGATGGCGTCGATCGCCTGTTGATCGGTATCAACCACCTGATCAGCGATGCCGCTGGCCTCGGCATGCACCTGCCAGCCGCCGAGCTTCTCCGGATCAACCGCGTTGCCCGTCGCCATTTTGATCAGGCGCGGGCTGGATACCGCCATGATCGCGCCCTTGCGAAACACGCAAAAATCTGACAGCGAGGCATACCATGCCGACGAGCCATAACAATGGCCCAGCACCGCCGCCGCCCACGGGTTCTCGCGCATGCGTTGATATTCGACCGGGTCGTCCTTCGAGCCGATGGAATCCGCGCCCATCACGTCGGGCATGCGCGCGCCGGTGGATTCGCCCAGAAACACCGCCGGGATGCCGCGTTTACGCGCGGTTTGCTTGATGTGCTTTAACTTCTTGATATTGATGTTGGCGCTGGAGGCGCCCTTCACCGTGAAATCGTTGGCGATGACGGCGGCCTCACGCCCGTGGATGCGGCCGAAGCCGGCGATCTTGCCGTCGGCCGGCGTAACGGCCTTGTCCTCCGCGCGCGACGATGCCGCATACAGGCCGGATTCCAGAAACGTGCCGGGATCGAACAGCCGCGCGATGCGTTCACGCGCGTTGAGCATGCCGCTGGCCTTGCGTTCGGCGAGCTTTTTTTCGCCGCCCATAGCCAAGGCTATTTGTTTGCGGGTGTTGAGTTCGTTCAGCGATTCTTCAAAAGGCATGGCCAACCTTTGATCGTATGCAGTGCGTTGATGATACCGCCTTCGCGCCATTCGGCTAAACTGCGCGGCATCATGGTTCGCAACAAAACACAACAATTGCCGCCCCCCGAACTGGCGGAACTACGCCCCGGCCAATCCATCGAGCTGCTTAAGGCGCTGCACATCCTCACCCGCGACGGACGCCTGAATCAGGACAGCCGCCGCAAGCTAAAGCAGGTGTATCACCTCTTGCAGTTCATCGAGCCGTTGCTGGCGCAGACCGTGACAGAGCACGGCAGCGTGCGGATGGTCGATATCGGCGCGGGCAAGTCCTACCTTGGTTTTCTTCTCTACGATCTGTTTTTCAAGACGCGTGATGATGCCTCGCATGTTTACGGCATCGAGGCGCGCGCCGGGCTGGTGCAACAATCGGTGGCGCTGGCGCAGCAGCTTGACTTCACGCGCATGACGTTTCTCGACCTGCCAGTAACCGCGGCCATGGCGTCGCCCCTGTTACCCGCCGCGCTGGACATCGTCACTGCGCTGCACGCCTGCGATACCGCCACCGATGACGCCATACATCTCGCGCTGAGAAAGCAGGCGCGCTACATCGTGTTGGCACCCTGCTGCCAGGCCGAAGTCGCAACGGTGTTGCGCAAGCACAAGGGCGCGGCATTGGGCGATCCGCTCATGAGCGTGCTCACCGAGGCGTGGCGCCACCCGCTGCACACGCGCGAATTCGGCAGCCACATCACCAACGTGTTGCGCTGCCTGCAACTCGAAGCGCACGGCTATCAGGTCAACGTCACCGAGCTGGTGGGGTGGGAGCATTCGTTAAAAAACGAACTCATCATCGCCAGCTACAAGGATTTGCCGCGTGCGCGGCCGACAAAACGCCTGCATGAATTGCTGGAAAAACTCGGCCTCACGGAACTTCACGAAAGGTTTGCCACCGCATGAAAACGCTCGCCATGTTTACCAAAAACCGCGAAAACCCCGCCTACGAAGCCGCACGCCTGGGGGCGGAGCGCGTGGCCGCGCGTTTGAACGCCCGCGTCACGCACTATGTGCCCGTGGTGCCTGACAGCGTGACCGAACAGCAGGCTTACGTGGATCAAGCCATCGCGGCCTGGCCTGACGCCGTGTTATTCGTCGCCACCGATGCTGAGGCGATGGTGCCGTCGATCGAAAAATTCAACGCCGCACGTATACCGGTGTTCTCCTTCGTCAACCGGCTGGTCGGCGGCGAGTGGGTTTGTCACGCCGGTTCGGACGATATCGCGTTGGCGGAGAATATCGCTAACTATATGTTTTTAAACATAAAAAATAAGGGCCGCGTGCTGGTGCTCGAAGGCACGCCGGGATCGATGTCGGGGCGCGATCGCATGACGGGCTTTGCGGCCGAATTCGCCACCCACACGCGTATCACGCGCGTGGCGGACGTGCCGGGCGAATTTTTGCGCAGTGCCGCACGCCGTGAAATGACACGCGTGCTGGCCGCAGGCGTTCAGTTCGATGCCATCCTTGCCGCCAACGATGCCATGGCGCTGGGTGCCATCGATGCGTTCGAAGCCGCCGGCAAGCCGCGGATGCCCATAGTGGGCGTCAACGCCGTGCCCGATGCCATCGCCGCCATCAAGGTCGGCAAGCTGCTCGCCACGGCGAGCTTCGACGCGATGAAAATGGCGTGCCTCGCGGCCGAAGCAGCAGTGCGTTATTTGAACGGCGAAACCGTGCCGCGCGACATCGTGCTGCCAGTGGAGATTGTGGATAGCGAGAACTGCGCGGCGTGGGATTTGCCGTTCGAGGCGCGGGCGTTGCCGGAATGGAAGGCAGTTACTTGCGCAATGTAGTCGTCTTTCACGCCAGCGTTGTGCTCAAAAAAAGGGCTGGTGACAGCCCTTTTTTTTATAAGTAGAGGTGTCGACTCGAAATATAGCTACATATTGTGTTTCGAGCGAACTTAGAAGAAACGCCCAAGCAGCGTCAACTGCTTGGGCGCGGTGTCGAGCCTAAAGGGGCTCGGCAGGTAGCACGAATTGATGGTGCCACGCATTTGTGCTCCGTCAAACCAATAGCCAGGACGTCCTTTTTCGCCGTTCTTTGTCTCACCGACCCTTTATAGGAGTTACATACTATGAAGCGTTATCACGTAACGCCCAAAGATGGGCAGTGGCAAGTGAAAGGTGAAAACGCAGAACGCGCTGTAAGTTTCCACGAAACAAAAATGGAAGCTCTACAGGCGGGCCGCGGGATTGCCCAAAACGCAAAAGGCCAACTGCTTGTGCACGGGAGAGACGGCGTGATCCAGACCGAATGGACTTACGGTCATGATCCACGCAACATCCCAGGTTAAGCGTATCTAACCTTTAGCCAAGGCGCATACGCGTCCTGGCTTTTTTGTGCGTTTCCAGAATTGTTCCGTTTAGCTGTTCTGCAAAAAAGCGACCGGTCAACGCGTTTCACCAGCCATTCTTAACCCAGCCGCCTTAATCACCCGCCCCCACTTAACCGCATCATTCTTCAAAAACTCCCCAAACGCTTCCGCCGAACTGGACTCTGTCTCCATCCCCATCGCCAGCAATTTAGCCCGCACATCCGGTAACACAAGAATACGCGCGATCTCTTGATTCAAACGCGTGACGACACCATGCGGCGTGCCTCTGGGCGCGGCAAGGCCATACCAGTTACTGGCCTCAAAGCCAGCCACGCCCGCCTCGGCGATGGTCGGTATCTCCGGCGCAGCTGGCGTACGCTTCGCGCCAGTCACTCCTAATGCGAGTACGCGTCCCGATTGTGCGTGTGGCAGACCGCCGGGGATAGTCGGCAAGCTCATCTGGATTTGTCCGCCGATCACGTCCGTCAACGCGGGGGCCATGCCTTTGTACGGCACATGATTGAACTGCACGCCAGTCATCGATGCCAGCAGTTCGACCGACAGATGACTGGGCGCGCCGCTGCCCGCCGAGCCGTAGTGCAACTGGCCCGGTTTTGCGCGCGCGTAAGTGAGCAAGTCTTTGACCGACTTCACCGGCAGCGCATTATTCACCACCAGGATGCCAGGCCCGCGCGTGAGCAGCGTGACGGGCACAAAGCTGCGTAGCGGGTCGTAGGGCAGCTTGCCATAAAGTAATTCCGCGGAGGCAAACCCCGCCGAGATCATCACCAGCGTGTGGCCGTCAGCGGGTGCTTTGGCTCCACTGTGAGCGAAGCGCCACAAGCGCCGAGTTTCATCACCAGCGTGTGGCCGTCAGCGGGTGCTTTGGCCGCGAGTTCAAGGCCGATGATGCCATTGGCCCCCGCGCGATTGTCGATCACCACCGGCTGGCCCCACGCTTCGAGGAGTTTGGGGCCGATCAGGCGCGCCTGTATGTCGCGCGAGCCACCAGGTGGGAAGGGGATGATCAGGCGGATGGGTTTGGTGGGGTAGGCCAGGCTTGCGCTTGATGCAGCGGGCTGTGCGTGTGAAATGCCGATTATGGCAAAGCCTGCGGCAATAGACATCCCAATCACTGTCGCTCCGGCGTAGGCAGGAGCCCATAACACCGCTGCCACGGGTGACGGCGTTATGGATTCCCGTCTCATTTTCGACATTTCGGGGATGACGTTCTGGTTGGAATCGTCGTTTCTTCCGGCAACCGCACTAGGCCTCGTGACACACCGACCCATCATGCGCCGCCGCGAAGTGCAGCAGATGCGTGGCACAAGTGCGCGGGAACATAAGCTGGATTTTGTGAAAGGTTGACGGCACGCGGATCACCTGCAGCTGGCGAATGTTTTGCTTAAGCATGTTCATTTGCTCATCGCTGGTGATCGGCCCGGCGGACGGATAAAGCCCCAGCACCGGCGCTTCGATCTTCGACAGGTACGGCAACGCACTGCTGGCGTGCAACGCGCGGCTCATCGCGGCCTGCACGTCGGGATTGTTTTGGGCGAATTCCTGTTCATACCATTCGAGCAGCGCTGGATCGGCATTGGCGGGGAAGCGTGTGGTGCGGTTCGTCGCCGCTACCCACGCTTTCATGCCCATGGCTTTTTGCGCCTCGGCCTCGGAATTGTGGCCCAGGGCGTAGGTGGTCTTGGTGGTCTCGTTGAGATTCACGGGGGAGGACACCAGCGTCAGCGTGCGCACGCGTTTGGGCTGTGTGGCGGCCAGTACCATGCCAAGGATGCCGCCCATGGATTCGCCGCAGTAGTGCACTGCATCCGCCCCGAGGTGATCAACAATCGCGGCGAGATCGTTGACGCAGTTCTCGACGGTGAAGTCGCGCTGCAGATCGAAGGTGGCGGGCGACTGCCCCAGCCCGCGCGCATCGGGCCGCACCACCTTGAACCAGCGGGCGAGATACGGCACCCAGCTGTACCAGAATTTACCGGAGCGGCCAAAGCCGTGCTGCAAAAACAGATACGGCGCGTTTTTCCACGGATCGGTGTAGTCATCCAGCGTGTAGTGGATGTCCGGCTGGCCGGGGCGTTTGACAAAGTGGGATGAAGACATGGGCGGCTCGGTTGGTGCTCAGTTAGTGAGTTGGCGCACGAGTTGATCGACGTACTGCAAGGTCAGCGCGTGCATTTTCTCGTAACTCAGGTTGCTGATGGGGTGTGGCAGCTCAATCATCGGGTGCCCCTCCATGCCACGGCTCTTGAACTGATGGATGGCCGCGTTCTTGAAAATCTGCGTGAGAATCACCGTTGCCGGGATGCCGCGTTTTTCGAACTCCACCGCGTCGTGCACACTGCACAACGTGCAGGAGCCTCATCCGCCGACGGCGGCGATGGCGACATCCACTTCGTTAGCCATTTGTTCCAGCAGTTCCGCCGGTGCCGGCTTGGAAAAATACGGCTTGCGGGGAATGATCACCTTCGCCACGCCGTATTTTTCACGCAGGCCACAGGCCAAAGCCTCGGCGATGACATCGGCCTGCTCCTTGGTGTTGTCGATAACACCAACCACCTTGCCGCGCAAATCCATCGGGCGCGCCGCCGCCGCCGGCGCTGGGATCGATGATGCGTGTGGTCATGCGCTGCCTCGTTGGTTGGTTGCAGATGATCGATTTCCTGCCGCGCCAGGCGTGCAAAAAAAAGGGCGCGAAGCTGGCTTCGCGCCCTTCATGCCAGGGCGTGGAATTACTTTTGGGCTTCCAGCGCCGCCGAGTATTTGCCTTGCGAAGCCAGACTGTTCATGCGACCGCGATGGGCCAGCGCAGCCTGCGCGGCGGGCACGTTGGCGGCTTGCCCGCGCCAGGCTTTGAGCGTGGGCTGTTGCAGCGCGCGGCCGTAGGAATAACTCAATGGCCACGGATTGTTGCCGAGCTTGTTCATGGCATCCAGATGGGCGGTGGCGACTTCATCGCTTTGTCCGCCCGAGAGGAAGGCAATGCCCGCGATCGCCGCCGGCACCGTGCGTTTCAAAATGCACACGGTGCGCTCGGCAACTTCCTGCACGCCGGCCTGACGCACGCATTTTTTGCCGGAAATCACCATGGAGGGTTTCAGTACCGCACCTTCGAGCGATACGCGGTTGATGTAGAGCGCATCGAACACCGCGTTCAGCGTCCATTCGGTCACCTGCTCGCAGCGCTCGATGGTGTGATCGCCGTCCATCAGCACTTCGGGTTCGACGATGGGCACCAGGCCCGCTTCCTGGCAGATGGCCGCATAGCGCGCGAGCGCGTGGGCGTTGGCGGCGATGGACGTGGTGCTGGGAATATCCGCGCCGATATCGATCACCGCGCGCCACTTGGCGAACTTGGCGCCGAGCTTGACGTATTCCGCGCAGCGCTTGGGCAGATTGTCGAGGCCTTCGGTGACGGTTTCGCCGGGGCAAAAGGGCAGCGGCTTGGCGCCCGCGTCCACCTTGATGCCGGGCAACACGCCATTTTTATTCAGCAGATCGACAAATGACATGCCGTCAGCGGATTTCTGCCGCAGCGTTTCGTCGAACAAAATCACGCCGCTGATCCAGTCGCCGATGCCCTTGGTGGTGAACAAAAGGTCGCGGTAGGCGCGGCGGTTTTCCTCGGTGTTCTCGACATTGATGCTGGTGAAGCGCCGCTCGATGGTGCCGGTGCTTTCATCGGCGGCGAGTATGCCCCTGCCGGGTGCGACCATGGCGCGGGCGATCTGGTTGAGAGTGCTCATTGATAATCTCCTGATTTATAAGGGATTTTTTAATACGCTTCGTCGGTCACGCACGCCGGTGCTCGCCGACCTTGACGATCTTCATGGTGTTGGTGCCGCCCGCCTTGCCGTACGGCTCGCCGATAGTAAGGATGATGAAGTCGCCGTCTTTTACCGCGCCACGCTTGAGCAACTCGTCTTCGGCCGCGTTCAACGCGAGTTCGGGATTGCGTACACCTTTGAATTTAACCGGGTACACGCCCTTGAACAGTGCCACGCGGCGGCGTGTTTCCACCACCGACGACAGCGCGTAAATCGGCACCGCCGTGTTCATACGCGACATCAGCAGCGCCGTCTTGCCGCTTTGCGTGAGTGCGGCAATGGCCTTGATGCGCAGATTGTTGGCGGTAAACACCGTGGCGCGCGCGATCGCTTCTTCGACTTCGCTGGGCGGATCGCGGCGCATGCGCTCGAAAAAGGTCTGGTCTTCCTTTTCGGCTTCGACGCACACGCGCGCCATCGCCGCCACCGTTTCCACCGGATACTTGCCCGCCGCCGTTTCGCCGGAGAGCATCACCGCATCAGTGCCGTCGAGCACGGCGTTGGCGACATCGGACACTTCCGCGCGCGTGGGAATCGGATTGCTGATCATCGATTCCATCATCTGCGTGGCGGTGATCACCACTTTGTTTTTTTCGCGCGCCAGGCGAATCATGCGTTTTTGCAGCGCGGGCACTACCGCGTCGCCCACTTCGACCGCGAGGTCGCCGCGCGCCACCATGATCACATCCGAGGCGTCGATGATTTCTTCCAGCGCGGTGATCGCTTCGGCGCGCTCGATCTTCGCCACCAGCAGCGCGTTGCCGCCGGCCTTGCGCATCAGATCGCGGGCCCATTTCATGTCGGCGCCGGAGCGCGGAAACGAAATGCCGAGGTAATCCGCCTTCAGCTCGGCGGCGGTCTTGATGTCCTGCTTGTCTTTTTCGGTCAGCGCAGGGGCGGACAGGCCGCCGCCCTTGCGATTGATGCCCTTGTTGTTCGACAGCGGACCGCCCATTTCAACGATGCAGTGGATGCGCGGGCCTTTCACCGATGCCACGCCCAGCACGATGCGTCCATCGTCGAGTAGCAGCGTATCGCCGGCGCGCACGTCCTTCGGCAGATTAAGGTAATCGAGGCCGACGGTGTTTTCATCACCTAGCTTGCATTCGGCGTCGAGCACGAATTTCGCGCCCGCCACCAGATTGATTTTGTCGTTCTTGAACTTGCCGATGCGGATTTTCGGCCCTTGCAGATCGACCAGCACGCCCACCGCGCGGCCCGCGCGGCGTGCCAGCATGCGCACCATTTCCACGCGCTTGCGATGCTCGTCGGCGGTGCCGTGCGAGAAGTTCATGCGCACCACATCCATGCCCGCGGCGATCATGGCTTCCAGCGTTTTGCGGTCGGTGGAAGCGGGGCCCAGCGTTGCGACGATTTTTGTGCGGCGGGTCATTGAGTGTTCAGGAGTTAGGATTCAGGATTCAGGATTGAGCGATTAGTCATTTAGTTGGCGCGGAATTCGAGGATTTCCACCGCGGGCAGTTTGCGGCCTTCCAAAAACTCCATAAACGCGCCGCCACCGGTCGAAATGCAGGAAATTTTATCCGCGATCTTGTATTTGGCGATAGCCGCCAGCGTGTCACCGCCGCCCGCTATCGAAAACGCTTTCGACGAGGCAATGGCCTCGGCGATGGTCTTGGTGCCGCCCGCGAACTGATCGTATTCAAATACGCCGACCGGGCCGTTCCACAAAATGGTGCCTGCCGTGCCGATGATTTTTGCCAGGTGCGCGGCAGCCTTGGGGCCGATATCGAGAATCATGTCGCCCGCGTTCACCGCGCTGGCTTCCACGCGGTTGGCGCGCGCCATCGCCGCCAATTCATCGGCTACCACCACGTCTTCCGGCAAGGGCACCGAAGCGCCGCGCGCTTTCATGATGTCGATCACCGCTTGCGCCTCGCCCACCAGATCAGGTTCGGCCAGCGATTTGCCAATGCGCATGCCGGAAGCCAGCATGAAGGTATTGGCAATGCCGCCGCCAACGATCAGTTGATCCACCTTCGACGCCAGCGATTTCAAAATCGTGAGCTTGGTGGATACCTTCGATCCGGCCACGATGGCCACCAGCGGCCGTGCCGGATTGCCCAGCGCCTTGCCCAGCGCGTCGAGTTCAGCCGCCATCAGCGGGCCGGCGCAGGCGATCTTGGCGAACTTGGCAATGCCGTGCGTGGTGGCTTCGGCGCGGTGCGCGGTGCCGAAGGCATCGTTCACATAAATGTCGCATAGCGCCGCCATTTTTTGCGCCAGCGCGTCGTCGTTCTTTTTCTCGCCGCGATTGACGCGGCAGTTTTCCAGGATCACCACTTCACCGGGTTTGACATCCACGCCATCGAGCCAATGCGTAATCAGGCGCACCGGCCGGTTGAGCACTTCGCTCAGACGTTTGGCCACCGGCAACAGCGAGTCTTCGGGCTTCAATTCCCCTTCGGTGGGGCGGCCCAGATGCGAGGTCACCATCACCGCTGCGCCGGCTTTCAGCGCGTGCTGTATGGCGGGCATCGATGCGCGGATGCGTGTGTCTTCGGTGATGTTGCCGGCGGCATCCTGCGGCACGTTCAGATCGGCGCGGATGAATACGCGTTTGCCGGCGAGGGGAATATCGGTCAGTCTGAGAAACGTCACGTTAAAACCTTCAGGTCAACTGCTTCACCGCAGAGGCGCGGAGACGCAGCGTTTGCGCAGAGAAAAACAAATCCAGAGTTTCTCTGCGGGTGTTCTTTGCGCCGAAGCTTTTCGCTTTCGCTTGGTTACTTCGCCATCACCCGCACCATTTCCAGCACCTTGCTGGAATAGCCCCATTCGTTGTCATACCACGACACCACTTTGACGAAGGTGCTGTCGAGCGCGATGCCCGCTTCGGCGTCGAACACCGAGGTGCACACTTCATCGCGGAAATCGGTGGAGACGACTTTTTCCTCGGTGTAACCAAGAACGCCCTTCATCGCGCCCAGTGACTGCGCTTTCATTTCGGCGCAGATTTCTGCGTAGGTGGCGGCCGTGTTCAACTCAACAGTCAAGTCAATTACCGACACGTCCGACGTCGGCACACGGAACGCCATGCCGGTGAGCTTCTTGTTCAATTCCGGAATCACCACGCCCACGGCCTTGGCCGCACCGGTGGATGACGGAATGATGTTTTCGAGGATGCCGCGACCGCCGCGCCAGTCTTTGTTCGACGGGCCGTCGACGGTTTTTTGTGTCGCGGTCGCCGCGTGCACCGTGGTCATCAGACCACGCTTGATGCCCCATTTGTCGTTGAGCACTTTCGCCACCGGCGCAAGACAGTTCGTCGTGCACGAGGCGTTGGAAATAATCGTCTGGCCTTTGTAGCTCTTGTCGTTGACGCCGAACACGAACATCGGCGTGTCGTCTTTCGACGGGGCGGACATAATGACTTTTTTGGCACCGGCCTTGAGGTGTTTTTCAGCGGTGGCTTTATCGAGAAAGAGGCCGGTGGATTCGACCACGATATCCGCGCCGATTTCGTTCCATTTCAGCTCGGATGGATCGCGCACTTGCGTGAGGCGGATTTTCTTGCCATTGACCACCAGGTTGTTGCCGTCCACCGCGATGTCGCCCTTGAATTTACCGTGCACGGAATCGTGCTTCAGCGTGTAGGCCAGGTAATCCGGCTCCAGCAAATCGTTGATGCCGACGATTTCGATGTCGGGAAAATCCTGCGATGCGGCGCGAAACACCATGCGTCCGATGCGGCCAAAACCGTTGATGCCTACTTTGATTGCCATCACTTGCTCCTAAAAACTATCAATTAAAACAGATACTTACAATGCGTTCTTGACCGTGGCCGCGATGCTTTCTGCGGTGAAACCGAAATATTCAAAGAGTTCATTGGCAGGTGCGGATTCACCGTAGCTGTCGATGCCGACCACCGTGCCGCTGGTGCCCACGTAACGCCGCCAGAAATCGGTGATGCCCGCTTCGACGGCGATACGCACCGGTTCTTTGGGCAGCACGCTCGCGCGCCAGGTGGAATCCTGCCGGTCGAACACGGTGGTGGAGGGCATCGACACCACGCGCACGGGAATGTTTTCCGCCGCGAGAATTTTCTGTGCCGCCATCGCTAGCGCGACTTCGGAGCCGGTGGCAATAATAATGGCGCGCGGGGTCACGGCTGCGCCGTTTTGTGTGGCTTCCGCCAGGATGTAGCCGCCACGCGCGATATCCGCCACCTGCTGCGCACTGCGTTTTTGAAACGGCAGATTCTGCCGCGAGAACAGCAGGCTGGTCGGCCCATCGCGCCGCTCGATGGCAGCCACCCAAGCCAGGGTGGATTCCACCGTATCGCAGGGCCGCCACACATCCATATTGGGCAGCATGCGCAAGGTGGCTGCGTGTTCCACTGGCTGGTGGGTGGGGCCGTCTTCGCCGAGGCCGATGGAATCATGCGTGTAGACAAACACCACGCGCTGCTTCATCAGCGCTGCCATGCGCAGCGCGTTGCGCGCGTAGTCGGAGAAGGTCAGAAACGTTGCCACATAGGGAATAAAGCCGCCATACAGCGCCATGCCGTTGGCGATGGCCGACATGCCGAACTCGCGCACGCCGAAAAAAATATAGTTGCCGCCCGCCGTAGCCGCGGAATTGCCGACGGCTTTGGAGCCCGACCACCAGGTCAGGTTTGATCCGGTCAAGTCTGCTGAGCCGCCCACCAGCTCGGGCAGCACCGGTGCCAACGCTTCAATCGCATTTTGCGAGGCTTTGCGGGTGGCGATGGTTTCGGCCTTGCCGTTGACTGCGGCGAGCACTTTGGCGGTGTGATTTTTCCAATCCGCCGGGAATTCGCCCGCCAGACGCCGTTTGAGTTCAGCGGCGAGCGCCGGATGCTGCCTGGCGTAGGCAGCGAATTGTTCGTTCCACGCGGCCTCGGTTTGCACGCCGCGCGCGCGCGCGTCCCAACCGGCGTAAACGGACTGCGGTATTTCGAACGGCGCATGCGGCCAGCCGATGGCCGCACGTGTGGCGGCGATTTCCTCCGCGCCCAGCGGTGCGCCGTGCGCGCCACCGGTGTTGGCCTTTTTCGGCGCGCCCTTGCCGATGATGGTTTTGCAGCAGATCAACACCGGCTTGGCGGATTCCGCCTTTGCCTGCTGGATGGCCGCGTCAACTGCCGCGACACTGTGCCCATCCACGTCGCGAATCACACGCCAGCCATAGGCCTCAAAGCGCTGCGGCGTATTGTCCGTAAACCATTGTTTTATTTTATGTTTTTCCGAATCGATGGAAATGCCGTTATCGTCGTACAGCACGATCAGCTTGTTCAGGCCGAGGGTGCCGGCCAGCGAGCACACCTCGTGCGAAATGCCTTCCATCAGGCAACCGTCACCGGCAAACACATAGATGCGGTGGTCGATGATTGCGTGGCCGTCACGATTAAATTCCGCTGCCAGCAGGCGTTCGGCAAGTGCCATGCCCACCGCGTTGGCGAGGCCCTGTCCGAGCGGGCCGCTGGTGGTTTCTACGCCCGGCGTGATGCCGTATTCGGGGTGGCCCGGCGTTTTGGAATGCAACTGGCGAAAGCGTTTTAATTCCGCCATGGGCAAATCGTAGCCGGTCAAATGCAGCAGCGCGTACAGCAGCATCGAGCCGTGCCCGTTCGACAACACAAAGCGGTCACGATTGGCCCACGCCGGATTGCCCGGATTGTGCCGTAAGTGGTTGATCCACAAGGCTTGCGCGATTTCCGCCATGCCCATCGGCATGCCCGGATGCCCCGAGTTTGCCTGCTGTACAGCGTCCATCGCAAGCGCGCGGATCGCGTTGGCCAACTCGGCTTGGGAAGTCATTTCAGTTATCTACTGGAAGGCGAGGGAGGAAGCCGCGATTATAGCGCCGCGCCGGGGCGGGGGCGACACCCGTGTGGGCGGGCGGGGCTTACACGCTACGGGGGCTACGCGCGACCAGCGCGCCGAGACGGTGTTTCACTACATTAATCAGCGCAAACCCGGCTTGCAGCGCAATGCCGAAACAGGCAATGCCGATCGCAAACAGCAGAAATTTATCGCCGCTCGAGGGCAGGCGTTCGGCTTCGCGCAGGATCACCGCGATGCCCTCGCTCACGCCGATGGCCGCCCCCGCGCTCGACGACATCACCAGCACAAAAAACGCGCGCGCCACGTTCGGCAAGAACAGCAACGCCGCCAGCGGTGAGCCACGACGCAACTGCTGCAGCGCCTCAACCCCGTTGTCGGCGACGTACGCGACGGCATAGGGCACCAGCGACAACGCGACGGTCATCACGCCGGACAGCGCGATGGCGTGGCCGAATACCGTTGCATCCTGCGCGATCACGTTAAAGAGAAAAAACATCACCACAAACGTCGGCGCCGCGCGCAGCAGGCCGAGCAGCAACGATGCGCCCGCGCCCGCAAAACGTCCGCCCAACTGCGCTATCGCCAGCGGCACGCCGAGTGCCAGCCCCACTACCAGCGCGATGGCGGCGATCTTGAAATTGACCACCATGCCCGACAACAATTGCGGCATAAAAACGCTGAACAGGTGTTCGGTGTAAGGCGTCATTTGAGCGGTGCCTGCCGTTGTTCCAGATAGGCACGCAGTTTGCCGCACAGATACACCACGATCGCGACCACCACAATGTAGAAAATCAGCAGCAGCATGTAGGTGGTGGCGCGCCCGCTGGCGAATGCGGTGATATCGGTGAGCGCGCTTAACAGCTCTGGCGCACCGATGAAGCTGGCGATCGGCGTGCCCTTGGCGGCGTTGATCAGAAACGACACGATCTGCGTCGCCGAGCGACTGACGGTCGCGGAAAACAACCCTGCCTCCCCTGTCGCAAGGCCACGCTCTTCGCGCAAAGTGAGCATGGCCTCGGCCAAGGCCTGCGCAGCGTTGCTGCCATTGGTCAGGCCCAGCGCCACGATCGCCGCACCCAGGGCGATCAACGGCGAATAGGGAAAGAAAATCTGCGCGATGGCCGCCGCGATCACCAGCGTCAGCACCACCGGTGACGATTGCATGATGATGGTTAAAGCCCGCGTAACCCAGCGCAGCAGGCGCTGCCGCGAACCGAGCGCCGCACCCAGCAACAAGGCGAAGCCCAAGGTGGCGGCCAATGCCCCGGCGATCATGATCAGCGAATTGACGATGCCGGACTTGAACAGCGACCACGCCGCCTCGGTTTTCAACATCGGCAGCGACAGCACCACGCTGGTGTTTTGCGCGACCCAGGTTTCAAATGCCGTCACGCTCGGCGCGAACGCGGTGGCTTGCAGGGCGGCGGCCAGCGGCGGCAAGACACACGCCGGATCGGTGTTGCCCCTACCGGTATTGCCGGTAGCGTTACACGCAGGGCGATTCCATACCTCGCGTTGCTGTTCGAGAAAAACACTGCCGATACGATTGGCGCGCGCGAGGTCGAGGTACACGCCGTCGCGATGGAAGATCTGGCTGATCATATCGAGCGCGACGGCCAACCGGTCGCTGCCGCTCCGCGCCACCGCCATGCCCCACGGCACCTGGGCAAAGCCAAACTTGCGCTCATGCCGCTCGGCAAACGCGGAAAGGGTGAAGTGAAAGGCGAAAAAACTGTCGTCCTGTGCGGCGAGTGTGCAGGTCTCGTCGCGCAGTCGGTCGGGTAGCGCGCTGGCTTCTTCAAACAGCATCAGGCGCGCGCCGTGCGAGCCGATCTGCGCGTTCGAGCTGTTGCCGATGGCCACGCAAATGGTGCGGCCCACGACGTCGTGCCAATCCTTGACCGCGATCCCCTTCGGCCCGACGAGGATGCTCTCCGACTGGTAATAGTGCGGACGGATAAAACGCGCCTGTCCATCGCGCTGGGTGTTGTGGCCCATGGTGGCGATGGCGACATCGATGCGATCCTCGGCCAGCAGCGCGATGCGGTTGGCGGGCGTCACGCGGATAAACGCGAGTTCAACTTTCAGCGTGGCGGCAATGGCGCGCGCGACATCGATGTCGTAGCCCTTGCGTGCTTCGCCCTCGCGCGTGCCGAACAGCGGATAGTTTTCACGCACGCCGGCGCGCATCTGTTTATGGCAAAAAATACGCACCAGACGGTCGATGCCGGGCTTGGCGCAGGTGCCTGGGGTGGCTGCCGCCGAGCGCGCCTCGGCGAGCAGCCGTGCGAGCGCGGCGTCGGGCGTGGTGTCTTGTTGGGCGTGGGACGTGATGGGGATAGCGATCGTGGCCAACAGTCCGGCGAGCAGCAAACTCGCCCGCACCGCGATGCGACGGCCCACGAAACCCATGTTAATGGATATCCCCCGCCATGCCGATTTCAACAATGTGCATATCGGCAAACGCGTGCGGCCCGTAGCGAAAAATGGTGCGGCCTTCTTCGGACGTGAGGATGCCGGGGGTCAAGAGTTCCAGCTTCAAATCGGGAATATTCACCAGAAACGTCTGCACAATACGTAGCGCAAGGCCGTGACGACGCAGCAGTGAACGCGATTGCTGAACGCTGACGAAGGCGTTGTGGGTAATCACCGCGCGGCCACCGGGCGCGAGATGTTGCGCCAGCCCTTCCAGAAACGGATTAAGCAACTGACGGCCATCGGCGCCGCCGCAGCTCCAGGTCGACAGACGGGCCTTGACCTCGTTCGGCGGCATCGGAAAGTGCGGCAGATTGGCAACGATCAAATCAAAACGGCGTCCCCCCACCGGTTGCCACATATCGCCGCGTTCGATGCGCGTGATTTCGGCGTAGCCCAGTTCACACAGCAGCGTCAAACCCTCGTCTATTGCGTCATCCTCGATATCCACGCCGTAGAGCGATGCCGCGCCCAGCGCGCCCAGCGCGGCCAGCACCACGCCGCTGCCGGAGCCGATTTCCAGTACGCTCGCGCCGCGTAACTGCGCGGCCTTGCCGCGCAGCACCTGGATCAGCGCTGACGTGTATTCGCTGGGCCGCAGCGCCACGCGTGGCGCGCGGGCAGGTTGCATGGAAACAAGGGGATCAGGCACGTGCGTGTCCGCTGTCAGTGTGCCGTCGGTTGCGCCGCCGCGCCGGGGGCAGTAGCTGCGGCAGTGGCAGCAAGGTGCGCGGATATCGTCAGCGCCACCGAATCGCCCGGATATTCCCCGAGGATCGCCTGGTAACACTGCTGCGCCCGCGCCGGGTCGCCCGCGCTCATGGCGGCATAGGCCTCGCGTGTGAGCTTGCAAAGGCGGATGGCGGCAGCACTCGGTTCGAGTTCCGGCCCGGCGCCGAAGGCTCCCATCAATTCGTATATGGCTATCCTGCGACGCCGGCCTTTGACCGCAGCGTCATCGATCGGCCGCATGAGTAGCCGCTCGCCGGCTTCTTTATAGACGCTGTGGCTGACGCAGATCAGGGTACCGTATTCCTTGTTGGTGCCTTCAAGGCGCGCCGCGACATTCACGCCGTCGCCCATCGCGGTGTAGCTGATGCGCTCGGCCGAGCCGATGTTGCCGACCAGCACCGCGTCGCTGTGGATGCCGATGCGCACGTTCAGCGGTTTCAGGCCTTCCGCACCCCAGCGTGCGTTCAACGCTTTCATGCCGTGCTGGATGCGCAGTGCGGCAACGCAGGCGCGCCAGGCATGATCCTCCAGATGCACCGGCGCACCCCAGAAAGCCATCACGCCGTCGCCAATGAATTTGTCGACCGTGCCGGATTCCTGGTTGATCGATTGGGTGACGACTTCCAGATAGGCCGAGACGCGCAGCAGCAACTCCTGTGAC
>CAMBGJ010000024.1 GCA_945865805.1 Bordetella parapertussis
TCCTTCCCAATCACCGCTCAACCCCGCTGCCGCCTTCCGACTTAATGGGTAGGGGAGACTGCGCTTGTCGTTCTGAAATGCTGTGATTTCAATTCCACATTCCGTCAAATGCTTGAGATCCGATTGTTTGTGCAACATTCGGGCTAGCAGCTTTGGTGAGCGTTGACACTGCAACAGCGGCTGCATAGCATAAGTGCCGCCATCCACAAGGGCAAAGCAGCACTTGAAATCATAAGGAACTTCCATGCTGGGATTGATGCAGGATTGGCCGCTGCTGTGTCACACAGTGCTGGATCACGCCGCGCGGCAACATCCCGCGCGCAAGGTGATTTCCTACGCCAGCGATGGCATGCGCGAAACCAACTACGCCGAGATACGCTCACGTGCCTTGCGTGTCGCGCAGCGCCTGGTGGCCGACGGCGTGCGGCCTGGCGACCGTGTGGCGACGGTGGCTGCGAACACCGCGCGCCACATGGAGGCCTGGTACGGCGTCACCGGCATGGGCGCAGTGTATCACCCGGTGAATCCGCGGCTGTTTCTCGAGCAGGTGGCGTACATCATCAACCATGCCGCTGACCGGCTGTTGTTTGTGGACCCGGCTTACGTGGCGTTAATGGAATCGCTGGCGGCGCAGCTGCCCAGCGTGCACAAGTTCGTGGTGCTGACCGATGCCGCGCACATGCCACGCACCGATCTGCCCGGCGCGGTCGATTACGAAACCTGGCTGGCGCAAGCCGACGGACATTTCGTTTGGGCGAGCTTCGACGAAAACACCGCCGCTGGTTTGTTCTACACCTCGGGCACGACAGGTGAGCCGAAAGGCGTGTTGTACAGCCATCGCTCCATCGTGCTGCTGTCGCTGACGGTGAGCGCGCCCGATGTCTATGGATTCACCGCGCGCGATGTGATCCTGATGGCGGTGCCGATGTATCACGCCAACGGCTGGTCGTGGCCGTACACCGTGCCGATGGCAGGCGCCAGCCTGATCTTGCCCGGCAGCCGGCTCGACGGCGCGTCGCTGTGCGAATTGGCGATGCGCCATGGCGCGACAGTCAGCGGCGGCGTGCCCACGGTGTGGCAGAGTTACCTTGATCACACGGCGCAAAGTGGTACGCGCGCAGCGAGTCTGAAGCGCCTGTTCATCGGCGGCTCGCCGTGCCCGGAAGTGATGCTGCAAGCCTTCGAGCACGATCATCGCATTCAGGTGATCCACGCCTGGGGCATGACGGAGATGGGCCCCACCGGCTCCACCTGCGTGGTCACGCCCGAGACCGAACATCTCGCTGGCGTGGAACGCATAGCTTTCCTGCAGCGGCAAGGCCGCGTGCCGTTTCTGGTTGAACTGAAACTGGCCGGCGACAACGGGCAAACGCTGCCGTGGGACGACAGCGCCGCCGGCAACCTGCAAGTGCGCGGCCCATGCATCGTGCGTCAATACTATGGTGCCGAGGACGCAGCGCTGCTCGATCCCGAAGGGTATTTCGACACCGGCGATGTCGGCAAAATCGACGCGAATGGTTTTATCCGCATCACCGACCGCTCGAAAGATTTGATCAAATCCGGCGGCGAATGGATTTCATCGGTGGAACTGGAAAACGCCGCGCTGCTGCATCCCGCAGTACACGAAGCCGCTGCGATAGCCGCCGCGCATGCCAAGTGGGGTGAACGTCCGGTGATGGTGCTGGTGTTAAAGCCCGGCTGCCAGCTCACGCAGGACGAACTCGCGGAACATCTCAAAACACGCGTGCCGCGCTGGTGGCTGCCGGATGCCGTGGTGTTTGTAGACGCCTTGCCGCACACCGCCACGGGTAAGGTGTACAAGAGCCGGTTGCGGGAGGTGTATAGGAATTTACTGTCGGTGTACGGTGCCGATTAGTAATGTCAGTATTTGTTTTTATTGATTTATTTTGCTGTGTTGTCAGGCGGGTTTTTCCTGGTAATCGACAAACACTTTCGGTGTTGAAATGCCCGCCGAGGTGATGCAATGTGCTTATGTAAATAAGTTTGTAAAAACAAATACTTACGTAACGATAGCACTAGCTGGTTGGCTTCGTTATTCTCGGCTAAGATGTAACGAGCGGATTTCGATATGAAGTCCTATGGAAAGCGTATGGGTCTTTCCCCGATTTCCCGCGATCGCCACAGCGTACGACACCGGATACATGTGACAACACGATGCCAATGTCGGCATCACGGGAGGAATCATGATGACATCAGTAAGAGCTACATTGATCGTCGCTTTGATGCTGTATTGCATCGGCAACCCTGTTCTGGCTCAGGACTCGGTGTTTCTGGAACAGCTCACCTGGATGGAAGTTCGCGACGGAATTCGAGCGGGAAAGACAACTGTCATCATTCCCACCGGTGGGACCGAACAGAATGGTCCGCACATGATTCTCGGGAAGCACAACGTTCGCGTCACAATGACAGCCCGCGAGATCGCCAAGCGACTCGGAAACGCCATGGTTGCCCCGACTATGGCGTATGTTCCCGAAGGCAACATCGATCCCCCCTCTGGACACATGCGATTTCCGGGAACCATTACCTTGCCACCCGAGTATTTCGCTAAGGTTGTCGAGTTCGCCGCTCGCAGCCTCAAATTGGCTGGCTTCATTGACATCGTCCTGATCGGCGACAGTGGGCCGAATCAGGCACCGCAGAAGCTGGTCGCCGAGATACTAAATCGGGAGTGGGCAACGACGCCCGCGCGCGTGCATCATATTGACAGGTATTATCGCGGTAACGGTTGGCGTGATTATCTAGGAACCCAAGGTCTGAAGGTAGAAGGAACTCATGCACACCTTTCCGATACGTCGCTGCAGTTGGCGGTTGACCCGTCTGGGGTACGACAGAAGCTGATGGCTGCAGGAAAAGCGGGCGACGGCTCTGGCGTGAATGGTGATCCGACTCGGGCGACAGCTGAACTCGGGAAGAAGGGTCTTGAGATCATTATCGATGCCGCCTTGAAGCAGATTGAGGAACTCAAGACCGCGAACCGGCGCTGAGTATCGCGAACGCGGGAATCCACAGGGACTACCCGTTTGAAACGGTGTTATGGATTCCCGTGTTCGCGGGATTGACATGGCTGATGCCAGTCGCTTTACAAAACCATGGCGACGCGATAGCGGGCCGCACGCTGTGCGCTTCCGCCGCTACGGCGCAATCGAAATATTAGCCGCCTTGATCAACGCCGCCCAACGTTCGGTTTCCTTGACGAAATAGGCGTTGAATTCGCGCTCGCTGCCGCCGGGCGCGGTCAGGCCGGCGGCCTTGAAGCGTTCTTTGAGTTCGGCATCGCGGATGACACGGTTGATCTCGGCGTTCCACTTCTGAATGATCGGTTGTGGTGTCGCGCGCGGCGCGAACAGGCCCACCCACGCGGCGGCGTCGTAGCCTGGCAGACCTGCTTCGGCGAAGGTGGGAATGTCATTCGCCAGTGGACTGCGCTTTAACGTGGTGAGGGCGACGATGCGCACTTTGCCAGTGATGTGGTGCGGTTGCACCAGCGTGAGCACGGTCATCACGCCGCTGAGTTGTCCGCCCATCACGCCGACGATGCCGCCGCCGCCGCCCTTGAACGGCACGTGCACGACGTCGATTTTCGCCATCGATTTCAGCAGTTCGATAGCTAGATGCGTGGAGGTGCCGGTGCCTGCGGATGCCAGCGTGATCTGGCCGGGTTGCGCGCGCGCTATCGCAATCAATTCTGGCAGCGTTTTCACCGGCAGGCCCATGTGCAGCGCCAGCGCGCCGGGGGTTTCCGCCAGCAGGGCCACTGGCGCGAGATCGCGCGTGGCCTTGAACGACAGGCGCGGATAGAAGCTCGGGTTGGTGGCGATGGAGGTCGTGGTGGCGAGCATGGTGTAGCCGTCGGGCGGTGCGCGCACCACGATTTCAGTGCCGATATTGGTGCCCGCGCCAGGCCGGTTATCGACGACGATTTGTTGGCCCCATGCCTGCACGATGTGCGGCACGAGATTACGCACGGTGACATCGGTGACGCCACCCGGCGCAAACGGATTGACCAGCCGGATCGGGCGGTTGGGGTAGCGCTCGGCGGTGTCGGCTGCGGTGGCGGTGCCTGCCATCGCGGCGAGGCACGCGAGTGTGCCTGCCAGTAGCCGCCGGGGAAGCGATTTCATCGTGCTCTGGAAGGCTATCATCGTTGCGCCACCGTACTCACTCCGCCTTGATCCCCGCCGCCTTGACGATTTTCGCCCAGTGCAGAGTTTCTGATTGGATGTACGCGCTGAATTGCTCCGGTGTGCTGGACACTGCGGTCATCCCCAAGTTGGCGTAGTGTGATTTGACATCCGGCAGCGCAAGAATGCGCACGGTTTCGCTGTGCAGCCGCGTGACGATTTCGCGCGGCGTGCCGGCCGGGGCGAGCAGGCCCCACCAGGGTGCGACTTCAAAGCCAAGAATGGTTTCGCTGATGGTCGGCACATCCGGTGTCGCGGGGTCGCGCTTGGCGGCGCTGATGGCGATCAGGCGCAGGCGGTTCGCGCGCAGGAAGGGCAGCACCGCCGTCGAGTTGGCAAAAATCAGATCGAGCCGGCCCGCCACCAGATCAATCGCAGATTGCGGGCTGCCTTTGTAGGCCACGTGCGAGATCGACACGCCCGCCATCACCTTGAACATTTCGCCCGCGAGAAACGGCGAAGTGCCCACGCCGGCCGAGCCGAAATTAAGCTGGCCGGGCCGTGATTTCGCCAGCGCGATCATGTCCTTCACCGTGCGCACTGGCACCGTCGGATGCATCACCAGCAGCAGGTAGCTGGTGGCCACCTGTGAAATCGGCGCGAAATCTTTTAGCACGTGATACGGCAACTTGGCATACAAGGCGGCGTTGACCGCATTGGTGCCGATGGTGCCGAGCAGCAGTGTGTAACCGTCGGGCGGCGATTTCGCCACCAGCTCGCTGCCGACGTTGCCGGCGGCGCCGGTGCGGTTGTCGACGAGCACCGGCTGGCCCCAGGTTTCATTCATCTTTTGTGCGATGGGTCGCGCGAGTATGTCCGCCACGCTGGCGGGCGGAAACGGTGCGACGATACGGATGGGTTTCGCGGGATAAGGCTGTGCGGCGGCGTGTGGGGCCAGCATGCTGATGGCCGCGAGCATCCCTGCGTACGACAGCGCGCGTTCGGCGATACGAGCAGTGAGCATTATAAAAAACTCAATTAAATCAGATAGTTATATCAAAGGGTTGATGTTTTACCCGGTTCCATCTCCGGCATCAACGCGATCTGCGCCATGTTGATCGCGGTGTAGTAGCCACACGAGAGCGTGAGATCGACCACGCCTTGCGTGCCGAGCAGTTTTTGCGCGGCGGCAAAGGTATCGTCGGCGACGTTTTTATCGCGCAGCAGTTGGTGCACGAAGCGCGCGATGAGTTGTTCATCGGCGCTGAGCACGGCAAGATTTTTGCCGGTGCGGATGGCCTCGATCGATGCTGCGCTGACGCCCGCCTTGGCGGCCAGCGCCGCGTGCGCTGTCCATTCGATCTCGCTATTCCACTCGCGCGCGAGCACGGTAATGGCGAACTCCTTGATGTTTTCCGGCATCGCGCTCTTAAAGCGCAACACCGCGCCCATCGAAGTCAGATGGCTCGCGGCATCAGGGCTGTTCAGCAACGCGCGAAATTGCAGGCCCACTGTGGGCGAGTTGCGATCGTTGCGAATGCGGTCGTAAATCACCTTGCCGGCGTCATCCATTGCTTCACGGTCTACGTACGGTACGCGTGCCATTTTGATTCTCCTGTGGGGATTTTGGGCATTATAGAATGATGTGCGGGAAGTGGTGCGGCGTGCGTGGCGATCAAGGTTTCCCTACTGCCGCGATCCCTGATGCCATTTTCACGCTGCCGAGCAAGCCCCGGCACACGATGTTAAAGTCAAACAGGGTTGCGGCCAGCGTGCCGCCTTTGCCGTATGAAACGGCTTAACAAGGAGTGAATGTTATGTCAGGAAATGTTGCAATCATCACCGGGTCGGGTTCCGGCATCGGCGCCGCGAGCGCGGTGCTGCTTGCCAGCCATGGGTGGAATATCGTCATCAACTACGCCAGCCGCGCCGATAACGCAAAAGCCGTGGCGAAGGCCTGCGAGGAAGCGGGCGGACAGGCGATACTGTGCAAGGCCAATGTAGCGGACGACGCGGATTGCCGACGCATGGCCGCGGAGACCATGGCGAAATGGGGGCGCATCGACGCGCTGGTTAACTCGGCAGGCACCACGCGTTTCGCCGATCATGCCGATCTTGATGCGCTTTCCGGTGACGATTTTCTCGAGGTTTACCGCGTTAACGTGGTTGGGCCGTGGCAGATGGTGCGCGCCGTGGTGCCGCACATGAAGGCAGGCGGGCAGGGTGCGATCGTCAACATTTCATCGGGCGCGGCGCTACGCGGCACCGGCAGTTCGGTGGCCTATGCCACCTCCAAGGCGGCGCTCAACGCGATGACGCTTTCGTTTGCGCGCAACCTCGGTCCGGAGGTCCGCTCCAACGTGGTGTGCCCGTCGATGGTGACCGGCCGCTGGCATCTTGAGCACCTGGGCGAGGAAAAATACGAGGCGCAGTTCACCAACTTCGCTAACTCAACGCCACTCAAGCGCCGCGTCAATCCTGAGGACATTGCGTCCGCAGTGGTCTGGTTGATCAAGGACGCGCATGCGGTAACGGGTCAGGTGCTGCTGGTGGATGCGGGTGCATCCATCGGCGCGCCGCCGGTGAAGAAGAAGTAGTCAGCAGTACGCATCGCGCGGTTGCCGTGCGGCGAGCGTGGGTGGGCAGGCTGTTAAGCTTTGCCCACCCGATCACGTGCCCGGTTTAAGATTCGCCGCCTTGATCAATTTGCTCCACAGCGCCAGATCATCACGGATGGTTCTGGCGAATTCGTCGCGAGTGGTGGTGGTGACTTCGGCGGCGTGCAGCAGCATGCGTTCCTTCATATCCGGTGCGTTCATCACGGCGGTAACGTCGCGCTGCAGCCGGTCGAGTATCGGCGCGGGTGTGCCCCTGGGTGCCAGCACGCCGTTCCAGGTGAGTGCCTGCATCTCGGGCAGGCCCACTTCCGTCGCGGCGGGTATGTCGGGTGCGGTGGTGGAGCGTTTGCGGTCGGTGACCATCAGTGCGCGCAACTTGCCGTTTTTGGCGTAGGTGAACGCCGAGGGCAACGTGGCGAACATGCCCTCGACGTGGCCTCCGATCAGATCGATCACTGCGGGGCCGCCACCTTTGTACGCCACATAGCTGAACGACACGCCAGCGCGCGATTTGAACAACTCGCCGATCAGATGCGACGTGCCCACACCCGAGGTGGCGAAATTGAGCTTGCCCGGTCGCACGCGCATGAAAGCGATCAACTCTTTCATCGATTTCACCGGCAGCGAGGGATGCACCACCAGCACACTGGGAAACGCGATCACTAAGCTGACTGGTGCGAAATCCTCCACCGGATCGTAGGGCATTTTCTCGTAGGGGCTAAGCACCATTTCATTACTGCTGGCGAGCAACAGCGTGTAGCCGTCCGGCGGCGCTTTCGCCACCAGCGTGGCACCGATGGTGCCGGTAGCACCAGGGCGGTTTTCAACCACCACCGGGCGGCCCAGCGCGTCGCTGAGTTTCAGCGCGAGCGGACGTGCCACGCCATCCGCCGCGCCGCCGGGCGGCCAGCCGACGACCAGGCGTAGCGGTTTGGTGGGGTAGGTTTGGGCGTATACGCTTGCGGCAAGTAGCGCGCTGGCGATACTGGCGATGACACGGTTGAGCAATTTCAATTCGGAGTCCTTGTGTGTGGTTATGGCAATGCGCTCACCAGCGCCGGTCTTCGGCGCACGAAGCCACAATCATTTATCCGTAAATAATGAGTTTGCAGGGAATGCAGATAAACTCAATAAAAACATATAGTTACATTGCTTCTTTGGGGTATGCAGGAGATTAAAGCCCGGCGTGTTGTTAGCGCGGGTGATACGAAAGATCGGGCTTGTTGGCTGGTGCGAAATAACCGACTTCGAGTTGCGGCATGCGCAGTGGATGCCTGGACAATCCGAAGCCGCTATTTTGCGGATGCAACCGGCTCCAACCCCTTCTCGCGTAACACCTTCTGCGCCACCGACGACCGCAAAAATTTCACCAACGCTTGCGCCGCAGCGCTCGGTGTCGACTGCGCAAACGCAGACGAGCCGTAGACGATAGGTTGCTGCAACTCGGCGGGTAGCGGATCGAGTATCTGAATACCGGGCACGGGTAGCAGCTCGCTGATTTGTTGCACGGCGATGTCGGCGGCGCCGCGTGCCACCACGGCGCCCACCAGTTCGCCGGCTTGCGGCGAAACGCGTTTGGCGACGATAGCGGCTTCAATGCCTAAGTGTTTGATTAATTTAACAAAATTAATGCCGCTGGCACCGGCGCTATAGGACACTTTACCCGCATCGAGTAGCACGCGCTTTAATTTTTCTGGCGTGCTGATGTCGGGCTTGGGAACGCCGCTACGCACGGCAAGACCCGTGCTGGATCGCGCAAAGGCCACGCGGCTACCGGCCTGTAATTTGCCTTGCGCCAGTAGCGGGCCGGAGAATTCTTCGGGGCCGACGAAAATATCGCCTTGCAATCCGTCGCTGATTTGCTGCGACAGTTTCGGGCCACCGCCGTAGGTGATGTCGATTTTGTGGCCGCTGGCATGTTCAAACTCGGGCACCAGATCGATCAGGGCTTCTTTGCATGAAATGGTGCTGAATACCACCAGCGCCGCATTATTCGTGGCATTGGAAACAGGACTCATGGCTATTACTCCGGCTACGAAGAATAATGATGAAGGCTCACGCCGAGCGCAGAATTTCACCGGGCACCGCGCCGGTGTGTTTGCCGTGCTCAAACAAAATCTGCCCGTTGACCACCACCTGCGAAATACCCTCGGCCCTGGCGTACAAGCGCATGCCGCCTGCAGGTAAATCCTTCACCGGCGTGGGGCGCAGCGGCGAGTTGATGGTGTGTTCGTCGAACACCACGATGTCCGCCGCCGCTCCGGTTTGCAGCCGCCCGCGTCCCGTGATGCCGAAAAAATCGGCAGGCTCCGAAGTGATGCGCTGAATCGCGTGTTCGAGGGTGAGCGCTTTTTGCTCGCGCACCCAATGGCCCAGCAGATACGTGGTGTAGCCCGACTCGCACAACATATCGAGATGCGCGCCGGCATCCGACAGGCCGATAATCGTGCGCGGATCGCGCAGCGCCGAGGCCAGCGCGGCTTTGTCGGTGTTGGCGCGCGGCACCACGTATTTGACTTGCAACTGGTCTTCGACGGCAATGTCGAAGAACACATCGTTCGGGTCTTGCTGGCGAGCGGCGGCGATTTCACCGATGGTTTTGCCTTCCAGCGGTTTTAATGCGGGATTTTCCACCGACACCACGATGATGTTTTGCGCGAGGCCCGCCCACTTGCGGCCGAGCTTGAGTTCATCTTTAAACGCCGTGCGGAAATTTTTATCAGCGTAAATCGCCATCTGCGTTTCGAATGAGGCATCGAACACGTCTTTCGCCGCATTCATTTCGGTAAACATAAAAGGCCGCCGCAGATTCATGTCGTAGAGCAGGGGCCGCGTGAGTATCTGTGGCCGTGCGCCGCGCTTGATCAAAGGCGTAACACGATCGAGAATTTCTGCAATCGCATTAGGTTTCTCGGCGAGATTGTGCAACGACAGCCAGGTGACGGGCCGCTCGCTGGCGTCCAGCATGAATTTGAGGAACGCCTCTTCGTCCTCCGCCAGATTCGAGTATTGCTTGGTCAGCGCCATTTCGATCACGCCACGCTTCAAGTCTTTCAGCACGCCGCAGTACGCCGAGAGTTCGTCGCGGCTAGCCAGCCGCGCGGACAGCGGCTTCGCGCCGTGGCCGATATGCTGGCGGCTGGCGGTGGTGCTGAATCCCCACGCGCCCGCGTTCATGGCGTCGCGCAACAGCCCGGCGATGGTTAGCGTTTCATCCGCAGTGGCGGCGCGCTCGTTGGCTTCGACGCCGATGACGTAGGTGCGCAGCGGCGCCAGCGGCGCCAGAAAGGCGAGATTGATCGCGCTACCGCGCCGCGCGGCGGCATCGATGAATTGCGGAAAGGTTTCCCAGTCCCAGCGTATGCCTTGTGTCAGCACTTCGTGGTCGATGCCTTCGACGGTGACCAGGTCCTCGGTAAGCAGCCCACGCACGGCGGGTCGGCATGGCGCGATGCCGACGCCGCAGTTGCCCATCATCACCGTGGTGACGCCATGCTCGCTGGAGCTCGACAGCAATTGATCCCAGGTAATTTGCGCGTCGTAGTGCGTGTGCGGATCGACAAAACCAGGGCAGACAATCTGGCCGCTGGCGTCGATGATTTTTGTCGCCGCGTCATTGGTCTTGCCAACATCGCCAATGGCGGCGATCTTGCCGTCCTGCACCGCGACATCCGCGTGAAAGCGCGGCGTGCCGTTGCCGTCAATCACCGTGCCGTTTTTGATGAGTAAATCGTACGCCATGCTTGTATCTCCTTGAAACCTGGGGTGGAACCGATGGTCTGTGTGCAATGATAAACCCTGACCCGCTGGCGCGCACAGTTGGCGCATATGGCACATCGCGGGGTTTCGCGTCATACTTTGCACAGTCAGACAAAAACGTGAGGAGCCATAGATGAAAACAGCAATAGCGGTAACCGGGGCATTACTACTGGCGGCACAAAGCGGTTGGGTTGCCGCGCAAGGCAAGGACAGCTATCCGAATAAACCGATACGCATGATCGTGCCGCAGGCACCCGGCGGCAGCAACGATATTTTCGCGCGCTTTATCGGCAGTCAGGTGGCCGAGCGTCTGGGCACGCAGATTGTCGTCGATAATCGCCCCGGTGCCGAAGGCATGATAGGCAGCGAGCTGGTGGCGCGCGCCGCGCCCGACGGTTACACCATGTTAATGGCTTCGACGGCGTTCACCATGAACCCGGCGGTGATCAAAAAGCTGCCCTACGATTCGATCAAGGATTTCACCTTTGCCGCCACGCTGGGGCGCGGCCCGGTGGTGATCGCCGCCGGGCCTTCGTTGCCGGTCAATTCGATCAAGGAGCTGGTCGCGCTGGGCAAATCCAAGCCCAATCACATCACCATGGCGTCGGCGGGCGGGTTCATGCATTTTGTCTCGGCGATGTTCCGCAGCCAGGCGGGGTTTGATGCGGTGATCGCGCTCTACAAAGGCGGTGGCCCGGCGCTGACGGATGTGACCGGCGGCCACGCGCACATGGCGGTGGCGACCATCCCCACACTCGCGCCGCACCTGCGCGTGGGCAAGGTAAAAGCGCTGGCTGTCGGCAGCGCCAAGCGAATTTCTCTGATGGCGGATTTGCCCACGGTGTCCGAGTCCGGCGTTCCGGGTTACGAGGCTTCGATCTGGTGGGCGTGGGCTGCGACGGGCGGCACGCCCACGCCGATCATCAACAAAATCAACGCCGAGGTGGCCGAAGTGCTTAAGCGCCCGGATATCATCAAGCGCTTTACGGCGGAGGGCGCCGAAGTTGAAGCACGTTCGCCTGCGGATATCCGCGAAATGATACGCACCGATTTAGCCAAGTGGGAGAAAGTCGCGCAGGATGCCAAGATGGTGAAGCAGTAAAGCGGCGGCGTGTGCCTGCGCGGTTTCCCGACGTGCCGCGTTATGCGGAGCGCCTCGCTGTAGTACGCAAAGGCGGGTAAAAAGGGAATGGAGGGATGGGAGGGATGGAAAATTCCGCTGCGGCTAACTCTGATCACAGGGCAAATTGATTGGCTGATGACTTTGGTGCGAGTCTCGCCGCTAATAGGGCGTGCACGTTGTGGCGCAAACCTTGATCTGTCGGCATGCGCCCCACGCGAAACGTTTTAAAGTGGCTACTGGGCATCCTGTTCGCGCTTGCCGGCGCCAATCACTTTGTCAATACGTCATTTTATGTGGGCATCATGCCACCGTATCTGCCGTGGCATACGGCGCTGGTCTATGTGAGTGGCGTTGCGGAAATCGTGCTGGGGGTGATGCTCTGCACGCGCAGGGGCGAACGGCTTGCGGCGTGGGGCCTCATCGCGCTGGTCATTGCCGTCACGCCGGCGAATGTGCATATGGCGTTTCACGCCGAGTTGTATCCGCAGTACAACCCGGTTGTGCTATGGCTGCGCCTGCCGCTGCAGGGCGTTCTGCTGGTGTGGGTGTACTGGTACACGCGGGTGCCCGGCATACTTATTACTAAGTAATGCAAATGTGTCCTGATAATGCGAAGAATCAGGGAAAGAAGTCGCCTTTCACACAAGACATATTTGGGTTTCTCCCTAATAAGAACGTTGCAGGGGTTAAGCGGCCAGGAATCGCTCCACGCTCGCCGCGAAAGCGTCGGGCTGATCGGTGAACAGAGCGTGCCCCGCTTTTTCGATGCGCTCGACGGTGCACTGAGGCATGGTTTGCTTAAGCCGTTCCGCGAGTTCAGTCGATACGACCTTGCTGTGGCTGCCGTACTGCAGGAGCGTCGGGGTGGGTATGGATTTGACCATGCCCCAGAGATCAATGGCGGCAGGCGCGCGCTTTAACATCGCGGGATCGTACTTCCAGGTATAGCGACCCGAGGCTACCTGGCGCATGCCGAAACGCACGCTTTCTTCGATCACGTGTGCTGGCGCTCGGGACAATAATTTGCCCAGATACGCAGTGGCTTCTGCTTGAGATTCAAAATCGCGCGGTCCTGGCGTTTCGGTGATGCGCGAAATATCAGCGCCTGTAGCCGCAGCCGGGCGGCCCGGCGTGATATCGACCAGCACCAGGCGCTCCAGCGCTTGGGGATGACGCGAGGCGTACAGCATCGATACGCGTCCGCCCAGCGAGTGACCGATCAAGGTGAATCGGGTGAGACCCCGCGCCTCGATTACCGCCTGCAGATCCTGGTAGAAATCCTCCAGGTCATAGCGGTTGCGCGTGCACCACCCGCTGTCGCCATGCCCGCGTTGATCGACAGCGACGACGTGGAAGCGATCCTTAAAGCGGTGACTGAAGTCGTTCCACACATGCGCGTGCAGACGGCTGCCGTGCACCAGCACGATCGGGTGTTGGCCCTCGTTACCCCAATCCAGATGATGCAACTTGATGTCGTCGCGAACAACGGTATGGCTCGTGGCGGAAACAGATGTCATGATCGTCTATCGTTTCAGAGGTTATGATCCCCGAATCTTACCTGACACCGATCACTCAGCGATAGCGGCAAGATATCCCCAAAGCCGCCGGATATAGGCAGGACAATCAAGCTGCCCTATTGGCGAGGCAAGTCTCAATAATGCGGCGGAATCTCATCGTTCAAATTGCGCCGTTCATCCGGCAGCGAGGCACGCACCTGTTCGCGTAGCGTAATGACGTCGCGCTGCAAGTGTTCGATCTCGCGTTGCTGGCGAAAGATGGTTTTGTTCAGCTCGTCGAGCAGGTCTTCCGACAGACTCAGCTTGGTTTCGATTTTTTCGAGGCGCTCATCCATGGCGTTGTTCTGTTCGCTATTCACCACGGATGTTCGCGTCCTTGATCAGCTTGGCCCACATCGCCGTTTCCGCTCGCTTGAGTTCGGCGTATTGCCGGGGCGTGTTGTTGGCGGGTGCGTAGCCGATTCTGCTCATTAACTCAACGACTTCCGGTAAGAATGCGGCCTTGGCGGTTTCGCTATACAGGCGCTGCACGATGGCTTCGGGTGTGCGGGCTGGTGCGTCGAAGCTCGACCAGGCCTGCACGTGGTAGTCGGGAAAGCCGGACTCCATCATCGTCGGCAAGTCGGGCGTGATCGGCGCGCGTGCTTTGCTGGTGACCGCCAGCGCGCGCAGGCGGTTCGCACGAATCAATGGTAGGCTGGCGGCAAAACTGCCAAAGATGACGTGTGCTTCGCCCGCGATGACCGCAGTGGCTGCGGGCGCACCGCCCTTGTAGGCGATATGCACCAGGTTTACGCCAGCACGGCTTTTAAAGAGCTCGCCACACAAATGCAGTGGACTGCCGAGTCCGCCGGAGGCGTAATTCAAGCCACCCGGTTTGGCCTTGGCCAGCGCGACAAGCTGGCTGACGCTGGTGGCGGCCACCTGCGGATTCACCGCGAGGATAAACGCCGCAGTGCCGAACAGCGAGATCGGTGCAAAATCCTTGAGCGAATCGTAGGGCAGTTTGAACAGGCTCGGCGTGGCGGTGACCAGCGTTGACGAGCCCATGAACATCGTGTGTCCATCAGGCGTGGATTTGGCGACCAGTTCGGCAGCGGCAATGCCGCCTGCGCCGGGGCGATTGTCGATCACGAAAGGTTGCCCCATCGCCTGACTCATCTTGGGCAGGATCACGCGCGCGAGGCCATCAGTGCCGCCGCCGGGTGGGAACGGAAGGACCATGCGGATGGGTTTGTCGGGGTAGGATTGTGCGTGTGTGAACGGTGTGTACAAGAACGCGAGTGCCATCCCGAGTTTTACGATCGCAAACATCGACAGAGACTCCCGCGTCAAGTGCATTAAATCGCGACGGGCTGCAATACCAACACGATCATTCCCGCGAAAGCCGGATTCCATACGATGTGACATCGGACCCCGTGTTATGGATTCCCGTTTTCGCGGGAACGACAATGTGAGATTTTCGCCCTTCTGCATAGGGTTGTTTTTTTGAGCATGCCTGCAATCCGATTGGGTGCGCATGGTGCTAATTCACATTAACCTTCGCCGCTTTAACCAGCGCGGCGTTAATACCGATTTCGTTCTTGATATAGGCATCGAACTCACGCGGCGTCATTTGCATTTGTTCCGCGCCGAGCTTGGCCATGCGTTCGGTGATATCCGGCGTCTGCAAGGTTCTGATGGTTTGCTGATGCAACTTGCTGACTACGCCAGCGGGTGTCTTGGCCGGCACCACCATGCCCACCCAAAAGTTGTAATCGGAATTCGCTACGCCCAATTCAAGCGTGGTTGCCAGGTCCGGCAGTGCCGACGAGCGTTTGGTGCTGCCTACTGCCAGCCCGAGCAAGCGGCCTTCCTTGATGAGTTGCAGCACCGAAATCACCGGGCAAAAATAAATGTCGATACGGCCGCTGATGATTTCGGTGAGCGCTTCGGGCGTGCCTTTGAATGGCACGTGCACGCCTTCGAGGCCCGCGCCCAGACGAAAGCGCTCGGCGTTCAACTGCGTGGCGCTGCCCGCGCCCGCCGAGGCGTAGGTGAGCGAACCGGGTTTGGCTTTCGCGCCTGCGATCAACTCCTTTACCGAACGTATATTTTTTGACGGCGCGATCACCAGCACATTGGGCAGATTGGCGAGCGGCGTGATGCCGGCAAAATCACGCAGCGTGTCGTAAGGCGTATTCGGATAAGTCGTGGGCGTGACGGTGTACGACGACGAATGCACCAGCAGCGTGTAACCATCGGGATTCGCTTTCGCGGCAACGCCCACACCGATGGTGCCGCCCGCACCGGGACGATTTTCGATCACGACGGTGTAACCGAGTTGCGCGCCGAGGCGCTCGCTGACGATGCGCGCGACCGCATCGGTGGCACTGCCCGCAGTGAACGGCACCACCGCGCGCAGGGGTTTGTTCGGCCAGTTGGCCGCAGCGTCGGGTGTTTGTGCGTGTGCGCTGGCGGCTAACGTCAGGAGTAACAACGGCAAAGCATGAGGATGTGTCATATGTAAGTATTTGTTTTAGTTGATTATTTTATGATCGTGCTTTGGACCTGCGCAGCGGCAATCGTACGCCAAAGCGCATCCTGCGTCATCGGTAATGTTTCCATGCTGATCTGCAACGGTGCCAGTGCGTCATTCACCGCGTTGGCGACCGCCGCCGGCGCGCCGAGGTAACCCGCCTCGCCAGAGCCCTTTTGTCCGAACGTGGTCAGCGGCGACGGCGTGCAGTGATCGACAATTTTGAGCGAGGGAATTTCCATCGCGCTGGGTAACAGGTAATCCATGAACGTGCCGCTGGCAAGCTGGCCGTCGCTGGTGTACGAAAATTTTTCGTAGAGCGCGGCACCGATGCCGTGCGCGATGCCGCCGTAAGTCATGCCATGCACGATGTGCGGGTTGATCATCACGCCGCAGTCGTGGCCGCACACATATTGCTTGATCTCGGGGCGGCAGGTATCGGGATCGAGTTCGACGTAAACAATGTGCGTCTCGAAGGCGTAACACGGATACATGTGCACTTCACCATTGGCGTTGGGCAGGCCACCGCCCGTGGGCACCTGCCACACGAATTTCGCCTGCAAGCCCGGCTCCACGCCCGGCGGCATCTGGTGAAACTTGCGGTGCGCGATGGCGGTGATCTCGTCCCACGTCAGGCGTTTATCGGGCTGGCCGCGCACGGATACATCACCGTTTTCGTAGACGGCGGCTTCGATGCTGCAATCGAGATTGTGTGCGGCGATTTCGAGCATGGTGTCGCGTATCTTTCGAGCCGCACCCGCCGCAGCACCGCCGAGCATGATCGCCATGCGACTGCCGACGGGGCTGTTCGATGGCAACGCGCTCAATGAATCGGCGCGCACCACGCGGATGGTGGCTGGATCGCGTTCGAGGATCTCGCCGATCACCGTGGACACCAGTGTTTCATGCCCCTGGCCCGACGACGAGGTGTTCATCACGCCGGTAATGGCGCCTGATAAATCCACGCGCGCGAGGCAGCCTTCCATCCAGGTGGTGGTGTCGTTTTTTGCGTTGAACAGCGGTTCGAAGGCCGAGTTGCCGCCGCTGGGTTCAAGGCAAGTGGAGATGCCGATGCCCGCATGGCGGCCGGCTGCGCGCGCGGCATCGCGTGTTTGGAGCAGCGCAGGGTAATCGATGGCGTGCAGCGCTTTATCCAGCACCGCGTGGTAGTCGCCGGAGTCGTAACTCGAACCGCTGGGGATGCGGTATGGAAATTCGTCTTTTTTGATCAGGTTTTTGCGCCGCAGTTCGATGCGATCCATGCCGAGGTGACGCGCGACGTGATCCATCGTGCGTTCGATGGCGAAGTTGGTGGGCGCCTGACCAAAGCCACGCACCGCTTCCTGCGGTGTCTTGTTCGTCAGCACCGAAATGGGTTCGTAAGCGACCGCCGCGATGCGATACGGCCCACAAATCGCGGTAACCGGTTTGCCCAATTGCAGCGGCGCACGACCGGCATAGGCACCCACGTCATCCAGCGCGCGGATTTTCAGCGCGCGCACCGTGCCGTCGTTATCGAACGCGGCCCGCATGTCGAAAATTCGATCCGGCCCCTGCATGTCGCCGCCACGCATGTTTTCGAGCCGATCTTCGATAAAGCGCACCGGCATGCCGAGACGGCGGGCGAGATAACCAACCAGCACCGTGTGCTTCAGCCCGCGCTTCACGCCGTAGCTGCCGCCGACATCCACGTCGTAATGCACGCGCACCGCGTTGCCGGGCAGCCGCAACGCACGTGCGGTTTGATCGGGGAACTTCGGCATCTGGATCGACGCCCAGATATCGAGTATGTCCTGTCCGGCATCCCATTGCGCGGCGACGCCGAAGGTTTCGATTGGCACGGTAGAACTGCGGCCCCACACAGCACGCAATGCAATGGTGTGATCGGCTGTTGCAAAGGCGGCATCCACCGGACCCCACACAAAGCGCCGATGAAACAGCAGGTTGCTGCCGTGGGCCGGGTGCACCAGCGGGCTGCCGGGGCGCACGGCAGTTTCGGCGTCGATCACGTGCGGCAGCGTGTCGTAATCAACTTCGACCAGTTCCGCCGCATCTTCGGCCAGCGCGCGCGTATCGGCAACCACCGCCACCACCCATTCGCCGCTGTAGCGCACGACATCTTTTGCCAACGCATAGCGCTTCAAATGGGGTGCGTCTATGCCGCTGACGAGCGATTCGGTGGCGGCATGAAATTCCTCACCCGTCAGCACATAATGCACCCCCGGCGCTGCACGTGCGGCCGTGGTGCGGATGGCGGTGATGCGTGCACTGGCGTGCGGTGAGGCGACGATGGCGACGTGCTTCATGCCCGGCAGGGCGATGTCAGCCACGTAGCGGCCACGCCCGGTGACAAAGCGCGGGTCTTCGCGCGTGCGGCGGGGTTGGCCGATGTAGCGGAAGGCGGCGGGGTCTTGATTCGGAAAGGTTGTCATGTGTGGCGCACCCATTTTCCGATGGCCCGAACACTGATCCTGTCATTCCCGCGCAGGCGGGAATCCATAACACCGTGCCATAGGCCACTACGTATGAATTCCCGCCTGCGCGGGAATGACCATGAGAGTTGTTCAGGCTTACACATGATGGATTGGGGTAACCACAAACACGAATTTCATGTGTTGCCACCCAACCGCGCCGCCGCCAACTGCACCGCTTCAATAATCTGCTGATATCCGCTACACCGGCACAGATTGCCGCCGATGGCCTCGCGTATCTGCGCTTCCGTCGGGCGTGCCACGGCATTGAGCAAGCTCTGTGCCGCGATCAACATCCCCGGCGTGCAGTAGCCGCATTGCAGCCCGTGCGTCTGGCAGAAACTGTCTTGCAGGATGCTCAAGCTGCCGTCGGCGTTCGCCAACCCTTCGACGGTGGTGATGGTGTGACCATCGGCCTGCACCGCGAACATCAGGCACGCACGCACCGGGTCGCCGTCAAGCAGGATGGAGCAGGCACCGCAGACGCCGTGCTCGCAGCCGACGTGGGTGCCGGTGAGCCGCAGCTCGTCGCGCAGCCAATCCACCAGCGACAGCCGCGCGGGCACTTGCGCCTGACGCGTGACACCGTTGATTTCGACGGAGATGCCATGCAGCGCGTCGCTCATGGTTTGCCCCGCTTAAACAGGGCCTGATCGCGTGCCTCGCGCAATGCGCGAGCCGTGAGTGTGGCTGCGAGATACGCGCGATAGTCCGCCCCCGCATGCAAGTCGCTGGAAAATTCAGCCGTGCGGGCAGCGGTTGTAGCGGCATCGGTGATGGTCGATTCATCGAGAGAGGTGCCTACCAGTTTTTCCGCCAACGCGGCAAACGCCAGTGGTGTGGAACTGCTGCCGCCGATGCCGAAGGTGGCGCGCGTGCAGCGGCCATCCGCATCCAGCGCAATCTGCGCGGCGGCGGCCACGATGGCAAAGTCGCCGTGGCGGCGGCTGGTTTCGACAAACGCCGAGCCGCTGTGGGGTTCGTCCCACAGCGGCCAGTGAATTTCTTCCAGGCACTCGTCGGGTCGCGCCGCAGTGGTGAGCGGCGCAAGAAAAAATTCATCGGCCCGCACCGCACGCACGCCCTCCACCGAACGCAGCATCAGCGTCGCGCCCAACACCCGCGCCACCAGCGGCAATTCCGCCGCCGGATCGGCATGCATCAGGCTGCCGCCCACGGTGCCGCGATTGCGGGTTTGCGTGTGACCCACCCACGCCAGCGCCTGCTGCAACAGCGGCAGGCGTGCCGCCAGCGCGGCATCACGCTCGACGACGCATTGACGCGTGCAAGTACCGATGCGTACTGCGTGCTGTTCGATGGCAATGAATTTGAGTGAAAAAATCTCATTAATATCAATTAGTTGCGTGGGGCGCGTGAGGCGCATCGCCATCATTGGCACCAGGCTCTGACCGCCCGCGACGAGCTTGGCTTCATCACCGTGCTGGCGCAGTAGTGCGCAAGCGTCGGCTACCGAAGTGGCGCGCACATAATCGAAGGCGGCGGATTTCAACGTGCGGGTTCTTTCATCGGTCAGTCGACTCTCATGCCGGAGGCCTTGACCACTTTGCCCCAGCGCGCGATTTCGTCGCGTACTTTTGTGCCGAATGCCTCGGACGCCATGAACGCGGGTTCGGTGCCGGTGGCCAGGAGTCTTGTGCGGATATCGCTGTCGCGCACGGCGTTGGCGAATTCGCCTTGCAGCCGTTGCACTACGGCGGCGGGTGTCCGCGCCGGCGTGAATATGCCTGTCCAGCCTTCGGATTCGTAACCGGGGAGCGCGGCCTCGGCGATGGTGGGCAAGTCGGGAAATACCTGCGAGCGTTTGGCGTTGGTCACCGCCAGCGCGCGCAGCCGCCCGCTCTTGATATACGGCACCACGGCGGGCGCGCTGAGAAACGCCAGTTGCACGTGTCCGGCAACTTGTTCGATCACCGCTGGCCCGCCACCCTTGTACGGCACATGCAGCAGCTTGATGCCGCTCAGGGTTTTGAGCAACTCGCCCGCCAGGTGCGAGGGCGAGCCGTTGCCCGCCGAGCCGTAGATGATTTGCGTGGGACTCGATTTCGCCAGCGCGATGAGTTCCTTCACCGTCTTCACCGGCAGCGACGGATGTGCGGTGAAGATGCTGGTGGTGATAAACAGTTGTGCCACCGGCTCGAAATCGCGCGTCAAGTCATATGGCAGTTTCGGAATCAGGCTGACGTTGATGGTGCCGGTAACCGTGGCCAGCAGCAGCGTGTAGCCGTCCGGCGGCGATTTCGCCACGATGTCCGAGCCGATGATGCTGCTGCCGCCGCCGCGATTATCGATAAGGATATTTTGGCCCAGCGCTTCGGCGACCTTCGGGCAGACGATGCGCGCGGTGATGTCGGCGGGGCCGCCAGCGGGGAAGGGCACGACGAGACGGATCGGTTTCGACGGGTAGGATTGTGCCTGCGTGCTGCTCGCAGCGACGAGCATCAGCAGCATTAAGGCACCAGCGGAAGACGGGACAGTTTTCATGGGCATCCAGGTAAGTGCGGGCACAGTGCGCGGGCCGGAAACACACGCACGGAATCCTGTTTAGCGGTTGAATTGTAACCGTCCCCTATGTCCCTATGTCTCTTTGTCTGCGTAACCCTCACGCTGCGCTAAAATGAATCGGGTAAATCGGGAGAGCCGCATGACGCAAGACTACAACACCCTGACTGACGACGCCTTTCGCGCGGACATTCGCGCTTTTTTTGAGGCCGAGTATCCAGCGCATCTGCGTTACATTCTGCGCCGCGCGCGCTGGGACGAAATGCAAGGCTGGTGGGGGCAGCTCTATAAAAAAGGCTGGGTTGCGCCGGGTTGGCCGACGGCGTGGGGCGGCATGGGGCTCAACGCCAGCAAGATGCTGATTTACATTGAGGAAATGGAGCGTCATGGCGCGGCGCGCCCACCTGATCAGGGCATCACGCACATCGGCCCGATCCTCATGCATTACGGCACCGAGGCGCAGAAAAACTTTTATTTGCCGCGCGCGTTGTCGGGCGAACACATCTGGTGTCAGGGTTACTCGGAGCCGAATGCCGGCTCTGATCTGGCGAGCCTGCGTACATCGGCCGTGCCGGACGGTGACGACTATGTGATCAATGGGCAGAAAATCTGGACCTCGCTGGCGCAGGACGCCACGCATTGCTATGTGCTGACGCGCACCAATGCCGAGGTGAAAAAGCAGCAAGGTATCAGCCTATTTTTGGTGGATTTCAAAACGCCGGGCATCACGCTGCGGCCTATCGTCAACCTCGCAGGCCATGCTGAATTCTGCCAGGTGTTTTACGACAACGTGCGTGTTCCCAAGGACAATCTCGTTGGCAAGCTCAATCAGGGTTGGACGGTGGCCAAGGCGCTGCTGGGCTTTGAGCGTCTGGCGATTGGCAGTCCGCGCCGTCCGGCGTATGCCTTGCAACGCTTGAAGATGGTGGCGCAGGCACGCGGCCTTTTTGCCGATCAGGGTTTTGTCGATCGCTACATTGCGTTAAAGCTCGACATCGATGACTTGGCGTCGCTGTACGGCCGCTTTATCGAGCAGGTGAAGCGCGGCGAGCAGGTTGGCCCGGATGTGTCGATGCTGAAAATCTGGAGTCAGGAAACCTGGCAGCGTTTGTCTGAACTGCTGATTGAAACCGGCGCGGAAGAGGCGGTGCTCGACGGGGTGCAGAATTTTGGTAGCGAGGAACACCCGGTCGAAGTGGATGTGATGACCACGTTTTATATGTCGCGACCGGGGACGATCGCGGGCGGCAGCAGCGAGGTGCAGCGCAATATCCTGTCGCGGTATGTGTTGGGATTGCCGGTGTAGCCTACTGCCCGCGCATCGCCCGCCAAATCCGCTCCGGCGTCGCCGGCATTTCGACGTGTTTCACACCAAACTCGCTTAACGCATCCACCACCGCGTTGATCATCACCCCCAGCGCCGGCGTGGTGCCGCCTTCGCCGCCGGGGCGGATGCCGAGTGGGTGGGTGGTGCAGGGTATCTCGGTGAACTCCGCATTGAACGACGGCAGTTGATCAGCGCGCGGCATGGCGTAATCCATGAACGAGCCGCTCAGCAGTTGCCCGCTTGCCGGATCGTAGTGAACGTTTTCCCACAGCGCCTGGCCCACGCCCTGCGCGATGCCGCCGTGCACCTGACCATGCACGATCATCGGGTTCACCGCCAGGCCGACGTCGTCGACTGCCGAGTATTTAACGATGTCCAGCGTGCCCAGCGTGGGGTCGATTTCGACCTCGACCACGTGGCAACCGTAGGGAAAGCTCGGCGTGTGGATGGTTTCGTCGCTGAACGCCGCGAGGGGCCCGCGCAAGTCTTCGGGCAGATCGGGCAGACGTTGCGCGGCGATGGCGACTTCGGTCAAGGTGCGTGATAGTTCCGTGCCTTGCGCGCTGAATTGTCCTTGGGCATATTTCACCACACTGGGGTCGCACTCCATCAATCGTGCGGCGATGCGTTTGCCTTTTTCGATGATTTTGTTCGCGGCGTTCCACATCACGATGCTGCCCAACCGCAGGCCGCGGCCGGAGTGCGTGCCGCCACCGACTTGCACGATGTCAGTGTCGCCGACGATGAGGCGCACTTTTTCAATCGGCACGTCGAGCCACTCGTTGATTAATTGCGCGAACGAGGTTTCGTGCCCCTGGCCATTGGAAACGATGCCGATCACCACGTCCACGCGGCCGTCTTCGTGCACGGTAATCTCCGCACGTTCTCGTGGTGCCCCGGTGGCGGTATCGACGTAATTGGCGGCACCGATGCCGCGCAGTTTGCCGCGCGCCTTAGCCTCGGCGCGGCGCGCGGGGAAGCCCGCCCAGTCGCCGAGGGTGAAGGCTTTTTCCATCGCGTCGTGGTAATCGCCGCTGTCGTACACCATGCCGAAGGCGTTGGTGTAGGGTAGTTCGTGCGATTTCAACAAATTGCGGCGGCGTAGTTCCTGCCGATCAAAACCGAAATCGCGCGCGGCGATGTCGATCAGGCGCTCCATCACGTACATCACTTCGGGTCGGCCCGAGCTGCGATAAGGGCGCGTGATCATGGTGTTGCTCACCACGCCGCGCGCTTTGAAATACGCGCACGGTATGCGGTAGAGGCTGGTCATGATTTCCACGCCTTTTTTGAGCTGCCCGTAGTTGGAGGGGAGCGAACCGACGTTGCTCAAATTAGCGCCGCGCATGGCGAGAAAATTGCCTTCGGCATCGAGCGCGAGTTCCGCAGTGACCACGAGATCGCGCGCCTGATAATCGGAGAGAAACGCCTCAGAGCGTTCACACGTCCACTTCACCGGCCGACCCACGCGGCGCGCGGCCCACGTCACCGCACCGAACTCGGGATAAATCATGCCGCGCGTGCCGAAGTTGCCGCCGATGTCATCCATCAGCACGCGCACATCTTGCGCGGGCACATCGAGTACTTTCGCCAGGTCTTGCTTCAAGCGCACCGCGCCGCCGCTGCCAGCGTGCAGGGTGTAGCGCTGCGTCTCGGAGTCGTACTGCGCAACCGCCGCGCGGGGCTCGATCGGCACGCCGGTGACACGGTTGATTTGCGTTTCAAAGTGGGCGATATGTTTGGCACGCGCGAACGTGGCCTCGGTCGCGGCCTTGTCGCCGACTTCTCCATCGATGCTGATGTTTGAATCCGGGCTATCCCACAGCTTGGGTGCGCCGGGTTGCGCGGCAGCGCGCGTGGCGCTGACCGAGGGCAACACCGCGTAATCGACCTCGATGGCTTCCGCCGCGTCCTTGGCAAGATTCACGCTTTCGGCGATGACGATGGCGACTGCTTCACCCACGTAGCGCGCTTTGTCGATAGCCAGCGGGTAATGCGGCGCAAGCATTTCCTTGAAGCCCGGCGGGTTGGTGAGATTGGGCTCGTGCGGGTTGGCGGCATCGGTGAAATGCGGCAGCGGCTTCAGTCCATCGGCCAGTAGTTCCTTGCCCGTGAGCACCGCGAGCACGCCGGGGATCGCGAGCGCCGCACGCGCGTCGATCGCGCCGATGCGAGCGTGCGCGTGCGGCGAGCGCAGAAAGTACGCATAGGCCTGATTCGGCCAGTTCACGTCGTCACTAAAGCGGCCCTTGCCGGTGATAAGCCGCAGGTCTTCCTTGCGCCGTACGGGCTGGCCTATACGTTGATTGCGTTGATTGTTAGCAGATGCGCGCATATGTGTAAGGTTTTGATTTTATTGAGTATTTTTAACTATTCGGATTGAAGGGACGTGAGCCTCATTGACAACACGTGACACCGTAGAGCTATGAAGCGCCCAGAACAGCACGCCTTGCCATCTCAACCACCGCATGCGCCCGATACGCCGCGCTGGCGTGGATATCTGAATTCAGGCCCGAGGCATCCAGCGTGAGGCCATCGAGCGATGCTGCGTCAAACCGTTTCGTCAACGCAGCTTCGGCGGCGGTAAAGTGAAACACCGACGGTGCCGCGCCGGTGACCGCTACCCGCACGCCTTCAGCCGTTTGCGCCACGAACACGCCCACGATCGCAAAGCGTGAGGCAGGGTGGCGGAATTTGGCGTAGGCGGCGCGTTGCAATAGTGCACCACAGGGAAAACACACAGCGGTGATGATTTCGTTGGCTTGCAACGCGGTTTCAAACACGCCGGTGAAAAAATCGTCGGCTGCGATGCGGCGTCGGTTGGTGACCACGGTCGCGCCGAGGCCCAGTACGGCAGCGGGATAATCGGCCGCCGGATCGGCATTGGCGATGGAGCCGCCCATCGTGCCGCGATTGCGCACCAGCGGATCGCCGATGCCTTCGGCCAGTGCGGCCAATGCGGGCAGGGCCTGATGCACGTCGGCACTGGCGGCAACTTCGGCGTGCGGCGTCATGGCACCGATAACGAGGTGGTCGCCGTCGCGCCGGATGCCCTTGAGTTCCGCCACCGCGCCCAGATCGATCAAGGCGGCGTAGCGATTGAGCCGCAGTTTGAGGCTGGGAATCAGGCTCATGCCGCCAGCGAGAAGCTTACGATCCTCGCCGCTGGTCAGGTTTGCCGCGTCGTTCAAACTAGCGGGCTTGTGATAGGCAAAGTCGTACATATTATTGGCCTTTCATCGCGGCGGCACCGGCTTGCACAGCGAGCACAATATTGTGATAGCCGGTGCAGCGGCAGATATTGCCTTCGAGCTGCTTGCGGATGGTTTTTTCGTCGAGATCAAAGCCCTTGCGCCGCACCATATCCACCGCCGACATGATCATGCCTGGCGTGCAAAAGCCGCATTGCAGGCCGTGATGCTCGCGAAACGCTTCCTGCATGGGGTGTAATTTTTCATCGGTGGCGAGGCCTTCAATGGTGACGACCTGCGCGCCTTCGCAAGCCAATGCCAGTACGGTGCAGGATTTGACGCCGTTGCCGTTCAGATGAACCGTGCAGCAGCCACACTGGCTGGTGTCGCAGCCGACGTGCGTGCCGGTAAGCTGCAAGTGTTCGCGTAAAAATTGCACCAGCAAAGTGCGTCCCTCGACTTTGCCGGTGACGGATTTGCCGTTGACCGTCATAGTTATGGTGGACGTGGTTGATACGATTGACACGATTAAACGCTCCTGATGTTAAAGATACGTGCGGCGGTTTCGCCGAGCATGGCGTTGGCGTCGCTGATGTTGGTGCCGCAGCAATCGCGGATGAACTCCACTGGCATTTGCTGGGCGTTGGCGAAGGGTTGATCTGTGCCCATCATCACCCTGGACGCGCCCGCCATACCGCACAGGAACCGCAGCGTTTGGGTATCGTACACCACCGAATCGAAATACAGTTTGTTAAAGCTCGCGACCGGATCGGTGCGTCCATCGGGGCTGGTAGCGTGGCTCGCGCGCAGCCGCCCCAGTGCCATCGGCAGTGCCGCACCGCCGTGTGCGACGACTATTTTCATATCCGGGTAACGCAGCAGATGTCCGGAATACAACAAACGCGATACCGCGATGGTGGTGTCGGTGATTCGCCCCAGCGCGTTGACCAGGCCATGGCCTTTGAGCCGCTCGTCGCTCGCGCCAAAGGTGGGGTGCACGAAGATCGTGGCCTTGCGTGCGTTGGCGGCCTCCCAGAACGGATTCAGATCGGGATCATCCAGCACGCCGCCTTGGCCCTTGGGTTGCGTGGCGATCATCGCGCCGTGAAAGCCCGCGTTCAATGCGTCTTCGAGCACACGCGCGGCGCGCTCGCCCGATTGCAGTGGCACCGTGGCGAGCGGCACGAAGTGTTCGAGCTGCGTGACGCCTTTCAACATATGGGGACCTCTAATAATTGGTTTGCAAAAGCAGGGCCGCCAAATTCGTGATGCTTGCGTCATGTTATGTTGGTTTTTGGCAAGATTTCGCTCGAAACTCGCTCCTTTTACGGGTATTTCCCGCCTTTTATGCCACAGCGGACGCAC
>CAMBGJ010000025.1 GCA_945865805.1 Bordetella parapertussis
ATCGTTAGAGTTCATTTTTACTTCGCCAACCTTTGTGCCTGGCGAAGTCACCGACAAAATCAATAAAGAGCATCACGAGTACCACATTCCCAAGGCCAACCGCGAGCGCAGCTTTTACGGCAACGAGTTTGAGATTCAGCTCAAAAACATGCTGACCCAGCGGGCGATTGCCAAGGAGTGTGCCGATTGGGTGCGGCGCAAAGCCACTTTCCGCTCCAATCGCGGATCGGCGCCCATGCAACAATTTGCCGGCGTCCAGGCGCAAGAATCTACGGCTATCTATATGCCGCTGCATGGGTTCACGGCGGTCGATTTGGGTTATCAGCGTGGCGATGCCGTATCGAATATCGTCAACAAATTCGACGAGCCAGCCCATACAGCGGTTTTTCTGAACCTGTTCGATCAAATATGGAACGATCAGGAAAAACTCGAAGATGTCACATCGCATATCTGCGACCACATCGCTTCGGTCTATCAGGAAAACTCCCCGGAACGCATCTACTTCCTGATGCTCTACAATATTTTCAATGAGTTCCTCGAAGACCTTAACGAGGACGACTTGCCCAATGATCGAACCGGCTATCAGGACAGCCTGATCTGGAAGAAGCTGTTCAATTTCCAGCGCGACGCGGCCAACGGCATTATCAACAAGCTCGAAACATTCAACGGCTGCATTCTGGCGGATAGTGTTGGCTTGGGGAAAACCTTCACCGCGCTCGCGGTAATCAAATATTACGAACTGCGCAATCGTTCTGTTTTGGTGCTCTGCCCCAAGAAACTCGCAGACAACTGGTTGAACTACAACCGCAACCTCACAACCAACATTTTTTCCCAAGACCGGTTTAACTATGATGTGCTCTGTCATACCGACTTGCAGCGCACCAGTGGCGAGTCATTCGGCACACCGCTTAATCGAATTAACTGGGGAAACTACGATCTGGTCGTTATCGATGAATCGCATAATTTTCGTAACAATGATGCCTTTAATGACCACGAGACGCGTTATCAAAAGCTGATGAATGCCGTCATCAAGGAAGGTGTCAAAACCAAAGTCCTGATGATTTCAGCCACGCCGGTCAATAACCGCTTTAATGACCTGCGCAATCAGTTAGCCCTTGCTCATGAAGGCAACCCGGATAGCCTCAACAAAAAGCTGCGTACGCAAAAAGACATTGATGAGATTTTTCGGCGCGCGCAAGCGGCATTCAATAACTGGACGAAGCTCGCACCCGATCAGCGCACCGCGAACGCAATCCTCGGTGCGCTGGATTTCGACTTTTTCGAGTTGCTCGACAGCGTGACCATTGCACGATCCCGCAAGCACATCGAAACGTTTTACGACACCCAGGACATCGGCAAATTCCCCGAGCGCCTGAAACCACTGTCATTTCATTGCCAGCTCACGCATCGCGCCGACGTTATCGGCTTCAACGAAATCTTCAATCAACTGTCGATGTTGAAGTTGTCGGTCTATGCCTATGTCATCTATATTCTGGCAAGCCGACTGAGTAAGTACGAAGCGCTTTAAGACACCGAAGTGTCCGGTGGCGGCGGCAAGTTAAAGCAGGCCGATCGCGAGCGCAGTCTTCAAGCGTTGATGACCATCAATCTGCTGAAGCGCCTTGAGAGCTCCGTTCAATCGTTCCGGCTCACGCTGCAAAAGCTGAAAGACAATCACGCGCGCACACTTGAAAAAGTAAAAATGTTCGAGCGCACCGACAAGGAGGCCACCTTTGCCGACATTGCCGTTGCTTTTGAAAATGCCGAGCCGGACGACGACGAGCTTCCCGACATCGACGACGCCAAAATTGGCGGCAAAGTGCAAAGCAGCCTGTCCGACATGGACTTGCCTTCGTGGAAGCACGATCTCAACGCCGACCTCATCGTGATTGACGGGCTGTTGACCGAGATGCTCAAAATCACCCCGGCGGACGATGCCAAACTTCAGCACCTCAAAACGCAGATCAATAGCAAGCTCGCTTCGCCGATTAATCCCGGCAACCGCAAGATATTGATTTTCACCGCTTTTGCCGATACCGCCGCGTATCTCTACGAACACCTTGCAGAAAACATTTTGCAATCGCACCAAATCCACACCGGTAAGGTCACTGGCAGCGATACCCCGGTATCCACGCTTAAGTCCCACGCGAAGCAGAGCTACGATTTTCAGTCGCTGCTGACCTTGTTCTCGCCGCGCTCCAAGGAAAAGGCGCTCACGCTGCCCAATGAACCGAGAGAAATCGACATTCTCATCGGCACCGACTGCATTTCCGAAGGCCAAAACCTTCAGGATTGTGATTACGTCATCAACTATGACATTCACTGGAACCCGGTGCGCATCATCCAGCGCTTCGGGCGCATCGATCGCATTGGCTCGCAAAACGCCTGCATTCAGTTGGTGAACTACTGGCCGGACATTACCCTCGACGAGTACATTAACCTCAAGGAGCGTGTCGAAAGCCGCATGGTTATTGCCGATGTGACGGCTACCGCAGACGACAACATCCTTAACACGCAATCCAACGACGTGTCGTACCGTAGGGAACAACTGCGCCGCCTTCAGGAAGAAGTGGTTGAAATGGAAGACCTCAAAACGGGCGTCTCCATTACCGATCTTGGCCTCAACGACTTTCGTATGGATTTATTGAATTACATCAAAGCCAATGGCGATCTGGCTAATCTCCCAACCGGTATGAATGCCGTGGTGCCTGCCGATCCGGCGCGGGGCTTGCCGCCGGGTGTGATGTTCACGTTGCGCAATCGCAACAAAGGCGTCAACGTCCATCAACACAATCGCCTGCACCCTTATTATCTTGTTTATATCGGCCAAAATGGCGAAGTCATCGCCGATCACACGGAAGTCAAACGGCTGCTCGATCTGGTACGCAGCGCCTGCAAAGGCCAAAGCAAGCCGGTGGCGGATGTTTGCCGCCTGTTCAGTCAGGCCACCGACGACGGGCGCAAGATGGCGGTGTACTCCGACCTGCTGGGTCAGGCCATCCGCTCTATGGTGGATGCCAAGGAGGATAAGGATATCGACAGCCTCTTTACCGGTGGCCGTACCACAGCCCTGGTCGATACCATCGCCGGGCTGGATGATTTCGAGCTCATCGCATTTCTTGTTATTCAGGCAACGGAATGAGTCAGCCACCGTCCAGCTTCCAGCCGTTTTCATTTCCCAAGCAGGCCGAGTTCAACCGCGTGCTGCCCAAGAGCAAGATTTACGAACACGGCAAACCCAGCCGTGCCGTGCGCGATTGTTTTGTCGCGCAAATCAATCAAATTGTCTGGCACTACAAGCTCGCGCCGGAAACCATCAACTTGCCGTCGCGCCCCAGTGCGCCGGAAATCGAAGTCTTTGCTATTGATCTGAAAACCGCTGACGTCAGCGAAGACGTGCTGCGCTGTATCGATAAATCGATCCCCTTGCCGATCTTCTACAACCTCAGCTTCCAGGGCCGTGTCAAAACCGTGGCCGCCTATAAGCGCCCGAGTGATGCCGGCCACTGGGTAGTTGATGCCTATTTTGCCAGCCCGTGGTCGCCCGCGCGGGCCGATAGCCAAAGTAGGCACGCACCGCAACCCGTGCCGCTCCCGCTTGCGCTGGATATGGCGGGCTTGTATGAGCAAATGTTGCGCCGTCTGATGCCGCTGCCCGCCCGCGCAGGCGAAACGCTAAAAGACCACGTAGAACGGCTCACCCTACTTCGTGGTAAACAGAATGAACACGCCAAGCTGAAAGCACTCGTGCATAGAGAAAAACAGTTCAATCGCAAAGTCGAAAAAAATGCCCAACTGCGAACCCTTAAATCCGAAATAGATGCCTTAGTGCGTTAGCGCATTAACACCTGAGATGCCGATGGAAAAACTCAAGCTACACAGTCCCGATTTAACGCAACAAAACATCGCTAAACTGGCAGAGTTGTTCCCCAACTGCGTGACCGAATCGCGCGCGGAAGACGGTGCGCTGAAACGCGCCATCGACTTCGATCAATTGCGGCAGGAACTGTCCACCTCCGTCGTTGAAGGCCCGCAAGAACGCTATCAACTCAACTGGCCGGGCAAGCGCGAAGCTCTGCTCACGGCGAATGCGCCGATAGCCAAAACGTTGCGCCCCTGCCGCGAAGAGAGCGTGGATTTTGATACCACGCGGAACCTGTTTATCGAAGGCGATAACCTGGATGCGCTCAAGCTGCTTCAGGAGACTTACCTGAATAAAGTGAAGCTGATTTACATTGACCCGCCTTACAACACTAGGAACGATTTTATCTATGGCGACGATTTTGCGGAAAATACCGAGGCATACTTTGAGCGCTCCAATCAGAAAGACGAGATAGGTAACCGCCTGATGGCTAACACGGAGTCCAATGGGCGCTTTCATTCAGACTGGTTGAGCATGATTTATTCGCGCTTGAAACTGGCAAGAAATCTATTGCGTAATGATGGAGCCGTATTCATTTCGTGTGACGACGGAGAGATAAGCAATCTTTGTTCGGCAATGAACGAAATATTCGGGGAAGAGTGTTTTGTAGCTCAATTTGTATGGAGAGCCCGTAAATTTACTGACGCAAGAGCCGTCACTAACGTTTCAACAGATCATGAATACATTCTGGCTTTTTCGAGAAATCCTGAATTCGCTGTTCGTGGAGTAACGCGGGATGAGAGCAAATTCTCAAATCCAGATGATGACCCTCGTGGTTTGTGGATGAGCCGAAGTATTCTAGGGTTGGCGAACAAAGAACAACGTCCGAATCTTCACTATGAAATCGTTGATCCGAAAACTGGCCAGATATTTCCTCCCAATGCGTCAACGGGTTGGAGGTATTCCAAGGAACGAATGAATCAGTTAATCGCGGACAAATGCATACTTTTTCCATGGCGGAAGCGTTAGGGTGACCGTCCGGTTCGATATCAAAGGGGACGGTCGCGCGGCGCAAGCGACCGTAGCAATTGGGTCGAGTCCAGCCTGTCACCCGGTCAATGCTCTGACAATAGCTGTCAGATCAAGTTGAGAATGCTACCGCTTACTCATATCGCCGCGCCTTCGCCCGCAGAGATTCCTCAACCAGCGTGCGGTACGACGCCAGCCGCGACGCGGCGATTTTTCCTGTCTTGCAAGCCTCGTCGATGGCACAGCCCGGCTCCACCCGATGCGTGCAATCCCGAAAGCGGCATTGCCCCAGCCACGGGCGAAATTCAATAAACGCCTGCGCAGTATCTTCGACGCTGACGTGATGCAGGCCGAACACCTGCAAGCCGGGTGAATCGATCAGATCGCTGTGATCGTTGATATGGTGCAGCAGCACGCCGGTGGTAGTGTGTTTGCCAGAGTCTAGCGCGAGCGAGGTTTCCGCCACGCGCACCGTGGCGCCGGGCACCAGCCGGTTCACCAGTGTCGATTTGCCCATGCCGGATTGCCCCACCAGCACGCTGGTCTGGTTTTCCAGTAGCGGAATCAATGGTGCGATATCCTCTTTGGCCGAGAGACGTAGCACGCGGTAGCCGAGTGCGCGATGCGTGGCGAGCGCCGCCCAGGCCACGTCGCTCTGCGGCAGATCGCTTTTGTTGAGCACGATCAGCGGCGCGATGCCGCCGTGTTCGCAAGCGGCGAGGCAGCGATTCACCAGGTCTTGGTAAAAACTCGGCACGGCGGCAACGACTATGACGACCTGCGTGACGTTGGCGGCGATGAGTTTTTGCTTGTGGGCGTCAGAGCGATAGAGCAGCGTTGCGCGCGGCAGGATGGCGTCGATTACGCCGCTGTTGTCACCGCTGTGCTGGATCTGCACGCGGTCACCGCAGGCGGCGTCGCTGCGTTTGCCGCGTGTGGCGCATTCCACGAAGCTGCCGTCCGCCAGCTCGATGCGGTAGCTGCGACCGAACGCGGCGGCGACCCGCCCCTCGATCAACAGGGGCTGCGCGCGAAGCTTAACGCGGGTCACAAATCGAACAGTGCATCAAGCTTGGCCGCGCATATAAAATCGTTTTCCGACAAGCCGTTGATCGCATGCGTGACATACGACACGCGGCACTGGTTGTAGCCGAGCACGATGTCCGGGTGATGATCTTCGCGGTGCGACACCCACGCCGTGGCGTTGACGAAGGCGGTGGTCTGATAATAATTTTTGAAGTGATAGGTCTTGCTGATCATGCCGTTGTCGAGCGACCAGCCATCGAGCTGCTTGAGCAGCCGGGCGGCTTCATCGGCGGTGAGCGGCGACACGCCACCTTCGCAGTTCGTGCATTTGCGTTTGGCAAGGTCAGCAGCAGCCATGTTAAAAATATCAATAAAAAAAATAGTTACGTTTAATTGCTGATTGCCGCTACGCCTGCGCCTGTAAACGCCCGATGCGGGTGAGGGCGGTCGGATGCGAATCGTAGAACATCGAATGCAGCGGGTCGGGCGTGAGTGTCGAGGCATTGTCTTTGTAGAGCTTCACCAGCGCGGAGATGAGATCGTTGGCCGAGGCATTTTGCGCGGCGTATTGATCGGCCTCGAACTCGTGCTTGCGCGACACCATCGCCGACAGCGGTTGCAGCAAAAACGTGAAATTGGGAATCACCATCATGAACAGAATCAGCACCATCGCCGGTGACGCCGTGGCGACGCCCAGCCCCTGAAAAAACCACGGCTGATCGAGCAGATAGCCCAGCAGCCAAAAAAAGAAAAAGCTCGCGGCGAAGGTCCACACGATACGTTTCACCACATGCTTGCGTTTGAAATGACCGAGCTCATGTGCCAGCACGGCCTCGACTTCGGGCGGGCTCAGGCGCTCAAGCAGGGTGTCAAAAAACACAATGCGCTTGCTTTGCCCGAAGCCGGTGAAATAAGCATTGCCGTGGCTGCTGCGGATGGAGCCGTCCATCACCATCAGGCCCTTGACCTTGAAGCCGCAGCGCGCCAGCAGTTGATCGATGCGTTCCTTCATCGCCGCGTTATCCATCGGCTTGAATTTATTGAACAGCGGCGCGATCCACACCGGGTAAATCGCCAGCAGCAAAATGTTGAACGCCATCCATGTCAGCCACGCATACAGCCACCACAGGCTGCCGGATTTTTCCATCAGCCACAGTACTACCGCGACGAGCGGCAAGCCCAGCACCGCTGCCAGCGCGAGACCCTTGAAAAAATCTTTCCAGAACAGCGCCGGCGTCATTTTGTTAAAGCCGAAGCGCGCCTCCACGCGGAAGGTGCTATAGAGGCTGAACGGCAATTCGATCAGCGTCATCACCAGCCCCACCAACAGGATCAGCGCCAGCCCGCGCGGGATGCCTGTCGGCAAAAAAGACGCCGCCACATCGCTCAGCCATTGCAGGCCGCCGCCGAAGGTGAGCAACAGCAGCAGCGCGATTTCAATGGCCGCCGACGCGAGCCCGAGGCGGGTCTTGGCGCAGGTGTAATCGGCGGCGCGTTGATGCGATTCAAGGCTGATCTGGCTGCTGAATTCGGCGGGCACGGCGGCACGGTTGGCGCTGACGTGCGACAGATGCCGCAGGCCAAGCCAAAAACGCACGGCGGCGGTGCAGGCGACGGCGGCTAAAAACAGCAAGGCAAATGCGTTCATCGGGTATCTATGACAGAATAGGACATTATATCAGCGGCAGGCTTCACTTCTTTGACGCATTTTTGACGCACTTTTGATTATGGCACAAGACCCCAACAACCTCATCTGGATGGATATGGAAATGAGCGGCCTCAACCCGGAGACCGACCGGGTGCTTGAGGTGGCCATCGTCATCACCACGTCGCAACTGGATGTGGTGGCCGAGGCCCCGGTGTGGGTGGTGCATCAGCCAGATGCGGTGTTGAACGCCATGGACGACTGGAACAAGGGCACGCACGGCAAAAGCGGTCTGATTGACCGGGTGAAGGCATCCACCCAGACGGAGGCCGAGGTCGAGGCGCATATGCTCACGTTCGTGGCGCAGCACGTGCCGCCGAAACTGTCGCCGATTTGCGGCAACTCGGTGCACCAGGACCGGCGCTTTCTGGTGCGTTACATGCCCAAGTTCGATGACTATCTGCTCTATCGCAATCTGGATGTCAGTACGTTGAAGGAACTCGCGCGCCGCTGGAAACCCGCTGTGATGGCCGGTATCACCAAGCACGGCAAGCACGAAGCGCTGGCGGATATTCACGAATCCATCGCCGAACTGCGTTACTACCGCGAACATATCCTGAAGATTTGATGCACCAACACCGCATGCGCGGCACCACGCATATGATCGCGCTGGGCTGGGTGCTGTTGCTCGGCATGATGGTGTGGTTTGCCAGCGAGTGGCTGGCGCGCGAATCAAACCCCAATCGCAATATGACCGTGGTCGCCGGGGCCAGCGAGCTGGTGCTGACGCGCTCACGCGACGGGCACTACTACGCCGATGGCGAAATTAACGGCAAGCCGGTGAAATTCCTGCTCGATACCGGCGCGACGCAGATCGCGATGTCGCGGGGCAAGGCGAATGAACTGGGTCTGTCGCTGGGGCCGGCGGGTACCGTGCAAACCGCGGCGGGACCCGCGGCCGCGTATCCGGCACGCCTTGCGCGGGTGCGGCTGGGGGCGATGGAAATGGAAAACCTCGGCGCCATGGTCACTGAGAAAATGTCCGACGAAACGGTGCTGCTCGGCATGAATTTTCTCAAGCGGCTGGAAATGGTGCAGCGGGGCGATCAACTCACGCTGCGTGCGCCTACAACGGCGAAGCCCTAGCGCGGCACACTACTTGCGTTTTGACTGATAGTAATTGATCAAGCCGTTGGTTGATGCATCAAACGCGGTGGTCGGCTTACGCGCTGTGAGTGTGGGTAAAACGCGATCCGCCACCTGCTTGCCGAGCGCCACGCCCCATTGATCGAAGGCGTTCAGATTCCAGATTACGCTCTGCACGAACACCTTGTGCTCATAGAGCGCGAGCAGCATGCCCAGGTGTTTGGCGTCGAGTTCTTCCACCAGCATCGACGTGCTGGGGCGATTGCCGATGACGGCAGCGTGCGGCGCGTCGGCGTTGGCCTTGCCGTTTATTAGTGCTTCGCCCTGGGCGAAAAAATTCGCCAGCAGCAGCGGATGCTGTTCACGAAAACCGGCGGGGCTGCGGCACGCGGCAATCAGGTCGGCGGGAATCAGCAGCGTGCCCTGATGCAGCAACTGAAAAAACGAATGCTGGCTGTCGGTGCCGGGTTCGCCCCACACGATATGACCGGTGGCGTAATCCACCGTAGTGCCGTCGCGCGCGACGGATTTGCCGAGGCTTTCCATTTCAAGTTGCTGAAGGTAAGCGGGCAGGCGCGACGCTGCCTGCGCATAGGGCAACACGGCGCGCGACTGGGCGTGGAAAAAATTGATATACCAGACATCGAGCAGCCCCAGCACCACCGGCATGTTGCGTTCCAGCGGCGTGTGGCGAAAGTGTTTGTCCATTGCACGCGCGCCCGCGAGCAGTGCCTTGAACGCATCCATGCCCGCATACAGCGCCACCGGTAAGCCGACAGCCGACCACAGCGAGTAACGTCCGCCCACCCAATCCCACATCTCAAACACCTGCGCGGACGGAATACCGAACTGCGTGACCTTTTCGGTGTTGGAGGTGACTGCCGCAAAGTGCTTGGTGACAGCGGCCTCATTGCCTAGTTGTTCGATCAACCAGCGCCGCGCGGCCAACGCATTGGTCATCGTCTCCTGCGTGGTGAAGGTTTTGGAGGTGATGACGAACAGGGTTTTCGCCGCGTTCAATTGACTCAACACCGCAGACAGATTTTCGCCATCTACATTGGAGACGAAATGCGCGCGCAGGCCGCCATTCGAGTAGGGCCGCAGCGCCTGGCACGCCAGTTGCGGGCCGAGGTACGAGCCGCCGATGCCGATGTTCACCACGTCAGTGATGCGTTGCCCGGTGTGGCCGCTGTGCGTGCCGCTGCGTATCGCGGTGACAAAGCTGTCCATCTGTGCCAGCACGCGCTGCACGTCCACCGTGACATCGCGCCCGCCGTACATCACCGGCTGATCGGCGCGCAGCGCCACATGCAGCACCGCGCGGTCTTCGGTGTGGTTGATGGGTTCGCCGTTGAACATGCGTTCGATCCACGCTGGCAAGCCGCGCGCTTGCGCCAGCGCCGTCAGCAGCGGCAGCGTTTCATCGCTTAAAAAATGCCGCGAAAAATCGACTAGCAGGCCGTCGAGTTCGAGCGAGAATTTTTTGTAGCGGTTTTTATCGGTGACGAACCATTGCGCGATGCGCGTGTTGGCGATGGCGCGCTGATGGCCCTGTAGTGCGTGCCACTCGGGGCTGGTGGTCAATGGTGTTAACGGTGTCGGCATGATGCAGCTATTGTACAGGCTCGCGCGGCAGCGAATACAATGTCGCCTGCTCGTTTACAGGTCATACCGGAGTGCCGCCGTGCCGCTGATTTTTGATGCCTTGCGTAACGCTGCGCGCGATCTCATGCGTCCGCGCGTACTGCTGCTGGTGGCAGTGCCGGTGGTGTGCGCCGCGTTGACGTGGGCGCTGCTGGGTTGGCTGTTTTGGGAGCAGCTCTCGGCGTGGGTCAACAGCTTGATCCTGGCGACATCGACCGGCCGCTGGCTGGCCGAGTGGGTGGGTGGCGCGTTGCGTGTGATCTGCGCGATTTTGGCGTTGGCGCTGCTGGCGCCTGGCGCGATGTTGACCGCACTGCTGGTGACGGAGTTTTTTACCTTGCCCGCGCTGATCCAGTTTGTCGGCGAGCGGTATTACCCCGCGTTGACGAAAAAGCGTGGCGGCACGCTTGCCGGGAGCCTCGCCAATACCGCCAAGGCGGTGACGATTTTTCTGGTGTTGTGGGTGGTGACGTTGCCGCTGTGGTTTACCGGCATCGGCGCGTTGATCGTACCGGCGCTGAATTCGGCCTACCTTAACCATCGTGTGTTTCGTTTTGACACGCTGGCCGATCACGCCGACCCGGCGGAGTTGCAAACGCTGTCTGCCAGCAACCGGCGTTGCCTGTATCTGCTGGCGTTGCTGCTGGCAGCGTTTAACTACGTGCCGTTGGTGAACCTGGTGGTGCCTGCGTTAACCGGGCTCGCGTTTACGCATTTTCAGTTGGGGGCGCTGGCCAGATTGCGTGACGAGCGATTGAGCGCGTCCCTTCTCCCTAACCCTCTCCCGCGCGCGGGAGAGGGGACTTCCATTGGGTAGTTGCCGCCGTTTACTGCATACGCTCAAACACGGCAGCGATGCCCTGCCCGCCGCCGATGCACATGGTCACCAGCGCATAACGGCCGCCGATGCGTTGCAGTTCGTAGAGCGCTTTCACGGTAAGTACCGCGCCAGTGGCGCCGATGGGGTGGCCGAGGCCGACCGCACCACCGTTGGGGTTGGTTTTTTTCGCGTCGAATTTCAGATCGCACGACACCGCCAGCGCCTGCACGGAGAACGCTTCGTTGGATTCGATGACATCCATGTCAGCTACCGTAAGGCCGACTTTGGCGAGCGCCTTCTGGCACGCCGGCACTGGGCCGATGCCCATGATTTTCGGGTCCACGCCGGCCAGCCCATACGATACCAGCCACGCCATCGGTTTCAAGCCGGCCTTGGCGGCCGCGCTTTTTTCCATCATCACGATGGCTGCCGCGCCGTCGTTGATGCCCGAAGCGTTGCCTGCGGTGACGGAGCCTTCTTTTTTGAACACGGCGCGCAATTTGGTCATGCTTTCGAGCGAGGCATCCGCACGCGGGTGTTCATCGCGTTCGAACAGCGTGACGCCTTTGCGCGTTTTCAGTTCAATCGGCAGGATCTGATCCTTGAAGTAGCCCTTATCGATGGCGTTCATCGCGCGGCGATGGCTCTCGACGGCGAATTCGTCCTGTTGTTCGCGCGTGATTTTCCATTTGTCGGCGATATTCTCGGCGGTGATGCCCATGTGCACGCTGTCAAACGGATCGGTCAGTGCGCCCACCATCATGTCCACCACGGCGCCGTCGCTCATGCGCTGGCCCCAGCGCAGCGTCGGCATCACATAGGCCGCGCGGCTCATCGACTCTGCGCCGCCGCCGATGGCGACATCGGCATCGCCCAGTTGTATGCCCTGCGCGGCACTGATAATCGCCTGCAAGCCGCTGCCGCACAAACGGTTCACGGTGAGCGCGGTGGCTTCCTGTGACAGGCCGCCCTTCATCGCCGCCACGCGTGATAAATACATGTCCTTCGCTTCGGTGTGGATGACGTTGCCGAACACCAATTGATTGACCTGCGCCGCATCGATCTTGGCGCGCTTGACGGCTTCGCGGATGACCTGGCCGCCCAGCTCGGTGGGCGCGATGTCCTTGAGTGCGCCGCCGTAATCACCGATGGCTGTGCGCACGCCGCTGAGAACCACGACTTCACGTATGTCGTTCATTGAAATATCCTTAAGTATTTGTTTTTAAAGAATAAAATAAAATCAGATCAATTAGTCTACGCTGCTCGATTCGCTCTGTCGATAAGCGTGAGAGCGTATGACGCTATGCACCAATTCACGGCGCGCGGGGATTGCGTTGATACAGCCGGTAACGCTCCACCTTGTCGCCGGGGCGGCTGCCTTCCCAGATTTTGCGCCAGCCGCCAGCGGGTACTGCTTCTTCGCGCACGCCCTGCATCAGCAGCAGATCGCAGTCGCGGCGGCGTGATGCGACTTCATCGCGGTGGGTGATCACGTTAGCGTAGTAGTGCAGCATGGCACGTTGCGATTCGCCGAGATTGCGGCTGGATACGCATTTATATTGGGTCGGCAGATTTTGTTGCAAGCCGCTGAACACCGCGCGATAACTTTTGCCGGTGTCCACCCAGCCGATGAATAGCGTCGCGGTCAGGCCCCACAACACCGCGATGCCCGCCGCCCACACGATGGCGGGGCGTTCTACCGAGCGTGGTAATTTGGCCAGCAGCACGAACCACGCCACGGTGTAGCAGGCGGCCAGCGTAAACGGCAGCCACTTGAACCCCGGTGCGTAGCCGGGCTGCAAACGATGCAGGTGTGCATGCAGCCGCGCGGGCGCGCCGAGTTCCAGGCCTGTCCAGTAGAACCACGCGACGATGATAAAAAATGTCACGCCGGTGATGCTGAACCACAGCCACGCGTTGGCTGCTCCAGGCCGCAGATTACGCGCGGCGGGTGCGCCCAGCAGCGCCAATGCGGGCAATAGCGTCAGCGCATACAGATCGCGTGCTGTGCCAGCGGCCGACAACAACAGTAGCGTGACCACAAAACCGGTGAGGGGCAGGGCGATCGCGGGCGTGGTGTACTGTTCGCGCCGCGCATTCCACAACGTCCACGCGCACAGCATCCACGCCGGCCATGCGTGCCACGGCAGAATCCGCAGATAGAACGTGACATCGCGCCCGCTCAGCTCGAACAAAGCGTACAAATCGCCTCGCAGCCAGGTATCCAGCAAGGCCGGTTCGCGCAGATGCAAGGCCAGCGGCCATGCCACGATCAGCGGCGTTGCGGCCAGTGCCGCCAGCGATAGCGTACGCACATGGCGGCGAGAGCGCCATGCCGGCGACAGCACCGGCAGCGCCGCGGCGATCAACATCACGATCACCGTTTCGAGCACGCCCTGCGACAGAAACACCATGCCCAGCGCGACGCCCAGCAGCCCGCCGGCCAGTAACTCACGCCGTAGCGCCAGCGCCAGCGCGTAATACGCCAGCGCAAACCCCGCCAGCGGCGCCACGTCGGTGATGGTTTCGTGGCCGCGCAGCACCAGGCCAAAGCAGCCCATCAGCAACAGGCCTGCGATCGCGCCGCTGCCTTTGCCATGCAACTCGCGCCCGGCCATGCCGCAAAACAGTAGCGTCAGCCCCATAAACACGCCGGTGGCGAGCCGCGCGCCGTCGTGCAGCGGCAGCAGCGGCGACGCCAGCGTGGCGGTCAGCACGGCAGTGAGGTAATACAACGGCGGTTCGTCGAGAAACGCCTCGCCAGCGAGCGTGGGTACCAGCTTTGATCCGCCGCGCAGCATGTCGTAGATCACGCCGAAGGTGTAGCCGTCGTCGGTTTTCCACGGCTCGTGGCCGATCAGGCCGGGCACGATCCAGCCCAGACACAGCAGGCTGATAAACAGGTGACGCCGGGACATGAATGGGGTTGCCGTGTGAAATCAACTGGGGGAACGGGGACTGGGCGGGATTATACGGTGCGGGCCGGGCATTTGACCGTGCGGTCGCCCTCGGGATACATTGAGGCTTATTTCCACCATGCGCCCTACGCGCGACGTTTCGCGTTTCCAAGCCTAGGAGTTTTTGCCATGCCCACACACAACCCGCTCGACGACACCATTGCGCAACGCGTGGCGCGTTATGCGCAACTGATTCCCTACAAAGATGCGATGAACGCCAACGGTATTCCGCCGGAGGCCATGCTGATGATGTCACCCGACAAAGTGATGCCCATCATGTCGCCGCTGGGCTGGGAAGGCCGCAGCAAGGTGGCACCGGTCAAAGGCGCGGCTGGCCTGACCATCACGCTCGCCGAGTGCCCGCCGGGCGACAGCGCCGGGCTGCACAAACACACCGCGTCGGTGGAAAACTTTTTTTGTGTGCAAAGCCGCTTTGAAATTACCTGGGGCGACGAGGGGCAATTTTCCACCGTGCTTGAACCGCTGGATTTTGTCTCGGTGCCCGCTGGTGTGTATCGCGACTTCAAGAACGTCGGCAACGAACTCGGCCGCCTGCTGGTGATGATTCAACCCGAGCCAGGCGATCAACAAGACGCGGTGTATCACGCGGCAGCCAGCGGCGAAGAAATCGCCCGGCGCTGGGGCCCGGCCACGGTGCAGGCGATGGCCGGGATCGGGATACGGTTTGGGGAGTCTTATTGAGGATTACGAAACCTTGTGACAAACATGAAGCACGGTGCTTCCTTCCCTCACCCCCGCCCCTCTCCCGGAGGGCGAGGGGTGAAAAGCCCTTCGCCCTCCGGGATCAGGGAACACTGAAAGCGGAGCAGAAGGGTTGGGATGAGGGAGTAAGTTGTCACGAAGAAATGTAATTCTCAATAATTGGTCGGCCTACTTCCCCTTTCCAGTGCCTGCTTTGGTTGACGATCGGCCCAGCGTGTCAGTATCTGCACCAACGTCGTCAGCTTGATGGGTTTGGTGTGGTAATCATCCATCCCGGCCTGCACGCATTTCTCGATGAGGCTGGATTCTGTATTGGCGGTCAATGCAATGATGGGCAATCGCGGCGCATTCGTGCTGGCCTCGCGTTGCCGGATCAGCGCTGTCGCGGTCAAGCCGTCCATCACTGGCATATCGCAATCCATCAGCACCAGATCGTATTGATCGGCGGCGCACGCCGCCAGAGCTTCTTCGCCATTGGCTGCGCAGTAAGCCTCGCACTGGAGCGATTTCAACATGCCTTTGGCTATGGCGCAATTGACCGGATTGTCGTCGACCACGAGCACTTTCATTGACATGTTGCGCCCCTCTACGGTTGATGGTTCGCCCTTACAGGGTTTTCCCGCCACGCCGCCAGTGCCGCCGGGATTTCGCCCAGAGACGTAATAGTGCTCACACCGGTGTTTACGCCGGGCCAGCTTTTTGGCGCGCGTTGCCACAAACCGCCGCCAGCCCATAGGTCGATGGATTCATTCAGTAGCCGACGCAAGTCGGCAATTCCTGCGCGGGCACGCGTGACCGGCATCGCCAGGCTGCATGAAATACCCACGATGTCCGCGCGGTGGGCCTGTGCCGAACGGGCGATATCCATCACCGGCGTTTGCAAACCGAGTGAGATGCAATGGGCGCCCTCCACGGTGAAACAGGCGTGCGCCATCAGCAGGCCCAGCTCGTGTTGTTCGCCCGGCAGCGTGGTCAGCAGTATCCGCGGTGCTTGCCCGCCCTGCAGCGCGGTACCGATCGACTGCCGCAACAGAGTTCGTATCTGTTCGGAGTAGAGATGCTCCTGGAACACTTCAATCCGCCCCGTCATCCACGCTGTGCCGACCGCCGCATTCAATGGCGCGACCAGTTCCTCGACGAAACGCCGTAGTCCGCGGCGCATCAGCGCTTGCGCCAGATGCTGATGCAGTGCGGTCGATTCGTTGTTGGCGATATGGCGCATGGCGGTTTCGATCTCGGCGTCTTGTGCCGTCGGCGCAGGGTCGGCCTGAGACAGAAGCTGTAATCGCGCATGGAGTTCGCTCAAGGTCGCCGGTACGATCTTGCCCGGTCGCTCGCCGCTGTCCATCAGCCGTTTGATGACGCGCAGTTTTTCCAGTTGATCGCTTGAATATACGCGTTGGCCATTGCTGTCGCGCGCCGGCGAGGGGAAGCCGTAACGCCGCTCCCACACACGCAAGGTGTCTTTCGACAACCCGGTGTCGTGCTCAACGCGGCGGATGCTGACGGATGGTTGTGTCATGGCTCACTGCGGTTGCAAGATTTATTGACGATACATTCATATATAGGTTTGTCTATATCAAAATGCTAATACACGAAATTAACAAAAAGGTAACATTTATATTTAATTGGCACCATTTCAGTGCGTATAGGATTCTTGGGTGCCTGTTTCAAACCGGTTTTCTGTGTTGATTTTGCTGAACATTTAGTCATAACTAACTGTTTTATAAGTATATTTATTTTTCTTTGTCTTTTGATCTCAGTACAGAGAGGTCATAAATCCCCAGAAAACCTGGAAGTCAAAGTAAATGTGACTTATGTTGATTTGACCTGGACAAATGGTGAGCATCTAGCGTGCCACTTTTTGACTTACTGAAAAATGACTCATGACGGCGCGCGAAGGTCAACGCGGCATCATGGCAGCGCTTTGCGCCATTCCGAGTTGCGCATCAGCGACCAATAGTCGCTTGCCCGTATCGTACTTTCGACCAACAGCCGCGGCAGACCGCACCCATGCTTTTCGATGATGGCGAAAGCGGCTTGATCAGGTATACCCGCACGTAGCCGCTGCACCGGCGTGACGCCTATGCGCTTTACTTAGACTGGGATATGACGCGCCGCCGGCCTGACGCACAACAAGCGTGCGCATCGAGCGCCACCGCACCACATCATCGCCCCGCGCTGGCACATGGCTTGCCGCAATCACTGCATACCAACCAAATCGTGTAATCAGTGAATTCAATAAAATTCAATAAAAACAATTAGTTACATAGATTGTCGTCTGCCGATGCACTGCGCTGGCACACAACCTGCTGTTGTCTCCTGCAAACCCTTATGTGGAGACGGCAATGACGGACGCAAAAAAACTTTATGACCCCAATGCGGTGCTGACGGCACCGTGTTCGTGCGGTCACCATGGTTCGCAGCACGCGCATGATCAAGCCGCGAAGTCAGCTTACGTCGATCATGAAAGCCTGGGCCGAGGCGTGGTGGAATCGGCCATGGTGCGAGCATTGTTCCCTGATGATCGCGCGCGGCGGCGCTTTCTCGGTACGGTCGGCAAGAACACCGCGATGGCGGCGATTGCCAGCGTGCTCCCGATTGGTGCGATGCAGGCGTTGGCGCAGGATAAGCGCGCGCCGGAGAAAAAGAATCTCAAGATTGGCTTCATCCCCATCACCTGCGCCACGCCGCTGATCCTGGCGCATCCCTTGCGTTATTACGCCGCAGAAGGACTGGAAGTCGATGTCATCAAGACGGCGGGCTGGGCATTAATCCGCGACAAGGTGCTGAACAAAGAGTACGACGCCTCGCATTTTCTCGCGCCGATGCCGATAGCGATTTCGATGGGCATAGGGTCATCGCAGCAAGCAATGAACGTGGCGACGATACAAAACGTCAACGGCCAGGCGATCACGCTCGCCAACAAGCACAAGAACACGCGCGATCCAAAAATGTGGAAGGGTTTCAAGTTCGCTGTGCCGTTCGAGTTTTCGATGCACAACTTTTTGCTGCGTTATTACGTGGCGGAACACGGGCTTGATCCGGACAAGGATATTCAAATCCGCGTGGTGCCGCCGCCCGAAATGGTGGCTAACCTGCGCGCGGGCAACATCGACGGCTATCTGGGCCCCGATCCGTTTAATCAGCGTGCGGTGTACGAGGAGGTGGGCTTTATTCACCTGTTGACCAAGGAGTTGTGGGATGGCCATCCGTGTTGTTCATTCGGCGCGCCTGCGGCCTTCATTAAGGAAGCGCCGAATTCGTTTGCCGCGCTGTTCCGTGCGGTGTTAAAAGGCGCAGCGCTGGCGCGCGACCCGGCCAACCGCAAAACCATCGCCGAATCCATCGCGCCGGCGAACTATCTGAATCAACCGGTGGCGGTGCTGGAGCAGGTGTTGACAGGCCGCTACGCCGACGGACTGGGCAATGTGAAAACCGATCCCGCGCGCATCGATTTCGATCCCTTCCCCTGGTACTCGATGGCGACGTGGATTCTGTCGCAGATGAAACGCTGGGGTTACATCAAGGGGGAGGTGCGCTGGAAGGATTTGACCGAGCAGGTGTATCTGCTCACCGACGCGCGCAAACATATGGCCGCGATGGGCTACAAGCCGCCGTCGGACAGCTACAAAAAAATCACCGTCATGGGCAAGGTGTTCGATCACACCGCGCCGGATGCGTACGTATCGAGTTTCGCCATCAAACGAGTCTAGGAGAAAGCCGCCATGGAAAAAAGTATGGGTGTCAGAGCGGGGGCTTTGTCGTTGGTGATTTTTCTGTTTCTGCTAGGTATCTGGCACTCCGCCACGGTGACCAATGAAAAGGTTGGCGGCGCACTCACCGAGTACGAGCAATTGATGGGCAAGAGCGCGAAAAAGAGTGACGGCATGCCCACGCCCCTGCAAATGGCGCAAACGGTGAAAAAGCATTTGTCCGATCCGTTTTACGACAAGGGGCCGAACGATAAAGGCATCGGCATACAGCTCGCGTATTCGCTGGCGCGCGTGATGGGCGGGTTTTTGCTGGCGGCGCTGGTGGCGATACCGCTGGGGTTCATGATCGGCATGTCGCCGCTGTTGTACCGGGCGCTTGATCCATTCATCCAGGTGTTAAAGCCGATATCGCCGCTGGCGTGGATGCCGCTGGCGCTCTACACCATCAAGGACTCGGCCACCTCGTCAATCTTCGTGATCTTCATCTGCTCGGTGTGGCCGATGCTGATTAACACCGCCTACGGCGTGGCCTCGGTGCGGCGTGACTGGTTGAACGTGGCACGCACACTGGAAGTCAGCGTGATGCGCAAGGCCTTTCTGGTGATTCTGCCGGCGGCCGCGCCGACCATCATGACCGGCATGCGCATTTCGATGGGCATCGCGTGGCTGGTGATCGTGGCCGCCGAAATGCTGGTTGGCGGCACCGGCATCGGCTACTTCGTGTGGAACGAGTGGAACAACCTGTCGCTCACCAACGTAATTTTTGCCATTCTGATGATCGGCGTGGTGGGCATGATGCTTGATCTGCTATTCGGGATGTTGCAGAAGTTCGTCACCTACGTGGAGTAAAACATGAGCACTTCGTTTCTGCATGCAGAAGGTCTGGCAAAAATATTTCCGGGCGTTCGCAGCAAGATGGATCTGACGGTGTTCGATGATGTGCATTTCAACATCGAAAAAGGCGAATTCGTCTGCATCATCGGACACTCGGGTTGTGGCAAGACCACGATTCTGAATGTGCTCGCGGGCCTTGACAGCGCGAGCCGCGGCAACGTGGTGATGGATGGCCGCGAAGTGGCCGGCCCCAGTCTCGAGCGCGGCGTGGTATTTCAGGGGCACGCGTTGATGCCGTGGCTCACTGCGAAGAAGAACGTTGAGTTCGCGGTACGTTCGCGTTGGCCGGATAAATCGACGAAGGAAATTGATGCGCATTGCGCGAAATATCTGGCGCTGGTGGGCCTTACCGGTTCGGAGCATAAAAAGCCCTCGGAGCTTTCCGGCGGTATGAAGCAGCGCGTGGGCATTGCGCGCGCCTTCGCCATCGAACCGAAAATGCTGCTGCTCGATGAACCCTTCGGCGCGCTCGATGCGCTGACACGCGGCAACATTCAGGAAGAGCTGAAGAAAATCTGCGCGGCCACGCACCAGACCGTGTTCATGATCACGCACGATGTTGATGAAGCAATATTGCTGTCCGACAAGATCATGCTGATGTCGAACGGGCCGCACGCGCGCATCGCCGAGATTGTGGTCAACACCTTGCCCCGCGAGCGCACGCGCGAAACGCTGCACAAAGAGCGGCGCTTTTACGCCATCCGCAATCATCTGGTGGATTTTCTGGTGAGCCGTTCCAAACGCTTCAGCGAGGAACTGCCCGCAGGTTACGACGCGAAAAATCCGCCGCTGGTGATGCCGGGTGTGGAGACGCAGCCGGAACCCCCCGCGCCCAAGCAGCCGTTACCCATCGCGGCTGAACGATCCCCGGTAGTTGTTAATTTTAGATAAACGTAAGTATTTGTTTTTAAAGGAGATTTAAATGAAGAAAAACGATGCTCCCGAAGCCCTGCTCGCCGCCGCCAGCGTACACAAACCGATGACCCGCCACGACGTTACCGAACTGGTGGTCGAGTCGCGCCTCAAGAAAGGACTCACCTGGGCGAAGATCGCCAAGGTGGTGGGCCAGAGCAAGGAATGGACGACCGCAGCGCTGCTGGGCCAAATGAAAATGACCAAGCCGCAGGCCGAAGCCGCCGGCAAACTGCTGGGCCTGCCGCCGTACGCGATTCTGCTGCTGCAACAGGCGCCGTATAAAGGCTCGTTGCCCACGGCAGTGCCAACCGATCCGCTGATCTATCGCTTTTACGAACTGGTGAGTGTCTACGGCACCACGTTCAAGGAACTGATCCACGAGGAATTCGGCGACGGCATCATGAGCGCGATCGATTACAAAATGGACATGACGCGTTTGCCCGACCCCAACGGCGACCGTGTGCAGATCATTTTGAGTGGCAAATATTTGCAGTACAAGACGTATTAAACCAGACGCTGAAGCGCCATTTTAATTCCGCCGGATCGAACAGACGGCTTTGCCGCTATTCATCCGGCGTGGAGTACGGGCGGTACGGATAGTCGCGATACGGCGTGATCGCAGTATCATTGTGCCGGTAGCAACTTTCAATCCGTACAAGGATGCCCGCAATGAGCGCAACGTACACACTGGCGGTGTCGGCGAACGACGCCAAGGTTCAGCTTGAAAACGGCGCGACACGCGCCGTTAAAAATGCGCCGCCCGATAGCGTCAGTATCATCGACTTGACGCGCACGCCGCCCGCAGTCATCGCCGAGGTGGCGGTGCCCACCAGCGTGGCTGGCCCGCCTTACGCCGTGGCGGTCACGCCGGACGAATCGCTGGCGCTGGTGAGCGCGGCGACGCAGCTTGATCTGGCGGACGCCACAAAAATCATCCCCAACGATGTGTTGAGCGTGATCGATCTCAAGGCCACGCCGCCGTGCGTGATTCAAACGCTGCACGCTGGCGCGGGCGCCTCCGGCATCGCGATCAATGCCGCCGCCACGCTGGCGCTGGTGGCGAACCGCGGCGCGGGCACGGTGTCGGTGTTCACCATCGCCGGCAAGACCCTGACGCCCGCCGGCACGCTGCAACTGGGCGACGCCAAATCCAGTCCGAGCCACGTGGTGATCACGCCCGACGGCAAGCGTGCGCTGGTGACGCGCGACGGCGATCACGGGCTGACGCTGTTACGCATCGACGGCGACCTGGTCACGGTGACCGACCGCACGTTTTACGCGGGCTTCCGGCCCTATGGCGCGGATATCACGCCGGACGGCGCGGTGGCGGTGGTGGCGTGCATGGGGCGCGGGCAGGGCGATGTCGATACCGTGAGCGTGATCGATTTACGCCTCGATCCGCCGCGCACGGTCAACACCGTGAGCGTGGGCACGACGCCCGAAGGCATCAAACTGTCCGCCGATGGCCGCTGGTGCGCGGTGGTTGCACAGGAGGGGTCAAACCGTCCGGCGTCGTCACCGTTTTATCAGCCGCGTGGCAAGCTGGTGGTGCTTGAACTGAACGGCACGCGACTGACCCCTGTTGCGCAAGCGCCGATTGGCGGCTGGTCGCAGGGTGTGGCGTTTTCCGCCGACGGGCGCACGCTGCTGGTGCAGAACATGGTGGAGCGCAACATCCAGGTGTTCGATTTTGATGGTAGCACCCTGCGCGAGACCAGCCAGATCGCGCTGCCCGGCGGCGGGGCGGCGATACGCACGGCGGGGCGCTGATTTACCGAGGTCAGTTAATTGCACTGTGTCACAAAGAAAATTCCCTCCCCTTCAAGGGGAGGGCTAGGGTGGGGATGGGGGGCGGCTGCGTCCACCCCACCCCCATCCCCGCCTTCCCCCTCAAGGGGAAGGAGTTTCTTAGGAAATTTTGTAACACAGTGCAATTAAAAAGGTTACAAAGGTAAGGCGTTGGCGTGAAGTATGGATCGGGTAACGCAGGCGTCGCGGGATTTGCGACAGCCGCCAAAAGCGTTACGATGTCGGCTCTATCGCGTTGGAGGAGACATGACCATGTGGGCGCATTCCAGGTGCACGGCGGTTCTCTGGGGTCTTGTAGTGTCCATGGCAGCGCCAGCGGCGCTGGCGCAGCAGGCGGAGTATCCGACGCGGCCGATACGCATGATTATCCCGTTTCCACCCGGCGGCTCGGCCGATCCGTTGGGCCGCGCGTTGGGCGTATGGCTTGCGGAGAAATTCGCGCAGCCGGTGGTGGCCGACAATCGCCCCGGCGCCGGCACCGCGATCGCGCACACGCTTGCGGCCAAAGCCACGCCCGATGGTTACACGCTGATCCTCGGCTCGTCCTCGGGCCTGGGTTCCAATCCCGCGTTTGGCGGCAAGCTCGATTATCACCCGCTGAAGGATTTCGAGCAGATCGGACTCGCGGCCTATGTGCCGCAACTGGTGGTGGTGCATCCTTCGGTGCCCGCGAAGGACATGCAAACGTTGATCGATCTGTCGAAAGCGCAACCGGACAAAATCGTTTTCGGCTCGACCGGCGCGGGCTCGCTGGGCCATCTGTGCATTGCATTGATCAACACCACCAGCGGCGCGCGATTTTTGCATGTGCCGTACAAAGGCGCTGCCCCCGCGACCCTAGATCTGATCGGCGGACGCATACAGGTTTTTATCGGCAGCGTCACCGGTACGCAGTCGCTGGTGCAAGGCGGGAAAATTCGCGCGCTCGCCACCGGCCATTTGAAACGCTTGAGCGCCATGCCCGATTTGCCCACGGTCGCCGAGACCGTGCCTGGTTTTCATGGCGACGGCTGGTATGGTCTGCTGGGGCCGACGGGCACGCCCGCGCCGATCGTGAAAAAGCTCCATGCGGAAATGCAGCGCGCGCTGACGAACACCGAGTTCATCAAATACGTGGAAAAAATCGGCATGGTGCCGACCAGCGGCTCGCCGCAGGATTTTCGCGAATTTATGCGCATCGAGCTGGCGCGTTGGACGAAAGCGGTGCGCGACGCCAAGCTGCCGCCGCCGGGATAGCCATAAGTATTTGATTTAATTAATTTTTTTATACAACTCAAGGATTCCCCATGACGATAGCCACGCAACTCGCGCAACGCATCACCGCCCTGCGCTATGAAGACCTGCCCGCCGAAGCGGTTCGCTGGGCGAAAATTTCCCTCGTTGATACGCTGGGCTGTGCGTTTGCCGGCGCAGATGAAGAGGGGCCGCGTATAGCGCGCAAGGTGCTGACTGGCGGACGCGATAGTGGCCCCAGTCTGATCTGGGGCACGTCGCAGTATGCTTTGCCTTTGGAAGCGGCGACCATCAACGGCACGTCGGCGCACGCGCTGGATTACGACGACTGCAACAACGCACTCGCAGGCCACCCTTCGGCCGCGCTGTTACCGGCGATTCTGGCGTTGGGCGAAGAGATCGGTGCCAGTGGGCGCGATGTGATTCTGGCGTACGTCGTTGGCTTCGAAACGCAGGGCAAGATCGGTCACGGCGTGCATATGCATCATTACGAAAAGGGTTGGCACCCGACCGCCACGCTGGGCGTATTCGGCGCCACGGCAGCGAGCGCGCGGTTGCTCGGCTTAAGTGTTGAACAAACCGCCACAGCGCTTGGCATTGCAGTGTCGCTGGCTGCGGGCGTCAAGGCCAATTTTGGCACCATGGTTAAACCGCTGCATGCGGGCCAGTGTTCGCGTAACGGTTTGTATGCGGCGCTGTTGGCGAAGGAAGGTTTCACCTCGAGCCCGGAAGCCTTCGAGCACAAGCAGGGTTTCTTCGAGGTGTTTAACGGTGCGGGCAATTACGATGCGGCGCGCGTGCTGGAAAACTGGGCGAGTCCGCTGGAAATTCTCGCGCCCGGCGTGGGGCTGAAACAATATCCCTGTTGCGGCAGCACGCACTCGGCGATCGACGCCATGATTTCGCTGCGCCAGCAACATCAACTCACCCCCGCCAACGTCGCACGCATCGAATCGGTGACCCACGCCCGCGCGTTGGCGCATACCAACCGGCCCGATCCGCGCAGCACGCTGGATGCCAAATTCAGCGTGCAATATTGCGTGGCGCGCGCGCTGATGCACGGCGATGTGTCGTTCGCGCATTTCGAGGGCGATGCCTACCGCGATACGCCCTTGCGCAGTCTGTTACAACGTATCGAGACGCGACCGCATGCGCACCAGCCAAAGGGCATGGACGAACACTTCGAATGCGAGATGATCGTCACCACCACCAGCGGCCAGCGTTACACCACGCGTGTCGAGCAGCCGTTGCGCGGGCCGCAAAATCTGGTGCCGCCGGATCGTCTGGAGGCGAAGTTCAGGGATTGCGCAGTCAAGGTGCTGGCCCCTGCCGCGGTCAGCCGTGTCTACGACATGCTGCAATCGTTTGAAACGCTGACTGACGTGCGGCAGGCCGCGAAGTTGATGGCGGCTTCGGTCAATAATCAACCTGCGGTAGCGGCGCGGGCGGCGGCGTAACGCGGCGTATGCCGGTGTGAAATCAATCCGCCTTGATGTTGGCGGTCTTGATCACTTGCGCGTATTTGGCGGTGTCGCTTTTCATCATCGCGGCGAATTGTACCGGATTCGCGGTAAGCACGTTCATGCCCTGCGTCAGCAACCTTTCCTTAAGATCAGGAAAGGTCAGGTAGCGCGCCACCTCGGCGGATAATTTGTTGACGATGGGCGGCGGCGTGCCCGCCGTCGTCAGAATGCCGTACCACGAGGTGATGCGGAATCCCGGCAGGCCCGCTTCGGTGAACGTAGGCGTTTGCGGCAGGGCGACCAACCGCGTCTCGCCGGAAACCGCGATCGCGCGCAGCCTGCCGCCTTGCGCATGCGGAATCGCCGAAATCGGTATCTGGAACGCGAGCTGAACCTGCCCGCCGATCAGATCGATCAGCGCCGGCCCGCCGCCTTTGTACGGAATATGCTGCATTTTGACCGCAGTCGCCATGCTGAACATCTCGGTCACCAGATTGGTCGGACTGCCGCTGCCCGACGACGCGTAGTTGAGTAGACCGGGCTTGGCCTTGGCCAGCGCGATCAAGTCTTGCAGCGATTGTGCCGCCAGCGCAGGGTGCACCACCAGCAGGAACTCGGTGCTGCTGATGGCGGCAACCGGCGCAAAATTCTTGATCGCATCGTAGGGTGCTGGAATCAGCAGCGGCGTAATGATGTGGGTGGGCGAAATCAACATCAGCGTGTAGCCATCCGGCGTGGCGCGCGCGAGGGCTTCACCGCCGATGTAACCATTGCCGCCGGGCCGATTATCGACGATCACCTGCTGGCCCCAGTTTTCCGTAAGGCGCTGGCCGATCAGGCGCGCCAGTGCCGTGGTGCTGCCGCCCGGCGCATTCGGGCTGATGAAGCGGATGGGTTTGTGGGGATAGTTCTGCGTGTTCGGACCCTGGGCCGCAGCCGGGCACGCCGCGATCAGCAGCAGGGCTGTGATACGCATCTGCTTCGTGGATATTGACAGTCTCATCAATCAGCCTCCGGGAGTCCTTCCATCATAGCAGGAGACAGCGGCGCCACGTCGTGCTTGCCAGGGCCATCGCCGATGGACTATCGGCGATGGCGCTACGGCATCAGGGGCGCCGGCGGCCTGCTACTTCAACATCTCTGCAACAGCCTTGCCCAGATCGGTGGTGTTGGCCTTACCGCGCAGGTCCGGCGTTTTTGGGCCTTCCTGCAACACGTTTTCAATCGCCTTGACGATGGCCGCACCAGCTTCCGGGCAGCCCAGGTGATCGAGCATCATAGCGCCGGCCCAGATCATGCCCACTGGGTTGGCGATGTTGCGACCGTAGATATCCGGGGCGGAGCCGTGTACCGGCTCGAACAATGACGGGAATAATTTTTCCGGATTCATATTGGCCGAGGGCGCGATGCCGATGGTGCCAGTGGCCGCTGGGCCCAGGTCCGACAAAATATCGCCGAACAGGTTGGAGC
>CAMBGJ010000026.1 GCA_945865805.1 Bordetella parapertussis
CATCCTCCGTTGGCAAAATTCCTTATTAAATCCGCGTTTCCCTAGGGTGATTCACGCTGCTGGTCAATCGGCGGGGCTATAATCGATCCACGAGTGAGCGGGGAAAAAACGCAACACCAACCGCGTCAATCCCGCTGCCACGCGAATGATACGAAGGATATGGCATGTTGACCAAAACGGGTCTGTTATTCATGGCGACAGCCGCCTTCGTTGCCGCTGCCGCACAAGCGCAAACAGGCGCAAACAATTATCCCGAAAAATCCATCCGCCTGTGGTGCCGTTCGCTGCGGGCGGCGCGCTGGATGTGGTGGGCCGTATTCTCGGTCAGAAGCTCACTGACAGCTGGGGACGGCAAATTCTCATCGACAATCGGCTGGGAGCCGCAGGCAATATTGGCGCCGAGTTTGTGGCGAAGGCGGCACCCGATGGCTACACCCTACTGATGTCGTCGGTGACCACGCAGGCGATCAGCATGACGCTGCTCGCGCGCCCGCCGTATGATTTGTGCGCGACTATGCGCCGGTGACGATGGTGGCGTCTGCGCCGCTGGCGCTGATGATTCACGCGTCGCTGCCGGCGAAATCTACTGGGGAATTCATCGCATTGGCGAAAGCGCGCCCCGGCGAACTGAATTATTTTTCATCGGGCACCGGTACCGGCACACATCTCGCGGCGGAAATTTTCGATCAGATGGCCGGCATCAAAACCTTGCACGTGCCGTATAAAGGCGGCGCGCAGGGCGTGTCGGATTTGCTCTCGGGGCAAATACAGTTTGCGTTTTCGACCATCGGGCTGGCGCTGCCGCATGTCGACACGGGCAGGCTGCGCATGCTGGGCGTGGGCTCCGCCAAACGCACCACGCGTCAGCCGAATTTGCCCACCATCGCCGAGAGTGTGAAAGGCTACGAAGCCGAGCAATGGTACGGTGTGGTCGCGCCCGCGAATACGCCGCCCGCCATCGTCAACAAACTGGCGAATGAACTGAAAACGATAGGCGCGCAACCCGACGTGCGCGAGCGCTTTTACAGTCAGGGCATTGAACCGGCGAGTGCGACACCCGCCGAGTTCGCCATCACCATCAAAACGAATGTGGGAAAATATTCCAGAATAATCAAACAGTTAGGGTTGCGGCAGGATTGATGCAGCGCGTGCGGTGCGGGTGCCTGCGCGCCTGCCGTGCCACCACGCTAAAACAGCTCGACGCTGTTAAAACGCTCGCCGCCGCCAGCCGCCCCGCTTCCTTTGGCCGTTCGCGCGGGGATCGCGCTGATTGCGGCCACCGCGGCCAACTGTTTTTCCATGTCGGCGCCTTGCGCCAGGGCGCTTTGTGCGCGGGCACGTGCGTCGTGGGCGAGTTGCCGCAGTGCGGCGTGCTGAGTGTCGGGCAGGTCGGCGGCAGCCCGATCAAGACGCTCGGCCAACGCGTCGAGCGCTTGCCGGTAGCTGTCGCGCTGCGTCTGCAATTGGGCGCAGAGGTCGCGTAGCGTATCGCCGCAAGTAATCGCCGCGTTGATGTCTTCCAGCGCGTTCAGATGCACATCCAGCGCCTCGGCCATTTTGACGACCGTATCCTTGAGCTGGCCGTAAAACGCCATATCGTGCAGCGGCATGTCGTAAACGACGATGGTGGCGCGCCGGTAGTTGAACGCCGAGCGGCTACCCAGATCGACGATGCGTTGCTGGTGCGCCATTTCGGTCAGCACGCCGTCTTCCACCGGGGTGCAGGCACCCTCGCTGTTGCGCGATAGACGCAGTTCGCCGTCGCGCATCTGCACCGCGCCGGCCAGGCGGAACTTGCGCAGCGTCGCGAGCGTGGTGGCGGCGATGGCTTCGAGATCTGTCTGGCGGATAATGTCGCTTAAAAACCCCAGCACCACGCCGGAGTCGGCGGCTTCGCGCAGCGACAGCATGGCGACACTGGTGGCCTTGCGTGCTTTTTCCGCGAGCTCGTTGCGCTTGGCCTGATTAGCCAGCGCGAGATCGAATTTGTACTTGATCTCGGTGGCGTTAAACGGCTTTGAGACGTAATCGTCGGCGCCGGATTCGTACGCCTGCAGGCGGTTTTGCGCGCCGGTGTGGGCAGAAATAAAAATCACCGGGATGTGGCGCGTGGCTTCGCTATCTTTCAACGCGCGGCACACCTGATAGCCGTTCATGCCGCCGGGCATTTCCACGTCGAGCAGGATGATCTCCGGATTACCCGCCACCACTGCCGTCAGCGCCTCGGGGCCACTGCGCGCGGCGTCAAAGGCAAAATGGCGTCCGATAAAACTCCCAAGGATATCGAGGGAATCGTCTTCATCATCAATAATCAGGACTTTGGGATTCATCGCGGGTGGTGCGTGGGCGCGGGCGGCTCACGCAAGTGGGACAATTCGGGAAGTTATTGCGGCGGCAAGAGTATCGTGTCTGGCCTGAAGAATCCAGTTTCACTTTCACTCATCCGCGATTACCATGCGTAGATGAAAACCGTAACGTTACCGGCTGGCGAAAAGGTTGCCGCGCTGGGGCAAGGCACCTGGAACATGGGTGACAGCCCCGCCACGCGCGCGGATGAAATCGCCGCGTTGCGGCGCGGCATCGATCTTGGGCTGACGCTGCTCGACACCGCCGAAATGTACGGCGATGGCCGCGCGGAGCAACTAATCGCCGAAGCCATCGTCGGCAGGCGCGACGACGTGTTCATCGTCAGCAAAGTGCTGCCCGGCAACGCCTCACGGCGCGGCACGGTGACGGCATGTGAGCGCAGTCTGAAAAATCTCCACACCGATCGCATCGACCTGTATCTGCTGCACTGGAATGGCGGCGTACCGTTCGCCGAAACGCTGGAGGCGCTCACCACATTGCAGCGCGCCGGCAAGATACGCCACTATGGCGTGAGCAATCTCGATCTCGCCGAGTGCAAGGACTGGTGGGCGGCGAGCGGCGACGCCACCGCGACCAATCAGTTGCTCTACAACCTGTCGCGGCGCGGCATCGAGTGGGATCTGCTGCCGTGGCTGCACGCACGTGGCGTGCCGGTGATGGCGTACTCGCCGTTGGAACAAGCGCGGCTCCTTAAAAATGCCAAGTTCGCGGCACTGGCCATGGAGTCCGGCATCGCGCCCGCGCAACTCGCGCTCGCATGGCTGCTGGCGCGGGATGAAATGATCGTGATCCCAAAAGCTTCGACGACTGCGCGCGTCGAAGAAAATGCCGCCGCGCGCGATATCACGCTGAGCGCCGCGCAGATTGCCGAGCTGAATAAGATTTTTCCGCCACCCAAGGGCGCGCGGCAGCTGGAGATGTTGTAGCGCCTGAGGGATTATTCCCGTCGTGCCCCCAGGTGCTCGCGCCGCAGCAACTCGGGAAACCAGCGTAACCACAGCCCCACCACCACCAGCGTGCCGACGCCGCCCACCACCACGGCGGGCACGGTGCCCCACCATGCCGCAGTGACGCCGGATTCAAATTGCCCCAGGTGATTGGAGGTGCCGGTAAACAGCGAGTGCACGGCGCTCACGCGGCCACGCATTTCGGGGGGCGTTTCGAGTTGCACCAGCGACATGCGGATTACCGCGCTCACCATGTCGGCCGCACCCATTATGGTCAGCGCCAGCAGCGACAGCGGCAGCCACGTCGATAGCCCAAACACCACCGTGGTCAGGCCAAAAATCGCCACACAGATAAACAGCACTTTGCCCACGCTGTGGGTAAGCGGCGAACGCACCAGATAGATCGACGCCAGCACGCCGCCCAGCGCGGGTGCGGAGCGCAACAGGCCCAGCCCCAGCGGGCCGGTTTGCAGAATGTCGCGCGCGAAGATGGGCATCAGCGCCACCGCGCCGCCGAGCAGCGTGGCAAAGAGATCCAGCGAGATCGCGCCGAGTATCACGGGCTTATTAAAAATATAATTAAGGCCGCCGAACACATAGCGCAAGCTCAGCGGCTCAGGTTGACGCGCAGCGTGAGTGACGTGGATGCCGATGAGAATCACACCGGCCAGCGCATAGATCACCGCGCTGCTGACATACACCGCGCTGGCGCCCCAAAAGTACACCACGCCGCCCAGCGCAGGGCCCGCGATCACCGCGGTTTTCTTCGCCGCCGCGTGAAACGCGATGCAGCGTTGCAGCAGTGCCTCGCCCACCAGCGACGGCAGCAGCGAACGCATTGCCGGATTCTGATAAGTTTGCGCGATGCCGGCCAGCGCCACGCAGGCGTAAATGATTTCGGCGTTGATCCAGCCACCCAGGTTGGCAGCCGCCAGCGTGACCGCTGCCGCGCACTGCATGCCCTGGCAGATCGTCATGATGTGACGCCGCTCGTAGCGGTCGGCGGCGTGGCCCGCTGGCAGCGTGAACAACAATTGCGCGCCGAAATGCGCGAGACCCACCAGCCCCAAACTGAGCGCGCTGTTGGTGATATCGTAAATCTGCCAGCCCACCGCCAGTACCAGCATCTGGTTGGCGAGCGTGGAAGCGATATCGCCCACCCAAAAGCGCGTAAACGCGGCGTGCCGGAACAACGAAGTTTGCATCGCGCCTGTTTAGCAGAAGCCGCGGGGCGTGTGCAATGCGTTCGGTCATTGCCTTAATGTAAGTATTTGTTTTTATTGATATTTTTATTGCCACTGTGGGGCGTTCGCACGCCGTCACCCACGCCGGAACGGACGCCACCTTTTATTTATTTCCCGGCGGCCCTATAGTCTTGGCGTTCTGGCCGTGGTGGTCAGCGCATAACGGGCGATGCTTTTCTTATGGTTCTCCCTCGTTTTCCTGCCGTAGGCCGGCACATGGCGAAGCTGATGGTTTTTTGGATGATGCGCATAGCCTGCGTGGCCGCCGCGTCCGCCGCCCATGCGCAGCCCGCCGCCTATCCTGCCAAACCGGTGCGCGTGGTCGCGCCATTTCCGGCGGGCGGCCCGGTGGAGTCGCTGGTGCGCGTGTTCACGCAGCGTTTTGTCGAGTCGATGGGACAGCCGTTTGTGATTGAGAATCGCCCCGGCGCGAGCGGCACCATCGGCAGCGAAGTGGTGGCCAGGGCACCGCGCGACGGCTATACCCTGCTGGTGCAGAATTGCTCGCACACCTCCAACGCCGCCTATTACAAGAAGTTGCCTTACGACGTGCTCGCGGACTTCACTCCCATCATCCAGACCAACGTGACCTCCGGCAATTTGCTGGTGGTGCATCCGGTGCTGCCCGCGCGCTCGGTGAAGGAACTCATTGCACTGGCGAAAACACGGCCGGGTCAGATCAACTATGCCTCCGCCGGGATCGGCAGCCCGCAGCATGTCACCGGCGCGCTGTTTGCGTCGATGGCGGGAATAGCCCTCACGCACGTGGCGTACAAAGGCAATCCACCGGCGTTTACCGACGTGGTTGGCGGGCATGTCGAGCTGATGTTCGTAACGCCGTCGGTGGGACGGCCCTATGTGCAGGCTGGCCGCCTGCGTGCGCTGGGTGTGGCGGGGCCGCGCCGCGTGCCCACGCAGCCCGAGGTGCCGACGATCGATGAAGCCGGGCTTGCCGGTTACAACCTCGTCTGCTGGCACGGTCTGTGGTTTCCGCTGGGTGTTGGCGGCGACATCGTGCGACGCATGCACGGTGAAACCGTCAAGGCGCTTGCTTCGCCGGAGGTGCGCAAATATTTCGCGGATGCGGATTATTTCCCGGTGGGCGCTTCGCCGGAAGAGTTCGCTGCCTTTCTCAAGAGTGATATCGTGCGGCAGGCGAACATCGCCAAACTGATTGGTATTCAGCCGCAGTGAACCCCTTCACCGCAGAGACGCAAAGACGCAGAGAATTCCCGCAGAGAAAAAGCATTTCTCTGCGTAATCGCTGCGTCTTTGCGCCTCTGCGGTGAGGATGTTTTGCCATCGACACCGAACAGTTACTCGCGTTGTAAATTACCAGGAATGTCGTCCATGAAGCCATTGTTATCCGCCATCGGCGGCCTGCTCCTCTGCACCGTGTCCACTGTGCCTATTGCGGGCCACGCGCAGACCGCCGCGGCCTATCCTGCGAAGTCGATACGCTTGGTCGTGCCCAGCGCGCCGGGTGGGGGCACTGACATCATCGCGCGGCTGCTGGCACAGGGTTTTTTCGAGAGTTGGGGGCAAACCGTGGTAGTGGACAATCGCGGCGGTGGCGGCGGCATCCCGGCGGTGACGATGGTCGCCAAACAATCCGCGGCGGATGGCTACACCCTGCTGCTGGGCAGCGTCGGGCACTTGTCGTTCGCGCCCGCGATCGAGCGCAATCTGGCCTACGATCCGCGTAAGGATCTCGCGCCGGTGTCGCTGGCGGCGGTGCAGCCGTTCGTGATCGCGGCGTCGCGCAGCTTTGCGCCGAATACGTTGCAGGAGTTGATCGCGGCGGCCAAGGCCAAGCCGGATTCGATTACCTATGGCACCGGCGGCAGCGGCTCGGCCACGCATCTGGGCGTGGAACTGCTGGCGTTGAACAGCGGCATGCGTCTCACGCACGTGGCGTACAAGGGCAGCAATCCGGCGGTCACAGCGGCCATGTCCGGTGAAATTCACATCGCGCTGGCGGGGCTGGCGACCATCTTGCCGCACGTCAGAGGCAACCGTTTGAAGGCGCTCGCGGTTACCGGCGCGAAACGCACGCAGTTCGCACCCGAACTGCCGACGGTCGCCGAATCCGGCGTGCCGGGCTACGCTTACGATGTGTGGTACGGCTTGGTGTTTCCGGGCGGCACGCCGCGCGATATCGTCGGCAAGACCGCTGGCGAAGTCGGCAAAATGCTCAATTCACCCGAAGTTGGCAAGCGGTTTTCCACGGCGGGTCTGGAACCGGCGCCCAATACACCAGACGCGTTCGCGGCCCTGATCGCGCAGGAAATTCCCAAGTGGCAAAAGGTGGTTAAGGCGGCGAACATACGTGTTGAGTAACACGCCAGATGCATGCCATCCGCCACCAATGCCCATGAATCGGTTTGCGCTAATAGCGATCGCAGCCACGCTGTGCGTCATTAGCGGCGCTGCACCCGCGCAAGGCACCTACCCCGATCGCCCCATTAAACTGATCGTGCCGTATCCGGCGGGCGGGGTTAACGATACAGTGGCGCGCTCGGTGGCCGAGCGCATGCGTACGGCGCTCGGCGTCATCGTGATCGAGAATCGCGGCGGCGCGGGTGGCGTGATCGGCGCCAGTGCCGTGGCGCGCGCGGAGGCAGATGGCTACACGCTGCTGCTGGGCAGCGCGGGCACGCATCTCGTCGGGCCGCTGACGGTGACGCCGCGCCCCTACGATCCGGCGAAAGATTTCAAATCCGCCGGCATTGTGGCGGTAAGCGGGTTGGCCATTTGCATACATCCCTCGTTGCCGGTGAAAACCATGAAGGCATTCGTCGCTTACGCGGGCGCACATCCGCGTGCGCTGTCTTATGCCTCGGCGGGCACCGGTTCGGCCACGCATCTGGGCGCGGAATTATTTAAATCACTGATCCGCGCACCGGGCATTTTGCATGTGCCGTATCGCGGCGGCGCGCAGGCGTTGGGCGATTTGCTGGGCGGCCATGTGCCGGTCAGCGTGCTGAACATCAGCGCGCAATTGATTGAATTTCACCGCGCCGGGCGCGTGCGCGTACTCGCGGTGACCACCGCAAAACGCGTGGCCACCGTGCCGGATATCCCCACCGCCATCGAGTCCGGCGTGCCAGGCATGATCGCGCTGAATTTCGCGGGATTGTTTCTGCCGGCAGCCACGCCCGGCGTGATTGTCGATCGCGTGTCCGTCGCGATGCGCACTGCCCTAGCCGATAAGGGGTTGCAGGAGGTGATGAGCAACGCCGGTATGGAAGTATCCGCCGACGATACGCCGGACAAGGCGCAGCGCTTTGTCGACAGCGAGATTACGCGCTGGACGCCGGTGGTGAAATCACTCGGATTGAAACAAAACTGAGCCAGCGCCGGGTAAATTGTAAGGCGCCGCGCGCTAAACTATACTGATGCCAACCACGGCACGATCGCGTGTTTTCTTTTGATTTTTCACTGCATTGATCGCCGGAGAATCGCCATGCCCCAAGCGCTAAAACACACCCGCATCGAATTGAACAACGCGGTTTTTTCGTTGCCCGATATCGTCGCCAAGGCGGAGGGTTATTTTGCCGCTGAGGGCGTGGATGTTGAACTGGTGCTGCCGGAAAAGCGCAAGGCGATGCTAGCGGCAGCGGGCGAGCCGATAAAGCAGCACACCGCCATTCAGTCGTTTCTGTGGCACGAAGGCATCGAGAAGGGCGAGTTTTCCGTTTACCATGCCTGCGAATGGGGGCAAATGCGCCGCACGCAGGACACCTGCGCGGGTGTCAAGGTGATCACCAAGCGCGCGGCGGTGTCGACGCAGGCGATCATCGTTCGCGGCGATTCGCCGTACAACGTGCCGCAGGATCTCGCCAACGTTGAAGTGGCGGTGAATTTTCATGCCGGCTCGCACTACATCACGCTGGCGATGCTGACCGGCTACATGAAACGCGATCAGGTGAAAACGCTGCATATCGGCATCCCCAACCAGCGCTTCAAAGCGCTGATGGAAGGCCGCGTCGCCGCCGCCGCAGTGATGGAGCCGTGGATTTCCACCGCCGAAAAACTCGGCTTCAAGGTCATTTGCGAGGCGTACTACAACGGCTTGGAAGTGGCCGACCCCTCAGTGGACGACGGTATTTTTCACGCCCTGCGCCGCGCGCATATACGCGCGGTGGACAAAATCAATCAGGACATCCAGCCCTGGCTGCACCATCTGACGCAGGAAGTGCCGACGGATATCGTCAAGCTTACGCCCGCCGATCTGCATCTGCCGCGGCTACGCTACAACCACCCGGAGCTGTATACGCCGGAAGAGTTTCAGCGCACGTACGACTTCATGGTTGAACGCGGCTTGATCAACCCGGAAAGCACGTTTGACAAACTAGTGAGCGGGCGCGTGGCGGCTTGAGCGTTACCGTTACTCCGCCTGTATCCCCGCGATCTTGACGATCTCGGCGTAGCGTTTGATCGCGCGTTCGACAAATAGCTTAAATTCGCCAGGGGCATTGCCCACCGGCTCCATGCCGATGGCTGCGAGGCCATCGCGCACGGCGGGCGCTTTCAACGCGGCGCGGATTTCGCTGTGTAGCCGATTGACGATGGCCGCCTGCGTTCTGGCGGGCGCGAAGACGCCGTACCAACTGGCGTCGAATTCCATGCCGCTGACACCCGCTTCGATCATCGTCGGCACATTCGGCAGTAGCGGTGAGCGCGTGGGGGCGTTGTAGGCCAGCGCGCGAATGCGCCCGGCGCGCACTTGCCCGATCAGCGTGCCGGGATTGGAAATCGCCATCTGCACTTCGCCGCTGATCAGCGCCACCGCCATCGGCCCGCCGCCCTTATACGGCACATGCGTGAGCTGCGTGCCGGTGCGCACGGCGAACAGCGCCGCTGCCAGATGCGTGACGTTGCCGACACCCGAAGTGCCATAGGCGAATTTCGCGCCGGGGCGTTTCGCCAATTGGATCAGCTCCTGCACCGTGTTGGCGGGCACCGCCGGGTTGATCGCCAGCACCAAGGCCTCGGACGAACAGATATTGGTGACCGGCTCGAAGCTCTTGATGGTATCGAACGGCAGCTTGCGCACGATGCTGGGGTTGATGGCGAACGCGCCCGAGGTGATCAACACGGTGTAGCCGTCGGGATTGGCTTTCGCCACGATGTCGGCGGCGAGTATGCCGTTGGCACCGGGCCGGTTATCGAGCACCACGGTTTGGCCCAATTGCGCGGTGAGCTGCGGCGTGAGGATGCGTGCCACGGAATCCGGCGAGCCGCCCGGTGCGAAGCCCAGCACCCAGCGCACCGGCCGACTGGGGTAATCTTGCGCGGGCGCGACGCACGGCAACGCGAGCGCGGCGATGGCGATGACGCCAGCCATGGGGCGAAAATTCCTGCAAGAGCGGATAGACATTTTATTCAATAAAATCAAATAGTTATGTAATTTACTCGTGATTGACCGTTGCGCGATTGTAAGTTGAATCGCCGCTGCCGCAATCGCGCTGCGTGCTTCACAATACGTGCTGCCCCTCGCGATCCATTCAGGAGAAGCATTTGAACTATGGCATTCCCAAGACCGCGTTGCGCGGCCTGTTCGCCGCTGTGGTGTGCCTGCTTGCGCTGCTGCCCACCTCAGCCTGGTCACAACAGTACCCCACGCGTCCGGTGCGCTTTATCGTCGGCTTCGTGCCTGGCGGCGTGGCCGATTTGCTGGCGCGCGCGCTGGCGCAAAAACTCACCGACGCGTGGGGCCAGCAGGTGATCGTGGACAACCGCGCAGGCGGCGGTGGCGTGATCAGCATGCAACTCGTGGGCAAGGCCGCGCCCGACGGCTACACGCTGCTGATGGGATCCTCGACGCAGTTTTCGATTAACCCGGCGCTGCGGCCCAATCTGCCGTACGACCCGGTACGCGATTACACGCCGGTGAGCAATGTCGCCATCACGCCGGTGATGCTGACGGTGCAGGCGGCGTCAACCGCGCGCACCTTGCCCGATCTGATTCATTGGGCAAAAAGGGATGCGTTAAGTTATGGCTCGACGGGTTACGGCGGCGCGCCGCACATCGCGGGCGAACTGCTGAAACGCGCCGCCGGCATTCCGCTGACGCACGTGCCGTTCAAGGGCGGCGGCGATTCCATCATCGCCATCATGGGTGGGCATGTGCAGGCCTCGTTCGGCACGGTGTCTACCGCACAACCGCACCTGCGTGGCGGGCGGCTGCGCGCGCTGGGCGTCACCACGCAAAAGCGCATGGCGGCGATACCCGATGTGCCGACCTTCGCCGAACAGGGTTTGCCGGGCTTTGAGGTGGTGCAGTGGTACGGCGTGTTCACCCCGGCAGGCTTGCCGCCGCCGGTGCTGCAAAAAATCAACGAAACGCTCACGCGCGCGCTGGGTGTGCTGGAGTTACGCGAGCAGTTTGGCGCGCAGGGCGTGGAGCTTCTGCATTCGACGCCGGTGGCGTTCGCAGGCTACGTCAAGAACGAGCTCGCGCGCTGGAGGGCGGATTCAAGTCTGAAGTGCACCCGCGTTATGATGCGAGTGTAGCTTCTTCCAGAAGACTTCGTGGGGTGTTTTGAAGCCGAGGCATTTTCCGCGGCTTCGGTTCGGTTGCACACGGCGAGTTTTTTATACAGGCGCTGCGTGTGATTTTTTACCGTGAAAGCGCTGATGTTGAGTTTCTCGGCGATTTCCGAATTGCTCTTGCCTTGTACCATCCACCTGAGCACGCTCAGTTGGCGTTCGCTGAATTGATCAATCGACGGCAGCGGAAGCTCGCCCGCGACAGCCTCGGCAATGGGCCGCTTCAGTGCGGCGACCTTGCGAAACGCCACGTCAACCTGGGAGACCACAGCGTTGACCAGAAACGCAAAGTATTCCTTGTTATTCACCTTCTTGGTGCACGCCGGGTGCAACGCGATATACAGGCTGTCCTGATTGTCGCGTTCGTTACGCACGCCGTAGACGGTGATCGAACGCATGCCCTTGATCGCCTCGTGCAGCGCGCAGTTGCAACTGATGTGCCTTTCCGGGGCCACTTGCTGGCTGTCCAGCCGCAGCGGCTTGCGACCGCCAGCGACGTAACGGTGAAAGAGGTTCGTCAGCATGGGCTCGATGCCGCAGTCGGCGAGAAGATCGGTGCGCACGCCCGGCAGGGCGGAAACCACGTCGAATTTCGGCTTGTCGCCGCGAAAATCGCCCCACGCGGCAATCATGATCTGGTGCCGAATGAAGTGTTGCACCTTGCTTTGCAGAAACAAAAACAGATCGTAGTGGCTGGTCACGGCCCCCGTGGCCTGGACGATTTGCATGAACCGTTCGCTATCGGTTGGCGCCGGTGCAGCGGCTGCGGCAGCATGAGGCGCCAGCGCCGTGATCGGACTGTCGCTCATGCGCTGCACTCGCTGCACCGGCAGCATACTGCCGACCGGCGGGGAAGGGGTTACCCATGAAGTATTGGCCATATGCGTCTCGATATAATCAGGGCGATGGTGAACGTTCGACAGTCACGTTTTACGATCTTGTTGGTGATTGTATTGATTCAATATTGCGCTTCCATGATGGCAAATCGCGGCGCTATGTGTGGGGATACTTCATGACCTTCGTGACAATTGTCACGGCTGGCTTTGTGACTTTGTTCACGGTGGATGCAAAAAAGGGCTGTTTACGCGAAAGCGACCCAGGAAACGGTTGTTTGACGATGAGGAAAGCAAGAATTGCGCCGCGCCCGTGTCAAAATCGCGCGGTGTTGTAGTTCAACGAAAAGGAAACCGATGAATCCCACCGTCAGACTGGTGATACCGGCGGCGCCGGTGCCGGGGCAGATCGCGGCGCTAACCACGCAACGCCGAGTGAAAGCCGAAGGTGTGCGCCTCGGCGTGCTCGATAACAGCAAGGGCAACGCCGATCATTTGTTGAAGATGATCGTCGAAGGCGTCAGGAAGGAAGTGCCACTGGCGTCGGTGTCGTTCGCGCGCAAGCCGTTTGTGTCGATGGCTGCACCCGCCGAAGTGCTGAATAAACTTGCGGCGGAGGCGGATGTCGTCATCAGTGCCATGGCCGATTGAGGGGCGTGCACGTCGTGGAGTGTCCACGACATGACGGAACTGGCCAAACGCGGTTTGACCACCGCAGTGATTTGCTCCGAGCCGTTTCGCGCGCTGGGTAAAAATCAGGCGCGCGTATTCGGTGCGCCAGAGTTACCGCTGGTGATGATCGCGCATCCGCTGGGCGGCTTATCCCTAGAGCAGGTCGAAGGGCGCGCGTTGGTGGCGATCCCGCAGGTGATTGAGTTGCTCAAGGCTGCGATGAAGTAGCCTTAAAAAGTAGCCTTAAAAAACCTTTTGCCACAGAGGACACAGAGGACACAGAGAACCGCGAACCGCGAACCGCTATTCCTCTGTGTCCTCTGTGGCGGATATTTTTGAATTTATTGTTCAGGCTGAATAGTTAAAAATATCAATAAAAACAAATAGTTACGTTATAACCGTTTTGGCTCAGGCTTTCGCGATCACGCCGTCCGTGCGCAGTTCGGCGATGGCCTCCGGCGTCATGCCGAGAAACTCGCGCAGCACTTCGGCGGTGTGCTGGCCGAGCGACGGCGACATGCTGCGAATGGTTCCCGGCGTTTCGGAGAGCTTCGCCACCGGGCCGACGATTTGGGTTTTGCCGATTTTCGGATGATCGATATCGACCATCGAGCCGCGCGCCTTGACTTGCGGATGCTCGACCAGTTGCGCGATGTTGTTCAGCGCGCCGAAGGGGATGCCGCTGCCGAGCAGCGTGGATTCCCATTCCTCGAAGGTGCGCTGCATGAAAATTTCCTGCAGGGTCGCAATCAGCGTGCCGCGATTTTTCGTGCGCAGTTGATTGATGGCATAACGCGGATCATCGGTGAGTTCCGGGTGGCCGATGGCCGGACAGAATGTTTTCCATAATTTTTCACTGCCCACCGCCAGCGCAAAATCGAGGGTCTTGGTGTGAAACGTTTGATAGGGCGTCAGCGCGGTATACGCCGTGCCCATTTGCGCCGGCAGCTTGCCGTCGGCCAGATAGTTGCCGATGAGGGTGTTCAAGAGCGACATCTGGCCCTCCATCATCGACACATCCACCTGCTGTCCGCGACCGGTTTTTTCCTTCACGCGCAGCGCCGCCATGATGCCGAACGCGGCATTCAGCCCCGCTGTCAGATCGGCGATGGAGACGCCGCAGCGCACGCCGCGTCCGCCCGGCTCGCCGGTGACGCTGATCATGCCGCTTTCGGCTTGCAGTATCAGATCGAGCGCCGCGCGGTCTTTATACGGCCCGGTCTGGCCGAAGCCGGAGATCGAGCAGTAGATGATGCCGGGGTTGCGGGCCTTGGCTTTTTCGTAATCGAGGCCGAGTTTTTTCAGCGTGCCGACGCGAAAATTTTCAATCACCACATCGCAACGCTCGACCATATCAAAAAAGATCGCCTTGCCGCGCGCGTGTTTGAGGTTGATTTCAATGCCCTTTTTGTTGCGGTGTAGCGCGGCGAAGTAAGCGGTCTCGCCGCCAGGCAGCAAGGCACCCCAACTGCGCGCGATGTCGCCCTCGCCAAAGGCTTCGAGCTTGATCACATCGGCACCATAGTCAGCGAGCATGGTGGAGCAATAAGGGCCGGCCAGCGCGTGCGTCAAATCCAGTACCTTGACGCCTTCGAGAGGTGTTTTCATGTGTGTTCCGGAGAGGGGTTGCTGTGCTGCTGCAATACTAAGCCACCCAGCGGCTCAGCATATTTCTGAAGTCGTCGGTGCTGACGGGTTTGGTCATATAGTCGTCCATGCCAACCGCGATGCATTCGTCGCGATAGCCGTCGAACGAGTGCGCGGTGAGCGCCACGATGGGCGTATGCCCCCGCGTGGGTTCGCTTTTTTCGAGCGTACGAATCTGCCGCGTGGCTTCGAGGTCATCCATCACCGGCATCTGACAATCCATGAACACCATGTCGTAGGTGTTGTTACGAAAGGCGGCGACTGCCAGCGCGCCGTTGACCGTATGCGTGACCGTGGGGCCGAAGAGCTCGAGCAGCACGGTGGCGATTTCAGCGTTGCTTTCGTCGTCCTCGACCAGCAGGATTTGTTTGCCGGCAAACTGCTGCGCGTTGACCGTTGTCACTGGCGAGGGCGCGGGTGCCGGTTGCCGCTGGGCGGAGCGCGGCAACGGCACGGTGATCCAGAATCGCGATCCCTGGCCAGGCTCGCTGCTGACGCCGATTTCGCCGCCCATCAGCAGCACGATCTGACGCGTCACGGTGAGCCCGAGGCCGGTGCCGCCGAAGCGCCGCGTGGCGGAACCATCCACCTGCACAAAGGCATCGAAAATCTGCGCCTGTTTTTCCGCCGGAATGCCAATGCCGGTGTCGCTGATTTCAAAGCGGATGATGTCCGCGCCTTCGGTCGAGGCACGCAGTTCGATGTGGCCGCGTTCGGTGAATTTGACGGCATTGGCGGTGATGTTTGACAGCATCTGCCGCAGCCGCGACGGATCGCCGAACACAAACGGCGGCAGCGTGCGCGGCACGTGCCAGCGCAACTCGATATTCTTGGCGTTGGCGGATTCGACGTAAAGGTCGTAGACGCCCTGCAAGACATCTGGCAGATTGAATACCACGCGTTCCATGTCGAGCTGGCCGGCCTCGATTTTCGAGAAGTCGAGCACGTCGTTCACCACGCCCAGCAGTGCACGGCCCGAGCGATGAATTTTTTCCACGTAACCGCGCGTGACATCGTTGAGCGATTCCTGCTGCAGGATTTCCGCCATGCCGATGATGCCGTTCATCGGCGTGCGCATTTCGTGCGTCATGTTGGCGAGAAACTGCGTCTTGGCGTGGTTGGCGGCCTCGGCAGTTTCGCGCGCGCTGACCAGCGCCTGCTCGGTCTGCTTGCGGGCGGCGATGTTGCGGATGAACATGAGGCAGGCGCGGCGGCGCTCGACGATCATTTCATCGACCGACACCTCGGCCGGGAAATCCGTGCCGTCGGCGTGGGTGAAGATCAACTCCGCTGCGTCCCAATCGCGGGTGGATTGTCCGCCGTCGATGTAGCGACGGAAGGCGTCGGATTGCGCCGTGGGCGAGGTTTTCGCCAGCCGCGAGGTGAAAGCGCTGCCGGTGAGTTGCTCGGCGGTGTGGCCGAACACGCCGTGCACCGCCGGGTTGGCATAATCGATCTGACCGCTGGGACCGACAATCACGATCGCATCGTGCGCGGTTTCCCACATCGAGCGGTAAAAAATCTCATTGCGCCGCAGCTTCGAACGCATATTGCTGACGTAGCCGCCCATGAAGGTGAACCAGGTGAGCACCGCGCCGAGCACCAGCCATTGAAAGATTTCCACCGCAGGGTTGATGGTCTCGCTGTGCGTGCGAAAAACCAGGCCGATGGTCATGCCGTAGGCGATCCACGTCAGCGCGGCCAGCGGCCAGAGCTGATTCGATTTCAGCCGGAACACCGCGAACATGTAGATCATCAGCACCCACAGCATGACGATGCCGCGCACCGGCCCGGCGTTGTAGGCGATATACATGAGTGCGGCGACGGCGGTGGTGATCTGCGGTGCCGTCAGGCTGGGATCGGTAAATCGCAGATTGAGCCCGCTGCGGATCATGCAGTAAAAAATCACACTTGCACCGGTCACTACCACGGTGTAAATCACCAGCACGTGGCTTTCCCAGATGCGCAGCGCCGTACCGAGCGCCACGATCGCGATGGCCAGCAGCTAGGTCACCGACGCCATCAGGAAGCGCCGCACCCGCAGGGCTTGCTGATCCTCGATGGACAACTCGGTATTGATGATCGATTGTGACATGCGGGTGTGTGCAGCGCCTTTGCGTTGGGCGTTCGTTACTTGCGCAGCGTGCGTGGCGGAAAATACAAATCGGTGATCGAACCTTCCGCCATTTCGGCGGCGAACGCTACGGTTTCAGACAAGGTCGGGTGTGGATGAATGGTCAGGCACAGATCGGCGGCATCCGCGCCCATTTCCAGCGCCAGCACCGTCTCGGCGATCAGCTCGCCCGCGTTCACGCCGACGATGGCGGCACCCAGCACGCGCCGCGTGGTTTTATCAAACAACACCTTGGTCATGCCATCGTCGCGTCCGGTGGATAACGCGCGCCCGCTGGCGGCCCACGGGAACGCCGCCTTGTCGTACTCGATGCCCTGCGCTTTGGCCTGCGTTTCGGTGAGACCCATCCACGCGATCTCGGGGTCGGTGTAGGCCACCGACGGAATCGTGCGCGCGTCGAAAAACGCCTTGTGTCCGGCGATCACTTCTGCGGCGATTTTGGCTTCGTGCGTGGCCTTGTGCGCCAGCATGGGTTCGCCGCAGATGTCCCCGATGGCGTAAATGTGCGGCACGTTGGTGCGCATTTGTTTGTCGACGAGAATGAAGCCGCGTTCGTTCACCGTGACACCCGCTGCATCGACCTTGATGTCGCGACCATTGGGGCGGCGGCCGACGGCCATCAGGATGGCGTCGAAGGTGTCGGTGCTCAACGTACCTGCAGCATCAAAGGTCACCTTGAGGCCTTCCTTCAACGCTTCGATATGGGAAACCTTGGTTCTTAAATGGATTTTTTCGTAGCGCTTGCTGATGCGCTTTTGCAGCACCTTGACGATATCCTGATCCGCACCTGGGATCAGCGCATCCATCAGTTCCACCACGGTGATTTTGCTGCCGAGCGCATCGTACACCGTCGCCATTTCCAGGCCGATGATGCCGCCGCCGACCACCAGCAGGCGCTTGGGAATATTCGCCAGTTCCAGCGCGCCGGTGGAGTCGATGATGCGCTTGTCGTCGTAGGGAAAGCCCGGAATACGCGCCACAGACGAGCCCGCCGCGATAATGCAGTTTTCAAAGGCGATGGTTTTCACGCCCTCGGCGGTTTCAACGCGCAGCGTATGGGGCGAGGAAAACTCGCCGCGCCCGGTAACCACCTGCACTTTGCGTTGCTTGGCGAGCCCCGATAAACCCTTGGTGAGCTTGCCGACGACGGCGGATTTCCACGCGCGCAGTTTGTCGATATCGATCGCGGGTTTGCCGAAGGTGATGCCGGTGTGCGCGGCTTCGTCGGCTTCGGTAATCACTTTGGCCACATGCAACAGCGCTTTGGACGGGATGCAACCCACGTTCAAACACACACCGCCGAGCGACGGGTAACGTTCAACCAGCACCACTTGTTTGCCGAGATCGGCGGCGCGAAACGCGGCGGTGTAGCCGCCGGGGCCGGCGCCGAGCACCAGGACCTCGGTTTGGATGTCGGCTTTTGAGGATTCAGGATTCAGTATTGCGGATGGAGTCGTTGGCGCTGGTGGCGCGGTCGAGGCGGGTTGTGCTGGTGCCGCATCCGCCACTTCCAGCATCAAAATCAGCGAACCCTGCGACACCTTGTCACCGATCTTCGCCTTGAGTTCTTTGACCACGCCCCCCACCGGCGCAGGCACATCGAGCGTGGCCTTATCGGATTCCAGCGTGACCAGCGCGTCTTCGGGCTTGACCGTGTCGCCCGGCTTCACCAGCACTTCAATCACCGGGATATTCTTGAAGTCGCCGATGGCGGGGACTTTGACTTCGATCAGCTTGGGCATTAAAAAAACTCAATAAAAACAAATAGTTACAAAAATTTCATGCTTGGCGAATTCCCGTGCCCCGGCGCTTACAGGTAGCTTTCCTGTTCGCCTTTTGCGCCCTGCTCGTGCATCCACTGCGCGAGTGCCTGCAGGGCGGGCGGCAGCGCGCAGGCGAGCAACCGTTCGAGCACGACTTTATCATGGCTCGACAGTGGCACGTGCGTCTTGAGCTGCATCAATTCGTTCACCGCCATCTTCCAGGGTGACCACGCGAGGCCGCAGGCCTGCCACACGTTGCCCGCGTCCAGCGCGATGTTGATGCCAGCAGGGTCAGGGTCGCAGGCGATTTCGGCCGGCGCGGGCTTATAGAGAAGGATGCGCCGCACGGCTTCTTTCCACCACCCTGGCGCAAATCCCGGCAGCCAGATCACGCCGTCTGTCGCGCCGTGTTCGCGCGCCACGCGCTCGAAACTGGTGCGGTTTTCGACAATGCGCCAGCAGCCGATGTCGCCGCTGACATGCTCCAGCAAAGCCAGCGTTTCCGGCGACAGACCGATCATGTCGGGAATCGCCGAGAGATCAAGGGTTTTTGCGCCAAAGCACAGTGTCAGCGGCGCACGCAGCCACAGCGCGGGTACATGCCGCTCAATGCCGAAGCCGTCAAAGTCCGCCAGCGTTTCCAGCCATTTCCATTCCGCGCTGCTCACGGCCTTGGTTGTGCCGCGCGCGAACAGGGCAAAGTCGCGGCGCGTGCCGAAGCGATTCTCGGCCAGCCAGGTATCGAGTTTGCGCAGCAATGCGGCACGTTCCAGGCCGCGCGCTGGCGGGTGTGCGGCCAGTTCGCCCCATAGTGGCGCGAGCCGGATGTCCTGCGGCGGCACGGTGATTTGCTGCGCGAGTTGCGCCCGCAGCGCGGCAGTATCCGGTAAGCCCAGGGCACCGCGTAACGCCGCAGGGTCGATAAACGTCACCTGACGTGTTTTCCATTGCCCCTGTTCGCGCGATTCATCCGTTTCAACCAGCCCCGCGCGCAACAGCGCATCGAGCAACTCGTAAGCGATGTTGAATCCCGCGTTACCCGCGCGACCGACCAGGGTGTCCCAGCGACGCCGCGGCGCGCCATCCAGCCACTCGATCAACAGGTCGCGCCACGCCGCTGGCCATGCCGCGATAGGGGGCGTGTCTGCTTCGGGCGCACGCCGCAAACGCCGTCCGCGCAAGGTGGTTTTCGCGCCGACATCCAGCACGCGCACGCGGATGCCGTCCGCGTCCGCCGCGGACCAGTCCTCAGGCGCTGCTGTCATCGCGGCGCAGCATCGCCACCGGCGGCGCCCAGCGTTCACCGGGGCGTTTTTTCTGCGTCACCAGTGTGAGTTGCACGGGGCTGAACACATTCAGATTGTGCGTGCTCGGCGTGGTGATCAGGTATTGCGCCTGGGTCGCGCGCAGGAACGCCGCCACGCGGTCGATATTCATCACATCGAGGTGCGCGAACGGCTCGTCGATGAACACAAAGCCGCCGGGGCGGTCAGTCTCCATCGTCAGCGCGATCAGCAGGATCAGCGACTTCATCACCTGCTGGCCGCCCGAGGCCTCGCCGTCGTTCATGCCGATCAGGCCCTTTTGATCGAAGTTGAATTTTACGTTGAGCCCTGCCTGCGCCAGCGCGATGTCGTCGTTGGCCAGATGCGGCATTTCCCACTCGACCTCGATACCGGCTTTCAAACCCAGCTCCTTCAGATGCCGGCCATAGCTGCGCACCGTGGCGCGCAGTACGTTGAGATACTCGCCACGCGCGCCCTCGGTGATGGTTTTTGCGCGTTCGCATTGGCTGCGGCTTGCCTCGACGCGCTCGCGCTTGGCGTGTACATCCTCGGCGAGCTTGTCGCGGCGTGCGATCACCGTGACGTCGGTTTCCCATTGCCCTTGCGTCAGGCGGCTGTGGATTTCAGCGATGCGCAGATTCACGGTCTGCAGCGCGCCGTAATCGGCCAGCAGTTTTTCCAGCGCCTGTTCGTCCAGCCACGCGGCAGGCATGCCGCCACGCAACTGGGCCTCGCGCTCGCCGCGTTTTTGCTGCTCATCGGCCAGCGTGTGCAGGTTTTGTTGCGCCAGAGTTTGCGCGGTGCGCGCTTCGCGCAGCGTGGTGTCGATTTGCTGCTGCTCCGCGCCCAGCCTGCCGTGTTCGTCGCGCAACCCGCCTTCGGTCTCGATCGCGGTCTTTTGCGCGGCAGCCGCTTCCTGTTCGGCGGCTTGCTCGGTCGCAAGCCGCAGTTCGGCGCCGTTGAATTCCTCGGCGCGGCTGGCCAGCAGGTTGGCGGCATCCACGCCCGACACCACCGCCTGATCGCGGCTGATCTCGGCGAGCAGGGATTTTTCCGTTACCGCGAGTTGATCGAGTGCGGCGCTGAGTTGCGGCAACTCATCCTGCAGCGCGGTCAGTTGCGCGCGGCGCGCGGACTCGCCGAAGCGAAACTCGTGCGCGGCGACGCCGCGATGGCGCGCGCCACGCCGCTCGCGGTGGTAGCCCGCGCGCGTGATCCATTCCTGCGCGGGATCCAGCCTGGCACCGGCGGCGGCATCTTCCACGCGCTGCACACGGTTCAGCCACGTGGTGAGCCATGCCGGCGCATCAGCCGTGAAGCGGGCGATTTCCAGCACGCTGCCCGGCGTGGGCGCGGGCGCGGCTTCGACATCGGGCGTGACAAAGCCGCGATACTGCAAACGCTCGCCGATGCGCCATGCCGCGTCGCGGTCACGCGCACGCTTGAGCAGCACGAGGTGGCGGTAGGGCGCGAGCAACGCTTCAACCGCCGCCTGCCAGCCAGCGTCACTGACTTCGACGATCTCGGCGAGCATGGTGTGGTGGAGGCCGGCTTCGTCGAGCGCGCCGCGCAGTTTCTCCACGAACGGTTCAATCATCGACTTGCCGCCGCGCAGCGCCGCCAGCCGCGCGTTGGCTTCGGTGCGCCGTTGCGTGCGCTGCAGTTTGCCCACCTGCATTTCAGCCAACCGCAGACGATTCTGTTCAAGCCGCGCCGCAGCCTGCGCGCTGTCTTTGACGGACGCCGCCTGCGCGCGCAATTTGTCGCGCTCCGCCAGCAGGTTGCGCGTGCCGGTAACGTTCACCAGCGCGGCAGTGTGGCGCGCGGCGGCGGTTTCGCGTGCGGCGGCGGCATTCTGTTGTGCGGCGCTGTTGGCGGCGAGCGCTTCGGCGCTGCGTTCGCGGCGGCGCGCTTCCTGCTCAATGCGCGCCTGATGCTCGGCCGACTGGCGGCGCAGGGTGTCGAGCCGCGTTTCAGCGCTTTTTATCGCTAGGCGCAATTCGGCGAGCTCGACGCGCGGGCGTATCTCGGCTTCGAGCAGCGTTTCTTCGTCTTTCAGCCCGCGCCATTCCTGATAGCGGTTGGCGCGCTGGATGAACGCCTCGTGTTCATTAACCGTGCGCGCCAGATCGCCGTCGAGTTTATCGAGCTCGGCCTCGCCGTCGCGCTGATCGGCGCGCGCCTGGGTGTAGTCGTCGAGCACGCGCTTGTCGCCGAACACATGAAACACCAGATCAAGCAGCGCCTTGGGCGTGTATTCGCACAGACGGTCGGTCTCGCCCTGTTCGAGCGAAAGCACCTGCGCGATTGCAGCGGAGAGGCCGCCACTCGCCAGCCGTCGTTCGTAATCGCGCACGCCGAGCCAGTCGGGCGAGCGCTCCATCGTTTCATCGATCGGCGCGTCACCCGGCGCGATCAGGTACTGGCGCTGCCAGTCGCCGCCCTGCTTGCGGATGCGGCACACCAGCGTCACTTCGTCTTCGAGCAGCGGAAAAAACGGATGGCGCGCGTTGCCGATGCGCCGGTTGTCCACCACCGCGCGCAGCCACGCGAAAGACTCGCCGGAATGACGCACATAGCGTTTGTAGTCGCGCTTGCCCGCGCATTGCAGCGCGAACAGGGTGCGCAGCGCGTCGAGCAGCGTGGTCTTGCCGGAGCCGTTGGGGCCGACGATGGCGACGATGCTGGCATCGATGGTCTGGCAAAAGCGCTGCCAGTAATCCCAATGCACGAGTTCGATGCTTTTCAGGTGAAACACTGGCGCTATGCCTCGTCCGTTTTTTCGGCTGCACGTGTGGCGAGCAATTCGGCCAGTGCGCCGTCGAGGATGCGCGGCGCGAGCACGCCGTGATCGAGCGCCAGATCGAGCAGCGGGCCTTCGCGGATGATACCTTTCTGCCGCTCGATGAAGCCGTGGCGCGACAGCAGGCCCAGGTTAACGTTGACGCGCATCTTGCCGCCCAACTGCTTGCCGAAATCCGCCATCAGCGTTTGTTCTTTCAAGCTGCCTTCAATATCTTCGCCGGTGGGAATGGGTTTCTCCAGCCCGAACATATCGTTTTGCTGCGTTTCGGTGGAGTCCCGCCGCGATACCTGCCGTTCGCGCTTGGGCAAAATCAGCAACGCCCACAGCACCACCAGCAGCGCCACGCAGTCACGTGCAAGGCCCAAATTGCTCGACAGCCACTGGCCGTTGCGCGCCAGCACCGGCTCCTCGGCGGCACCGGCGAGGCCCAGCGCGATATGCGTGGCGTACGGATTATCGAGCAGGCGCAGCCCGCAGGCGGCCAGACGGCGTTCAATCTCCACGCGAAAATCCTCGTCCACCAGCACGCGCCGGGCCAGGGGTTCAGCACGCGGCACCCAGCGCTCGGCGATAAGACGCGCGATCAATACCTGTGCATCGTCGGTCATGCCGTGTTCTCGGGCGAGGGTGTGAGCACACCGCGGCTGATCTGCGCGACTTCTTCGCGCGCCACGGTTTCATAGTCGTGGCTGATCGCCACGCCCAGCGGCAGACGCGCGAGATCCGCCACGCGGCCGCGCATCTCGGCCGACTCCGGGTCGCCGATCAACGCCAGCAGCGACAGCCGATACGCCGACAGCGCGTAGCCGCCTTTGATTACCGCGTCGGCCAGCGGCATGGGCAAGGTGATTTCGCCCAGTTCGCCGATGAAGCGGTCGAGCGCAGCAAAGCGCTCGCTCGACATCTCGCTGGTGGTAGGCGCGTCGCACGGCGGCGGCAGCGCGGTGTTTTCCTGCGCCAGGCGCTCGCGTTCGAGCAGTTCAAATTCGGCGACATCGATCATCAGGTCGCTCATGGTGAAGGGTAGCGGCTGCATGCCACCATAGGCGTGCGTGCCGAGTGCCGCGAGCCGCTCCTGATCGAGGGTGCGCAGCCACTGCACCACGTCAGACGAAGACAGACCACTGCCGCCGAGCGACACGCTTTGCAATTCCAGCGCGTGTAGCGTGCGCTGGAACGCGGCGTGCATGCGCAACAGGCGGCTTTGCGCTTGACCGATGGCCTGCGCGTTGCGGTACATCGCGTCCTCCAGCTCGCCGTCCTTCATCAGCGAGTGAATAATGTCGTTGCCCTTGGCGACGGTGGCCTCGACCGCGTTGAATTTGGCGGCCGCCTTACGGATGCGAAACTCCGAGCCGCTGACCAGCGCATCGTCGAATTCTTTTTGCAGCTCGCGGTACTTGGTGAGCAGCAGGTTGAGTGCTTCCAGCGAAGGCCGCCCGATGGATTGCCCGGCAGCGACCTGCGAGGTGATGTACGCGAGATCGGCGTCCTCGCCCTCCGGCAGCGCCAGCACATTGGCGAGCGCCGAGAGCGCCACGCGCGCGGTGCCGCTTAACTGATAAGTGCGATCCTCGCTGTCCCACACCAGCAGGCCGAAATCCTTCAGCCGGTCGAGCACGGTATTCAGTTTCACCGCATCGAGGTAGGAAAAATGCTGTGCGAGTTCCTGCGGGCTCCAGCGCGGTGCATCCGGGCGCGCGCCGATTTCGCGCATCACCAGCAGGCGAATCAGAATTTCCGCCTCGCCGCCGCGAAACACCATCACGAACGCGTTGAGCATGCCGCGCGCACGCATCAACGGCGCCAGCGCCTGCAAGTCGCGCTCAAGCACGCCGCCCGCTAGAAACTGCGTCAGCGGCAGATCTTCGTTGTGTTCAGGCGTGTTTTTGTCCATGCGACAGGCTGCGATTTCCCACGACACGGGGTAATGTAATTATTTGTTTTTAAACGTTAATTTCTGACGTGGCCGTCACCAAATACGACGTATTTAAGCGAGGTCAATCCCTCCAGTCCCACCGGCCCGCGCGCTTGCAGCTTGTCGGTGGAAATGCCGATTTCGGCACCCAGGCCGTATTCGTAGCCATCGGCAAAACGCGTCGAGGCGTTGACCATCACCGAACTGGAATCGACTTCGCGGATGAAGCGCCGCGCGCGCGTGAGGTCTTCGGTGATGATGGCGTCCGTGTGTTGCGAGCCGTAGGTGGCAATGTGCTCGATGGCCTGATCCATATCATCGACAATTCGCACGGACAATATCGCCGCGAGGTATTCGGTGTACCAGTCTTCTTCCTTGGCCGGATTCATGGCCGGTACGATGGCACGCGCCGCCTCATCGCCGCGCAGCTCAATGCCTTTTTCCTGATAGATTTTGCACAAGGGCGGCAGGATTTCCCGTGCAATGCCGCGAGCTACCAACAGCGTTTCCATGGCGTTACACACCCCCAAACGCTGCGTCTTGGCGTTGTCCGCCACTTTGATCGCCTTGGCGATTTCGGCCTTGTCGTCGATGTAGACATGACAAATGCCGTCGAGGTGCTGAATCATCGGAATGCGCGCTTCGTGCCGCAGCCGTTCGATCAAGCTCTTGCCGCCGCGCGGGACGATCACGTCAACGAACTCACGCATGGTGATGAGCTCGCCCACCGCCGCGCGGTCGCTGGTCTCAATCACCTGAATCACGGTTTCGGGCAAGCCCGCCGCCGCGAGACCCTGATGCACGCAAGCTGCGATAGCCTGATTGGAGTGCAGCGCTTCAGAGCCGCCGCGCAGGATCGCCGCGTTGCCGGATTTCAAACATAGCGCGGCAGCGTCCGCCGTGACGTTGGGCCGCGATTCATAAATGATGCCCACCACGCCCAGCGGCACGCGCATCTGGCCGACCTGTATGCCAGAGGGGCGATATTTAAGGCCGCTGATTTCGCCGATGGGGTCCGGTAGCGTGGCGATTTGCATCAGGCCGTCAGCCATGGCGGCGATGGTTTTGGGCGTAAGGATCAACCGGTCGATTGCCGCGTCGGCGAGTTTTTTTTGTCGCGCCTCGGCGACATCCAACGCGTTGGCAGCAAGCAAGGCTTGCGACGAACGTTCAATCGCCTGCGCCGTCGCCGTCAACACCCGGTTCTTGGTAGCGGTATCCGCGCGTGCAACCAGCCGCGCCGCTGCACGCGCCTGTCGGCCTACGCCCTGCATGTAAGTTTGTACGTCCATTTGATGATTTTACTCTGAATAACAAGGGCTTGGCGCGGCTACACGTGCTGGTCGAGGCAGCTGGAGCCTGGTGTTTCGTGCGGGTTTGGCAGCATTCGCACCGTTCAGGCGCAAACTGAAACCGGGCGCGCGTAGATGTGTTATATAGTCGAATCTGACGCTTTGGTAACATTTTGCTGTGCAAAGCGCGTAGTTGCGCTCTTGGTGTTGACATATTCCCCACTGTTTCCAAGGGCGAAACAAATGGGGACCTCTAATAATTGGTTTGCAAAAGCAGGGCCGCCAAATTCGTGATGCTTGCGTCATGTTATGTTGGTTTTTGGCAAGATTTCGCTCGAAACTCGCTCCTTTTACGGGTATTTCCCGCCTTTTATGCCACAGCGGACGCACCT
>CAMBGJ010000027.1 GCA_945865805.1 Bordetella parapertussis
TCGGAACCGCTGCGCGTTCCGACCTACAGGTTTTTGCCCTATTTGCGAGAGGTCAAATGAATCTAAGTATTAGTTTTTATTCATTATTTTTAACCGCAGTGATGGGGTTGGCCACGCTTACGCGGGCCGCCGAACCCACCTATCCCACGCGCCCGATTCGCCTGCTGGTGCCGTTCGCGCCGGGCGGTGGCTCGGATACCACTGCGCGCATACTCACGCCCCGGTTGCACGACGCGATGGGCCAGGCGTGGGTGGTGGATAACCGTGGCGGCGCGGGTGGCAATCTGGCGGCGGAGATCGTCGCCAAGGCGAATCCCGATGGCTACACGGTGTTTCTCGGTTTCAATACCGTGCTCACGGTGAATCCAACCTTGTATAAGCTCGGCTTTAACATGGAAAAAGAGCTCGCGCCGGTGACCCTGCTGGCCAACGCGCAATACATCATGGTGCTGCATCAGAGTGTGTCGGCGAACAATCTCAAGGAATTCATCGCGGTTGCGAAGCAAAAGCCGGGCGCGTTTAATTTTTCATCGGCTGGCTCCGGCACGCCGCTGCATCTGTCGGCGGAACTGTTCAGCAAGCGCGCGGGCATTAAAATGACGCATATCGCCTACAAGGGCGGCAGCCCGGCGGCGGCGGCGTTGCTCGGCGGCGAAGTGCAAGTGATGTTCGGCAGTATCGCGGCGTCGATGCCGCATGTTAAAACCGGGCGCTTGAAAGCGTTTGCCACTACGGGGCTGCGCCGTTCCAGGGTGGCACCGGATTTGCCCACGCTGGCGGAGCAGGGCTTCCCCGGATTTGATGTGGGATCATGGTACTCATTCATGGTACCGGCGAATACGCCGACCCACATCGTGAATCGCCTGCGCGACGAATCGCTGAAAGTGATCGCCCTGTCGGACGTGCAGCAGTCGCTGTCGCGCCAAGGGCTGGAGCCGGAAACCAGCACGCCGCAGGAATTGGCCGCACGCATCAAGCGCGAGACCGCCACCTGGGCGCAGGTAATCAAGGAAGCGGGCATCAAGGGCGAGTAGTCCGTGGCCGAGCTATACTTGCTGACAGAATTTGTAACACCGGACCACGTCCGCTTCGACTTATGGAAACCACAGTGACTGCAACATCCCCGACACCCCCCGCGCCACCCACGCCACGCAAGGCGGCAACCGTCATGCTGTTACGCGACGGTGCCGTCGGCATGGAAGTCTTCATGATCGTGCGTCATCAAAACAGCGATGTGCATGCGGGCGCGCTGGTGTTTCCCGGTGGTCGGGTGGACGACGAGGACTATGACCTCGCGGCCGATGCCGCAGTGTTCCCGCCGCTGGCCGGCGTGGATGCTAACGCGGCGGCCCTGCGCGTCGCTGCCGTGCGTGAGACCTTCGAGGAATGTGGCGTGCTGCTGGCACGTGCACGCGGCGAGCAGGCGCTGGTGAGTGCCGCACGCCTGCGCGATATCGAGGCCACGCATCGCACGCCAATGATGCGCAAAGAACGCACGTTTGGCGCCATCCTCGCGGCAGAGAATCTCGTCATCGCCTCCGAGGCCATGGTCTACTTTGCCAATTGGATTACGCCGGAGCGTTCCACCAAACGCTTCGACACGCATTTTTTTCTCGCCGCAGCGCCCTCGGATCAGGTGGCCCTGCACGATGGCCACGAGGCGGTGGATTCCGTGTGGATAGCCCCCGCCACCGCGCTGGATCGCGCTAGGGCAGGCACCTACCAATTGCGCTTTCCGACACAGATGAATTTGCAGAAACTCGGCCGTCACACCGTGCCAGCGGCGGCGATGGACGCCGCGCGTGCCAGCAAGGTAGTCACCGTGATGTCGAAGCAGGAGAAGACCAGCGACGGCAAACGTCTGTTGCGGTTGCCGCTGGAAGCGGGTTACGGCGGGGAAGTGTTTGAGCCGCTTTTTACGTAACCATTCAGCAACTTTGAACCCCCTCACCGCAGAGGCGCAGAGAACTCCCTCAGAGAAAAGCGGCTCTCTGCGCCTCTGCGGTGTAGATGTTTTTACTATCGAAACGGAATAGTTACCTACTTGCGTAACGTTTTCGCGGTTTAGCCGGATGACTAACGGCGTTCAAGCCCATCAAAGGAACATTCATGCTCATCACCCTGATCGAAAATTTCCGCGCGATTTTTTACACGCCCTTTTATGCCGCCTTCGCCATAGGCGCTTTTGATGCCGAGGGCGTGGAGGTCGAGCTCAAGATGTCGGATGCCGCCGACAAAACGCTCGCTGCGATACTAACCGGCAGCGGCCAGGTGTCGTGGGGCGGCCCGATGCGGCTGCTGCATGCCAGGGATAGCAATCCTGCGAATGGCCTGGTGGCCTTTTGCGAGGTGGTGGGACGCGATCCGTTTTACCTGCTGGGCCGCGAGCCGAATCCGGGCTTTCACATGCGCGACCTGGTCGGGAAGCGCGTGGCGGTGGTCAGCGAAGTGCCCACGCCGTGGTACTGCTTGCAGCACGATTTACGTCTGGCCGGCGTTGATCCCGCCAGCATCCAGTGCACGCCAGCGCGTGGCATGGGTGAAAACATGGCGTTGCTGCGCGCGGGCGAGGTGGATGTGATTCAGGTATTCGAGCCGCTGGTGCAGCAAGTAACCAGCGAAGGGTTTGGCCACCGCTGGTATACCGGCGCCAGCCGCGGCCCGACCACTTACACCACACTCAACACCACGCGCGCCTTTATCGAGCGTGAGCCGGACAAGGTGCTGCGCATGACGCGCGCCATGTATCGCACACAAAAGTGGATTGCCGCGCACGATGGACGCGCACTGGCCGAGGCGATTGCATCGTACATGCCGGATATTCCCCAGCCCCGGCTGGCCGCCAGTTGCGATGGCTACAAGGCCAGCGGCGTGTGGAACACGAATCCGTTGCAGCAGCGCGCGGGGCTTGAGTGGCTGCGCGATGCCATGCTGGCTTGCAAGGCGATTCGCAACAGATCCGTCTATGAAGACCTGGCGGACATGCGTTTTGCGGAGCAGGTGATGCGCGAGGGCTGAAGTTAACTCTTGGCCATCGTCGATTTATTCAACGAGCGCGGATCGCGTCCGCGCCAGCGGCCGGAATCCACCTGCGCGAGAAATTCCGCCACCACGCTGTTGAACAGCACGGGTTCTTCAAGGTTGACCGCGTGCCCGGTGTTGGGCACCACGGTCAGCATCGCCGTGGGGCACACTCGCTTGATGAACAGGCCGGGATCCAGGCAGTTGTCGTCCTCGTCACCGCTCATGATGTGCAGCGGCACGCGGCATTTTTTCAGCGCAGATTCCAAGCTGTAAATCGTCGGCCGTTTGCCTTGCACCCCGCTGAGCGTGTTAGCTGAACCCAGCGCGGAATGCTTGGCGAACTCGGCGCAAAAATGCGCGAAGCCGCGCGGGTTTTTGTTCTGAAACTGCACGCGCGCGGGGCCGATCTGATACGGGCGGATCGCTTCGGCGGTGCCGAGCTCGAGAAAGCGCTTGACCATCACTTGGTTGTCGCCGAGAAACTGCTTGCGCTTATCCGGGTCGGAGCCATAGCCCGCGCCGATCACGGTGCATGAAATCGCCATGCGCGCATAACGCAGTGCGAAATGCAGCGTGGCGTAGGCGCCCATCGAACAGCCGATGATGTGCGCCTTGCTGATCTTCAGATGGCGCATCAGGTTGGCGATGTCGTCAGTGGCAATGGCTTGCGAATATTTGCTGGCTGCCTTGGGCACATCCGACGGCGGATAGCCGCGCGCGTTAAACGCGATGCAGCGATAACGCCGGCTGAAATATTGCATCTGGCTTTCCCAGCCATTCAGGTCATCGGCGAATTCATGCACCCAGATGATGGGGATGCCTTTACCGGCTTCTTCGTAATATAGTTGCACGCCGTTGGACATTGCGTAGGGCATGGTTTTTTCTCCTTGTGTTGTAAGTATTTGTTTTAATTGAATATTTTATTCGACGCGTAAACCGGCATCGCGCGCCACTTGCGCCCATTTCCTGATTTCGGCTTTCATGAACGCACTGAACTGCGCTGGCGTATTGCCCACGCCTTCCGCACCCAGGCCGGACAAACGGTCTTTAATATCGGGCGCGGCGAGCGCTTTTACGGTTTCGTTGTGCAACCGCGTCACGATGGCGTTCGGCGTGCTGCCGGGCAGAAACAAGCCGTTCCAGCCGACGATTTCATAGCCCTTTAATCCCGCTTCGTCGAGCGTTGGCACATCCGCGACCAGCGCCGAACGTTTGAGGCCGCTTAACGCCAGCATGCGCAGCTTGCCGGATTTCACATGCGGCAGCGTACTCGGTATGTTTTCCAGCATCAGTTGCAACTGCCCGCCCATCAGATCGGCGAGGGCCGGCCCGCCGCCTTTGTACGGCACGTGGGTCATTTGCAAGCCAGCCATGCTTTTCAACATTTCACCGGCCAGGTGCGGCGTGGTGCCGGGGCCGCCGGAGCCAAAATTGAATTTGCCGGGGTTGGCTTTGACATGCGCGATCAACTCCTTGAGCGACTTCACCGGCAGCGACGGGTGCACCACAAGAATCAACGGCGCGGACGCCACCAGACTCAAGGGGATCAAATCTTTTTCGGTATCGTAAGGCAGCTTTTTGTACAGACTGGGATTCACCGCCAGCGTAAGGCTCATCATCAGCAGCGTGTAACCATCCGGCGTGGCCTTGGCGGCAAGATCGGTGCCGATGATACCGCTGGCACCGCCACGATTATCGATGATCACCTGCTGGCCGAAGCTCTCGCCGAATTTGTAGCCGATGATGCGTGCCACGATGTCGTTTGAGCCGCCGGGCGCGAAGGGCACGATCAGGCGTATCGGCTTGTTCGGATAGGCTTGCTGCGCGAACGCACTACCACTGGTGCTGATCAGGAGTGCTGCCGCCCACGAACGCCACACGATAACCATAATAATCCTCAGGGTGAAAGAACGTTGATCATTGAACGCGGGATGCTGTCTCTTATGGAATTCTACCGCTAAGAGCAGGCTTGCAGCGATAATCCGAGCCTGCGCGCATCGCGTCGCATTAGAATAATGGCCGTGCAGCAAACCACTGGAGAAACCCCCGTGTCTGACCGTACCACACCGCAATACCTCAACACGCTGGCGGAGTTTGCCGCCAGCACGCAGCTCGCCAATATCAGTGCCGCCGCACGCGAACGTGCACGCTGGATCATCGCGGATTCGATCCCGGTCGTCGCGGCGGGCATGCAGCAAACGGAGATGAAAACCTACGTCGCCAAACAGTTGGCAGACGCCGCCCCCGGCACGGCCTGGGTGATCGGCGCGGGCAAGCGCGTGGGCGCGCTCGATGCGGCGTTGTTGAATGGCACCGCGGGCACCTGGCTGGAACTCGACGAGGGCAATCTGTTCGCCAAAGGGCATCCGGGCATACAGGTGGTTCCGGCGGCGGTGGCGTTGGCGCAAACGCTGGGTTCCAGCGGCGCCGAAGTGCTGCGCGCGGTGACGCTGGGGTACGAACTGTCGTCACGCATCAGCCGTGCGGCGCAGATGCGGCTGGTGTTTCATCCGCACGGCACGTATGGCGTGATCGGTGCGGCGATCGCGGCGGGCGTGTTGAAGCGCTTTAACGCCGCGCACATGCTCGAGCTCATCAAATGCGCGGCGACAATGGGTATGGCGAGCAGCCGCCAGACCTTGCTCGACGGCGCCACGGTGCGCAATATTTTTACCGGCCATTCAGGGTTTATGGGTCTGACGGCGGCACGCCTGGTCGAATGCGGCTTCACCGGCGAGTTGGACGGCGTGGGCAACGCCTACGGCAAAGGCATGTACTCGGATAAATTTGATCCAGCACTCGCTGTCGAGGGGCTGGGCACGGATTGGCTGATCGCGCAAAGCTACTTCAAGCTGCATCCGATCGGCCGCTACGCACACTCCGCCATCGACGCGCTGGAAGACCTGCTGGCCAAGGTTCCCGAAGGCTGGCTCAAGGTAGACGAGATCGAGCACGTGGATGTCAAAGCCTACATGCTGGCGGCGAGCCTGGCCGGCAAAAACATCGTGTCGAGTTTTGGCGCGCGCTTTTCCGTGCCATTCGCGCTGGCGAGCATTCTGTATCACGGCCGCTCGGGGCTGAAGAGTTTCGATGACGCCGCCGTCGCCAACCCGCAGGTGCAGGCGCTGGTGCAACGGGTGGATGTGGCCGAGGACCTGTCGTTCACCGCGCGTTACCCGAAGGAGCAGCCGGTCACCGTGCGTATCAGCATGAAAAACGGCGCGGTGCACGAGGGCCGCTGCATCGTCACCAAGGGTGAACCGGCCAATCCCCATACACCCGACGATCTGACCGGCAAGTTTTTCGAGCTGGGCGTGCCGATCTGGGGCAAGCCCATCACGCAAACCCTTTACGATAGACTGATGAAAATTGAAGACATAGCCGATTTCCGTGCCCTGGCCGGCGAATTGCAATTGTGAGAGGCGAACCAGCGTGAACACCAAGATATTACGGCAGTACGGCATAGTTTTGATGGCGTCGGCCTGCGCGGCGACCGTGGCGCACAACGCATCAGCGCAAAAATACCCCGAGAAAACCGTGCGCATAGTGGTGCCGTTCACACCGGGCGGCGGCACCGATGTCTTCGCGCGCATCCTCGCGCAGCGCCTGTCCGAGGTTTATGCGCAGCAATTCATTGTCGACAACCGGCCCGGCGCAGGTTCAACCATCGGCACCGAATTCGTGGCGCGTGCGCCAGCGGACGGCTACACCCTGTTGATGACCTCGGCGTCGTTTTCATTCACGCCGGGGCTGTATCCCAAGCTGCGCTACGACTCACTGAAGGATTTCACCGCGGTGTCGCAGGTGGTGCGCGTGCCGCATGTGATCACCGTGCTGCCGACGCTGCCGGTGAAAGACGTGCAGGATTTGGTGCGCCTGGCACGCGAACGGCCGGGGCAGGTGTTGTATGCCTCCGCCGGGCCGGGCAGCGCCATGCATCTGGCGGGCGCGCTGTTTGCCGTGGTGACTAAAACACAACTCGGCCACGTGCCTTACAAAGGTGGCCCGCAAACGGCCACTGCCGTGATGAGCGGCGAAGCCACGGTGGCGTTCAACACGCCGGAAACCATCATGGGCCTACTACGCGCCAAACGGCTGCGCGCGCTGGCGGTGTCCACGCGCGAGCGGGCACCCGCACTGCCCGAAGTGCCGACAGCCATCGAGGCCGGTTTCAAGGATTACGAAGCGATCGGCTGGTTCGGCATGCTGGCACCGGCGAATACGCCGACGCCGATCGTTGAACAACTCAGCGGTGACGTCGCCAAGGCGATGGCGCTGCCAGCGATACGCGAGCGTGCGGTGCAGGATGGCGCGACGCCGGTGGGCAACACGCCGGCGCAGTTTGATCGATTTGTGCGTGACGAGATTGCGAAGTGGACGCGTATTATTCGGGATGCGGGCATCAAATTGGAATAGAACACCATGGGACAACAAATCGAAGCATTGGCAAAGTTCGCAGCCGAAACACGCTGGGAAGACATCCCCGCAGCAGTGCAAAAGCAAACCAAGCTGGTGTTACTCGACACCCTCGGCGTGATCCTCGCTGGTTCGGTGCGACCCGAAGTGGTGCAGGTGCGCAGCCGTATGGCCGCCACTGCGGGCACCGGGGCGACCGTATATGCACACGGTTGGCCCACGCACGATCCGCGCACCGCTGCTCTGCTTAACGGCATTGCCGGACGCGCGATTGAATTGTGCGAAGGGCTGCGTCTCGCGTCTGGCCAGCCCGCGATACAAATTTTGCCCGGCATACTGGCGGTAGGCGAGCAGGCAAAATCCAGCGGCAAGGAATTGCTGGCAGCGTTTGCGGCAGGCTACGACGTGGCCGCGCGGCTGGGCCTGGCATTTACGCCACGTCCGCTGGCGCATCAGAACGGGCAGGCGATGCTGCTCGCGGCAGCAGCAGCAGGCGCACGCATGCTCGGGCTGGATGCCGCCGGGGTAAGCCGCGCCATGCGTATCTCCGCAGTGCTGATGATGACACCGAGTTACATGAACACGGGTGCGGGCGCTACGGCGCTCAACATCGCCGGCGGCATGAGTGGTTTTGCCGGGGCGCTGGCACCCGATCTCGCGCTGGCGGGAATTGAAGCGCAGGAAAACGCCATCGAAGAAGCCCTGGGCCAGCTTGTGGGGGACGGCTTTAAACCTGACCACCTGCTCGATGAGCTCGGTACGCGCTGGGAAATCATGCGCAATTACTTCCGGCTGCACGCCTGCTGCAATCCCATACACCCGTCGTTGGATGCGTTAAAGAGGGCGTTGGCAGAACTGAAGCCACGCGCAGAGGACATTGAGCGTATTGAATTCGCGACGTATCGTTTTGCCTCGGTGATGCGTGGCCCGAATCCGCCGAATTTTTTTGCCTCCAAATATTCCTTGCCGCACGCAGCAGCGGTGATGGTGGTGCGTGGCCGTGCACAACACAGCGACATTGACGACAGCGCCCTGACCGATCCGGTGATCACGGCGCTGCGTGCACGCGTGAGTGTCGCCGAAGATCCGGCGATGAGCGCGCAGGTGCCGAGGTTAAAACCCGCGCGCGTGACGGTGACCTTGAAAGATGGCCGCAAGGCCACGCATACGCGTGACAGCCACGAAGGCGATTTCAACGAGCCGTACGCCGAAGCCGCGTTGCGCGACAAGTTTCGTGAACTGGCGGGGCATGTGTTGACACCAGCCGGTGTCGCGCGGATTGAAGAGGCGCTTGAGCATTGCGAGCAATGGGCGAGCGTGGGTGAATTCACAACGTTATTGAAGCGATCATAATATAAAATATTCTTTAAAACAAGGAGTTAGATATGTTCGATCTGGTGATACGCAGCGACCGTGTGGTGACGCCGTCGGGCGTCGCCGCCTGTGATCTGGCGGTGCAAGGCGAGAAGATTGTTGCGGTTGGCGCGGCGGGTTCGTTTGGTGCCGACACCACGAAACGCCTGATCGATGCCACCGGCAAGATCGTCATGCCCGGCGGCATCGATCCGCATGTGCATTTGAAGTGGTATTCGCCGCACCCGGACGGCAGCGTGACCTACACCGATCCGCCTTCGGTGGTGGGCCGCGCCGCCTTGTATGGCGGTACCACCACCATGATCGACTTTGTGCGCTGGACGCATGGCAAAACCATCCGGCAGGCCATCGACGATCGGCACAAAGATTGGACCGGCCAGTGCCAATGCGATTACAGCTTTCATGTGATGGTTGAGGGTGCGCTGCCCGCCGAACTTTTTGGCCAGCTTGCGGAAGTGCTGCGCGCGGGGTATCCGACGATAAAAATGTTTACCACTGACATCACGCCCAGCCGCCGTGGGCGCATGGTCGATTTTGGCGATATTTGGGAAGTGTTCAAGGTGGTGGCCGACGCGCACGGCATGTGCGTGATCCACGGTGAAGACAACGATATCGTGATGCATATGTACGACAAAGTGATCCGCGAAAACCGCACGGGTTTCGAGAACATGGCCGAAGTGCACAACGCGATGTCGGAGGATTTGTCGTTCCGCCGCGTGCTGGGGTTGGCGAAAAACGTGCCGGGTATTGCGCTGTATTTCATGCATGTCAGCGCCGCGTTCGGCGTGGAAGCGATACGCGAGGCGCGCGCGAAGGGCATGCCCATCTATGGCGAAACGCTGCATCAATACCTGATGTACACCTCGGAAGATTACAAGCGGCCCAACGGCCAGATCTATCACACCTATCCATCGATCAAGGCGCAGTCGGATCAGAATGCGCTGTGGGCGGGCATGGTGGATAACACCATCCAGACGGTCGCCACGGATGAAGTGTGTTGCTCGCTGAAAGACAAAATCCAGGGCAAACGCGTCGACGACACCACCGGTGGCAACGTCGGCGTGGAGCCGCGCGTGTCGCTGATGTATTCCGAGATGGTGGGCCGACGCGGTTACTCGCTGGAAAAATTCGTGGATTTAGTGTCGACTAACGCGGCCAAAATCATGGGCTTGTACCCACGCAAGGGTGCGCTCACGGCAGGCGCCGACGCTGACATCGTGGTGCTCGATCCGTCGCGGCGCTTTGTGCTGACCAAGGAGATGCTGCACGAATCTGACTACTCGCCGTGGGAGGGCCACGAAATGCTGGCGTGGCCCACAACCACGGTGCTGCGCGGCAAAGTGGTGGTTGATGGCGGGCAATTCCTCGGCGACCTGAAAGACGGTCAGTTTCTGCCACGCAAAATCTCCGAGGAATGTCGCAGCGGCACGATGTTGTGAGTGAAATGCCCGTCACTATAGACGACGCCAGTCTGCGCGCGTTTCTGGACGACAGTCTGGCGTTGTGGCAGGTCGGCGGTACGGTGCAGGCGGGTATTGCTCCCGTGGTGGTCGAGATACACGCGGCCAGCGGCGCCCTGGTTTGGGTCGAACGCGCTGCAGACGACACACCGTTCAAATGGTTTGCCCGCTGGCGCGTCGCTGGTGAGGGGCCCGGCGGCGTGCGCGAATTGCGTCCGCGTGCATGTAGTTCGCTGGTGGGATTGCTCGCGGCGGTGCGTGAAGCGCTGGGGGTAGAGCGGGGCAGCGCGGTGCGGGTGGTGGCTGCGCCATGATGAACCACAGGGAAATGGGTGGTTGGGGTTCGTGCGTCATCCCAACCGACAACCGCTTTTTGTTTGATCTTCCGTGGTTGAGTTTCTAGCAAGATGATCCCGGTTTCCGTCATCACCGGCTTTCTTGGCAGCGGCAAGACCACGCTGCTCGCCCGCCTGATGCGCGATCCGGCGATGGGGCGTACCGCGGTAATCATTAACGAATTCGGCTCGATAGCGCTGGATCACGATCTGGTCGAGACCAGCGAAGAAAGCTTCATTCAATTATCCAACGGCTGCCTGTGTTGCAATGTGCGCAATGATCTCACGCTGACCTTGGCTGACCTCGCGGCGCGGCGTGCCCAGGGCACGGTGCCGCCGTTCGAGCGGGTGGTCATCGAAACCAGCGGCCTGGCCGACCCCGCGCCCATACTGCACGCGCTGATGACGGATCGTGATCTGAACGGCGTTTACGCGCTGGATGGCGTGATCGCCACGGTCGATGCGCTATTGGGCATCGCAACGCTGGATCAGCACGAGGAATCGCGGCGTCAGGCCGCAGTGGCAGACCGTATCGTCATCACTAAAACCGATATCGATGGCGTGCAGACGGATGCGATCAAGCGGCGCATCGCCACGTTGAATCCGGGTGCACAGGTGGTCGAGACCATGCATGGCGTGATCGCTCCGGCGCTGTTGTTCGATTGCGGATTTTATGATGTGGCCGGAAAACATCCCGACGTCAGCACGTGGCTTGCCCATGAATCGGGCGCGCCTGGCGATGCCCATGAACACCAACTTGAACATGAACATGAGCACCATCAACATACGCCCGAAATCACCAGCTTTTGCATCGTGCGTGAACAACCGCTGCACGCGGTAACGCTGCCGTTGCTGCTGTCGGCCTTGGCGGAAAACTGCGGTGCCGATCTGCTGCGCATGAAAGGCATTGTGCACGTGCGCGAGTCGCCTGACCGGCCAGCCGTGATTCACGGCGTGCAGCACGTGTATCACGCGCCGGTGTGGCTGCCGCGCTGGCCGTCGGCGGATCGTGGTACACGTATGGTGTTTATCGGCCGCCATCTGCGCGAATCGTGGGTGCGCACGCTGATCGAGTTGCTGGATGCGGAAGTGGCGGCGGAGATGGCTAAACGCTAAAACTAACGGCCAGACGCGATATCGTCCAGCCGTTGATTTTTGCATACTGAATTCATTGAAGCGCGAATCACGGCACGTATGCAGGCACCGTGGCAGGCACAGTCGCCGTCAATACGGTTCTTTGGTGAAAATAAACGTCGTGCCGGTCACTATCGGCGCGCTGGCGCCGACGAACGAGACATTCACATCTTTCACCTGCCTTGAGCCGGCGCGCCCCGAGGCTTGCAGCGCGCCTTCGATGATGTGCCACAGACCATGAATGCGCCCGGTGCCGAGCGAACCGCCGAAGGTATTCAGCGGCAGCTCGCCATCGAGTTCGATGCGGCCGTCCTGAATGAAGTCGAGCGCTTCGCCTTCCTTACAAAAGCCGTAGGACTCCAGCCCGTAGATGACGGACGCCGAAAAGCCGTCGTAAATCTGTGCGACGTCTACATCTTTCGGGCTGAAACCAGAGCGTTCCCAGGTGAGCTTGGCCGAGCTGCTGCCACCCAGCATGTAGCTCGACAAGCTGCCGATGCGCCCGGTTACCTCGAAATGCAGCCGCTCGCCATAGCCCGCGAGATAGGCGGGCTTGGGTTTCAAGTCCTTTGCGCGATCGGCCGTGGTCAGCACAATCGCCACCGCGCCCTGCACCGGAATATCGCAGTCATATAAACAAAACGGATACGCGACCATGCGTGAGTTCAGGTAATCTTCGCGAGATAGCGGCGTGCCATAGAAATATGCGTGCGGGTTGTGCTGCGTGTGTTTGCGCTGGGTGACGGCGAGTGTCGCCATCATCTCGCGCTGTTTGTTGTGCGTTTCGAGCCAACGCGTGTACGCCACCGCCATGCCCTGGCCGGGGCCGCCGAAGCCCCACGGGCCGGTGAATTGGGTCGCTGCTGCAGCGTACTGACCGGGCAGATTTTGATAAGTGCCCTTGGGGTTATGCATGGCGCGCCACACCACGGCGTATTTGCATACGCCCGCGAGCAGTGCATTCGCTGCCTGCTGCACCGCGCCGCCGATGTTGACCGAGCCAACCTGAATGTGCCAGGTGAGGTTCGGCAACTTCAGCATGGTCATCATGCTGTTCACTGACACCACGGAAATTCCATCGACTTCGGCGTGCCCGGTGGCGGGCAATTCGGGGTAGGTTGACAGGCCGTCGATGTCTTCCATGTTGAGGCCGGAATCGGCCACCGCGTCCTTCACGGCATCGAGCGCGTGCGCGGCAAGCGGCTTCTCGGCCGTGCGCGTGGCTTTGGAATAGCCCACGCCGCTGACGGCGATTTTGCAACGGTTTTCCCATTTGGCCATGACTGGTTTCCTTGTTCTGGGTATTGTTCTGCGGTTATTTGGCCAGCCGGAACTGCGGCAGCTCGAAATCGTCGTTCAGTTTTTGCCAGGTGACTTCGACGCGGCGGCCGACCTTGGCTTCGGTGTATTCGGCTTCGAGCAAATTGGCGGCCATCAGCGCGCCAGGTGCGGCATCGAGTTCGACGATGATGCTGGCGTACGGCACAGCGGACGCAAAACGCTTGTCCCCCGTGTGATACATGATGGTGTAGGCATAAATTTTGCCCTTGCCTTCGACCGGTTCGAATTTCAAATCAACCGACACGCAGTTGGTGCAGGTTGGGTATGGCGGGTGTTGAAACTTGCTGCAGCTTTGGCAGCGCTGCATGACGAGTTTGTGTTCCTTCGCCGCGTCCCAAAAAGGTTTGGTGCGCTCGTTCGGCACGGGGATGGGGCGGGTGACTTTGCTCCAGTCGCTCATGGTTATTCTCGTGGGTGTGTATATTTTGAAATAGCGTTTGAAATAGCGAATTGTCGAACGATCAGATGGCTCAGCTTATTGAACGTGCAGGCACGAATGTAGTCCAAGCGTCGTGACCCGGCAAGCGCTTGTCCGAATGGTGTTGATTCCAGCGTAAAATCGCGTCACTAGCCTTGCGGCATATCATGTCCGGCTCGGCACAACTTTACATGACCGAAACGCCTTCAGAAGCGCCGCCCGCCCGCGCACCGAAAATCACCGATCTGATGCACGGACGGCTCGCGCTAACGCCGGTGACGGTGCTTTTGGTGTGTGTGAATCTCTCGGTGTTCGGCGTGATGCTGTTTTATGGCGGCGGTTTTTGGCATTCGCCCAACGATGTGCAAGTGGCGTGGGGCGCGGGTTTCGGCCCGGCCACCAAGGATGGCGAATGGTGGCGCTTGGCTTCGGCCATGTTCCTGCATTTCGGCCTGGTGCATCTGGTGATGAACATGGTGGCGCTGGTCGAGGCCGGGCGTCTGGTCGAACGCTTGTATGGCAGTGGGCGCTTTGTGGTGATTTATTTTGCCAGCGGGCTCACCGGCAATCTGGCGTCGTTGATCGTGCAGGGCGATCAGGCGATTGCCGGTGGCGCGTCGGGCGCGGTGTTTGGCGTTTACGGTGCGTTGCTTGTCTGCCTGTGGCGCGAGCGCTGCCAGGTGGATGTCACAGAGTTTCGCTGGCTGTTCGGCGGCGCGGCACTGTTCACGGCGGTGACCATCGCGCTGGGGTTATTTATAACCGGCATCGACAACGCCGCGCATATCGGCGGGCTGTTGTCGGGCGCGCTGGTCGGTGCAGTGCTGGCGCGGCGCTTGTCCGCCGATAGCCCGGCGCATAACCGCAGCCGCTGGGTGGCGGCTATCGTGCACGGGCTTGCGGTGCTGGTGTTGCTCTATCGCATACCCGCGCCCACTTATAGCTGGCAGGAAGAAAAACACGCGCGCGAAGAAATTCGCCAGTTCCTCGCCGACGACAAACGCATCATGGAGCGCTGGCAAAACATCCTGAACAAATCACGGCAGACGGGCGCTTCATTCGAGCAATTGGCCGGCGAAGTCGAAAGCGAGATCGCCAGCGAATACCGCCAGCACCTGGAGCAACTGTCGGCGCTGGATCTGGATCCGGCGGCACCGTCGTCCACCACGGTGGAAATCCTGCGCAAATATTCGCAACTGCGCAGCGAAGCCTCACAAGCGCTGGCGGAAGGTTTGCGTGACAACAATCAACGGCGCATACGCGAGGCGCTGGAAATGGCGCGCCGCGCGCCCTTTGTCGCACGCGGGCAGGAGCCGCCTGCGCCTGTCGCAGGTGCGGGTTCGCCGCCGCGCAGTGTGCTTGATCTGTACGGCAACAAACCGCAGATCGATTTTGGCCAGCGGATGGAGAAACCCGTTGGGCCGTCTACAAAATAGTGAATTAAATCAATATGTTACGTATACTGGCGTAAACCGCATCATCGACCTGTATCGTGGCGTTGGCACCCGCCTGTAGCGCTTGCCGATGTAGCGCCTGACTGTGTTCGCCCGGCATGCGCACGCGTTCAAAACCGGGGGCAGGGCGGCTGGCGTTGATGATTTGCCGCAGCTCGGATACGCGGGCGAGATAGCCGCCATCGGGCATCACCGTCGCCGGGTCGATCACCATAAAACACAAACCGTAGTGGTGTTCATCGCTGACCACCGGGCCGCTGCCGGCGAGCATGCCAAGCATTTGCACGGCGAGCGAGAGGCCGTAACCGCGATGTCCGCCCCAGGTGCGAAACGCGCCGCGTAACGCGGCATCGGGGTCTGTGGTGGGGTGGCCGTCGCTGTCGATGGCGACACCTTCCGGCAGCTTTTCGCCTTTGGCCTTGAGCAGATTCGCGCCGCCGTGGGTGGTGGCCGACATCGACATATCGATGATCACCGGCTCATCGTTGCTGGGGAACGCAAACGCAATCGGGTTGGTGCCGAGCAAAGTTTCCCTACCGCCGAACGGCGCGGTGCGCGCAGGGCCATTCACCGCGTGGATGCCGATAAAACCTTGCCGCGCCGCGCGCTCGACGTAATACGCGAGGCGTCCACTGGCCCAGGTATTTTTCGCGCTCACCATCGCCATGCCGCTTTTGCGGCAAAGTTCGATGGCCTTGTCGATGGCGATCACCGACACCGCATAGCCGATGTTATCCGCGCCGTCGATCAGCGCCGAGGTGGGTGTTTCACGTTCAACGGTGATTTCACCTGCTGGCGCGCGGCCTTGCAGCATCTTCGCGAGAAACGGCAGTCGCGCGAGACTGGCAAATTCGTGGCCCGCGAGTGCCGCATCGACCAAATGGTCAGCCGTCATCGCCGCGCAGCGTGGTGACATGCCGTGGCGCGTCAGCACTTCGGTCGCGAGTTGTGTGGCTTCGGTAACAGGCAATTTCATGGCAGTCGCGATGAGTTGTGGGAAATTTGCGCCGAGCGTAACACCGGCTTTCGCGCGTTTTCAAGGCGGCGTTGCGATGGCCGCAACCGGCAGGCTTTGCAGCTTGCGATGGCGTTTCGCGATGCGCACGATTTTGAGCGGCACCTCTTGAGCGTCCTGTGGAGCCCCCCAAAACTCACGCAGACTTGGGCCATGCTCGATGCGCCGGTCGCTGAAGAGAAAATGTTTCCACTCGTGAAACCACACGCGGCGGCCCATGCGCGTGTACCAGCGCATGCCATGACGCGCGGCACGATCCGGATTGAAAAAACTGCGCCACAGCGCGCGTGGCCGCGCCTGCACGAGGACTTCGATGCACTTCACCCACAGGTAAACGCGCCACGGCGGCAGGTGCTTCGCCGCCAGCACCTGATGCTTGTAGTCCCACAGGCGCTGATCGAGCTGGATCACACGACGCTCCTGCGCCAGGCGGTAATAGCCGGTCCAACGGTGCGGCGTGACGAATAACGTGGTGATCTGATCGGCGTCGTAGGCGATCAACTGCCGCAGCGAGCGGAACAGATCGCGGTCGGTGACTTCTTCAAAGTCCGCGACCCACGTCGCCAAAGAAAGTATGCCGTGCTGGCGCAGCAGGCGGATCGCCTCGCGGTCGGTGGTGGCGTCGGCACCCTTTTTGATTTTATCGAGCGTCGCTTCGTCGGTGTTTTCGATGCCCAGCAGAAAACGTTCGATGCCGGCCTGGCGGTAGAGATGCAGAATGTCCGCGTCACGCACGATATCGCCCGCGCGCGTGGAGCCGATGATGATCACCGGCACATGCTCGGCGATCATCGCCTCACAGAATTCGCGCCAGGCGGTTTTGTTGACCGTGGGGTTTTCGTCGGCGAGGTTAATCAGCTCCACGCCGTGTGCGCGATGCAGCCAGGCGATTTCCGCGGCAAACCGGCGCGGATCGCGGTGCCGCCAGCGCGCCCAAAAGCCGCGCTGCCCGCAGTAATTGCAATGGTGCGGGCAGCCGCGCGAAAACTGCATCACCACCGCGCGCTTGCCGCCGTAGTAGCCGTAGCGCGACGGGTCGATCAGTTCCCAGCCCACGCGGTAGGCGTCGAGATCGTGAATCATCGTGGCAGGCGACGTTTCAATCACCTTGCCGTCGCGCCGAAACGCGATGCCGTCAACTTGCGACAAATCGTCGCTGTGTTCGATCGCGTTCATCAGCGCCAGTGCGGTTTTTTCGCCTTCGCCGCGCACGATCACGCCGATGTGCGGCTCGGCTGCCAACACCTCGCGATAGTGATACGTCGGGAACACGCCGCCGTAGACAATGATCACCTCCGGCAAGGCGGCGACGATGCGTTTTGTCAGCGACATGGCAATCGGGTGCGCCGAAGTTGATCCCGAATGGCCGATCATCAGCACTTGCGGGCAGTGAGCCACGGCGCGTGCCACCACGGTGTCGTGCGGCAGCGGGCCGAGTTCGGCGTCAAGCAGGGTGACAAGATGACCGGCATCGATCAGCGGCCCGCCGATGGAGAGTAAACCCAGCGGCGGCAACTGCTCGCGCGGGATGCGGCTGCCGATGGCGATGTGGGGCGGGTTTAGCAACAGAATTCGCATGGTGCTCCTGAATCAAGGTGTAGGAGCAGCAAGCGTACGTACGCAATGTGGCGGCAACCGGGCGCGATTGTGACGCGATGTAGGTTGAATTCGGGCAACGCGGTGGCAACGAATTGCTGGCGATGGCAAGTGGCAAGAATGAGCCGCTATAATCGTGCCACCATCCTTCCATTGCCATGCTTACCCAAGTTAACCTAGGAGCGCCGCCATGATCAAAGACACGCTGAACACGCTGTTTCCCCTCGCTGGCTGGCCCGCCCAACGCGCCGATGAGGTTGAAATCACCGGGGCAATGGATCCCATTCTGGCCACGCCGTTTCGCATCACCGAAACCGCAGTGGCATCGTTGGCGGCGGTGGGGTTGGCGGCGAGCGATTTGTGGGAGCTGCGCACCGGACGTCGGCAGAAAATCAGCATCGACTCGCGTCGCGCCACGGCGTCATTGCGCAGTGGGAGCTATCTGATCATGGAAGGCACGCCGGTGTCGAATGCGCGTCATTCGATCATGGGTACCTACCCGGCTAAGAATGGGCGCTGGAGTTATATCCACGGCAACTTCCCGAATCATCGCGCTGCGGCGTTGAAGGTGCTGGGCGTGGCGGAAGACCGCGAGGCGGTGCAAAACGCCGTCGCACAATGGGATGCGCAGGCGCTTGAAGAAGCCATCATCGAAGCCAAGGGCGCGGGTGGCATGGTGCGCAGCCGCGCGGAGTGGGTGAAACATCCGCAGGGTATCGCTGTCGCCGGCTTGCCGCTGATGGAGATCATCAAGATCGGCGACAGCAAGCCGGAGCCGTTACCGCAAGGGAAGCGGCCCATGTCGGGCATACGCGTGCTCGATCTTACGCGTGTGATCGCCGGGCCGACTTGCGCGCGTACGCTGGCGGAGCAGGGTGCGGAGGTGCTCAAAATCACCGGCAAGCATTTGCCCAGCCTGGGCCGGCAGGAATACGACACCGGCCACGGCAAGCTCTCGGCGCATCTGGATTTGCGCGAGGCGAAAGACGTGGAAATCTTGAAGGGTCTGGTGCGCGGTACCGATGTGTTTTCGCAAGGCTACCGTCCCGGCACGCTGGGCAACCGCGGTTTTTCGCCGGAGGCGCTGGCACAATTGCGCCCCGGCATCGTGGCGGTGTCGCTGTGCGCGTTCAGTCACGCCGGGCCGTGGGCCTCGCGCCGCGGCTTTGACACGGCGGTGCAGACGGTGAGCGGCATCACACACCGTCAGGGCGAGCTTTTCCCCGGCGCACAACCGGGGCCACAGTTTTACCCGGTGTCGGCGATAGATTTTCTGACTGGGTACCTGATGGCCTTCGGCGCGATGGTGGCGTTAAAGCGCCGCGCGCTGGAAGGCGGCAGTTGGCTGGTGCGCATTTCGCTGGCGCAGGTCGGGCACTGGCTGGTCGAGCGTGGTGAAGTGCCGCTTGATCAACTGAAAAATCTGACCAAGGAATTCACGCCGGAAGAAATCGCCAGCTGGACGATGTTTAGCGATACGCCGGTGGGTCGGCTGCGGCATATGTCGCCGACGGTTGGCATGTCAGAAACGCAGCCGTTCTGGGATAAAACCACGGTGCCGCTGGGCCATCATCAGCCGGTATGGCCACAGAAATAAATTGATAAAAACAAATACTTACAATGAAGTCGTTGGTAACCGGTTTTGCGCCTTTCGGCGGTGACGCCATCAATCCGTCGTACGAAGCGGTGCGCCGCTTGCCCGCACGTGTGGGTAATGTGGATGTGGTGACTGCTGAACTGCCCACCTCGTTTGCGCGCGCGCCGCGTGTGCTGCGTGGCCTGATCGTGCGCGAACAGCCGGATATCGTGTTGTGCGTGGGGCTGGCGGCGGATCGTATGGCGATCAGCGTCGAGCGCGTGGCGGTGAACTTGTGCGACGCGCGTATCGCGGACAATGACGGCTCGCGTCCGCGCAACAAGTCGGTGATTGCGCGCGCGCCTGCGGCGTATTTTTCAACCTTGCCGGTGGTGGAGGCCGTTGCTGGGTTGACGCGCGTTGGCATACGGGCCGAGTTGTCGCTCAGCGCGGGTGCGTTTGTGTGCAACCACGTGTTCTACGGCTTGATGCACGCGGCGGCGAAAAACCGGCGTATCAGAAGCGCGGGCTTCGTGCATGTGCCGGGCTTGCCGGCGGCTAACGCCGATGCCGCGCTCGGTGAACTGGTGCGTGCGTTGCAAATCGTGCTGCGGGTGACGCAACGCTCTATTTAAATCCGGCGCGATCAAACACCTTTTGTGCCGTCGGCTGGTGTTTGCCCAGCGCGGCAACGTTCAATGCATCGGCCTTAAATTTGCCGATGGCTTCAAGGGTGGGGTTGTTGAGCGGCGCAACGGTGACCGCAGGCCACTCGTTATTGCCGCTGGCGAAGTAGCTTTGCGCGGCGTTGCTGGCGAGATACTCGAGGTAAAGCACGGCGGCGGCCTTGTTGGGGGCGTTCTTGAGCACGCCTGCGCCGGACACGTTGATGTGTGTGCCGAAACTATTTTGATTGGGCCACACAAAGCCGACCGCCGCCATGCGCTTGCGATCTTCCGGTTTTGCCGAGGCGGCGAGCCGCGCATAGTAGTAGGTGTTGGCCAGCGCCACGCCGCACTCGCCCGAGGCGACGGCGGTGATCTGGTCGGTGTCGCCGCCTTTGGGCGCGCGCGCGAAATTGGCGACCACGCCGCGCGCCCAACCTTCTGCCTTGTCTTCACCCCAGTTCTCGATCAGTGCGCTCATCAACGACAGGTTGTAAATATGCCCGCCGGAGCGCGTGCAAACCTTGCCTTTTAATTTGGGGTTGGCGAGGTCTTCATAATTTTGCACGTCGGCGGCGTTCACTATCGCCTTGTTGTAAACGATGATGCGCGCGCGCGTGGAAAAGCCGAACCACAGATTACCGGTGGCACGCAGATGGGCCGGTAGTCGCGCTTGCAGTAGCTTCGATTCAATCGGCTGAAACAAGCCCATTTGCTCGGCGCGCCAAAGGCGACCGGCGTCCACCGTGATCAGCACGTCGGCAGGACTGGCCGCGCCTTCGTTGCGCAGGCGTTCGATCAGCGGATCTTCACCAGCCTCGATGCGGTTTAGCTTGATGCCGGTCTGCTTGCTGAAGTTGCTGTAAAGCGCCTCGTCGGTTTGATAATGGCGCGAGGAATACAGGTTGAGCAGCCTGGATTGAGCCACTGCCGGGATTGCGCTGGCGCAGAGTAGGGCGGCGCAAGAGATTTTTAAAAAAGTCAATAAAGTCATATAGATAGAGGCTTATCCGGTGCTGGCATGGAATGCGGATCGGCAGTAATTTTTAGCGTGGAATTATTGTAACAATAATCATTCTCATTTGCAACAATGCCTATTCCAGGAAGAATTCAACAACGCGATTTGAGATTTAACGCATGGCAAACGCACTGTGAGTACTGTCCGCGTCAGGTAGCGCCTGGCGGCCGTGCAGCCCATGTTGGCGCGCGATCAGATGCACGCGGCAACCCACTACCGCGCGCAAATCCACCAGGGGAAAAACGCTGATTGTTACAGCGGCAGACGCCGCGCGCCGTCGTAGCGCGCCTGCCAGTAGGAATTCGTGAAATCCACGATTTCTACGTTTTTGCCGCTGCGGGGCGCATGTATGAAGCGGTTGTCGCCGATATAAATGCCGACATGCGAAGCAGTCGCGCGCATGGTGTTAAAGAACACCAGGTCGCCGACCTGAAGCTCTTCGCGCGCCACGGCGATGCCCTGGCGAATTTGATCGAACGACGAGCGCGGCAGTATCAGTCCGGCCGTGTGTTTGAACACGTATTGCACAAAGCCGCTGCAATCAAAACCGGCTTCCGGCGAGGCACCGCCGAAGCGATAGGGGATGCCGAGGTAACCCATGGCGCTCAACACCAGATTCTGCGCACCGGCCACTATGTTACCGAGACCACTGGTAATGGTATTTGCCAGACGGGTGCTGAAATCTGGGCGCAGGCTTTCGTCGTCAGCGCGCGCGGGCACCGCAGTGACCGTTAACGCGAGGGCCAACGCCAGTGGCCGGACTATCCGCGATATCTGCGCTATCTGCGCTATCTGTTTTGTTCTCACCATCATTGGCACTATCCTCACTTGTGGCAAGTCTGTGTCTGAAGATAATCTTATACGCGCAGTTTACCGTCTAATAGGCTGATTGTAAACGGGAATATGCCTTTTGGCACTCGCCAGAATGTGGTTCTAACTATGTGATTTTATTGAGTATTTTTCTGGCGGTGGTAGGCTCGGTGAGGAGTGGTATCGTGCTTGGTCTGCTGCTCAGGCGTGGGATCGCCCTACGCATCCCGCGCTACCATCTTCATTACCCGCGCCAGCGTCCCCGGTTCCTCAAACCGCCGCAGCGCGTCGAACAGCGGTTTGGTTTCATGGCCCAGCACCGGCTCGACCAGCCCATTGAACTTGCCTTCCATGCCGGCCCAGCTCATCGGGTTGCCGGGGTTACCCAGCGCCAAAGGTACATCGGCGCGCAGTTTCTGGCCGTCGCTGGTGTGGACCTCGACAAAGCCTTCGGTGAGTTCCGTGCCTGGCTGTTCGGCGACATCGCATTTGGCGATCAGCGCGCGCAACTGCGGATCGCGCAGACGGGTGTCGGAGAAATCGCTTTCCACCGCGGCGTAGCCGGCCAGCCCCAACGATGCGCAGTAGGCCACGCTGAATTTGCCCTCGAGCGGGGTTTGCGGGTTGGGCTTGGCGGCCACTGCGAGCGTCATCGGCGATGCGCCAAGCACGATGCGCTGGATGATCCCCGGCTTGATGCTGGCGGACAGCTTACGCGCGGCATCGACGCAGGCGTGCGTGGCCTTGCAACAGGCGTAGGGCTTGTAGGCATTGCGCAGCAGCGCGCGGCCATCGGTGAATTCCATCGGTTCGATTTTGATCGAGCGGTCCTGCATCAGCGTGCCGGAAATGCCGTTTTCGGCGTCCAGCAGATGGGTGGCGGATTCAAAGCCCTCGCGCGCGAGATCGGCCGCCAGCAGGCCGTCCATTGCCGCCTTGCCCAGATGAAACGGCTTGCTCATGGTGCCGAACGAGGCGTTGAGCCCACTCACCGTGGTGCCCGCCACGCCCAGCGCATGCGCGATCTGGCCACGGTCCAGCCCCAGCAGCACGCTGGCGGTGGCGGCAGCCGAAAAGCGGCCAAAAATCGAGCTCGGATGAAAGCCCTTGTATTGCAGCTTGCGGCCGAAACCGCCCGCGCCCAGGCGCGCGGAAATCTCAAAGCCGGTGATAAACGCGGCGAGCGCCTCGCGTTCATTCTTGCCGTGTTCTTCCGCCAACGCCAGCGCGACTGCCCAAGTGGGGCCGCTGATGTGGCCGGCGCCGTCGAGATGCGTGTCGTCGTAATCCATGCAATGCGCCATGGTGCCGTTGGCGAGCGCCGCCGCCGCCGGCGCGATGGGCGGGCCGAGCAGCAGATGCGCTTTACCCTGCGGCCCCCAGCGGCGCGCGACCCGCCGCACCGATTGCGCGGCTGGCTCGTTGATGGCGCCGATCGCCACGCCGAACCAGTCCACCAGACACATCTTGGCGGCATCGAGTATTTCGGGCGCGTAGCCGCGCGTGGCGGCGCCGGCGATAAAGTTGACGGCGGCGTCGCCTATGGGGGTGCTTTGTTGCATGGATATCTCCTTGGGTTTGAACATTCAACGCGTCTACAGCCAGCCTTTGTGGCGCAATATCAGGATAGGCCCAACCGCTACCGCGATCATCAGCGCGATCGCCGTCGGGTAGCCGAAGCTCCACGTCAGCTCCGGCATGTGCCTGAAATTCATGCCATAGATGCTGGCGATCAGCGTCGGCGGCATCAACACCACCGACAGCACGGTGAACACATTGAGCCGCTTATTGTGCGCGATGTTGATCATGCCGATGGCGGCTTCGAGCAGGAATTGCGTGCGTTCGGCGAGGAAATCCGAAAAGTTCATCAGCGATTCCACGTCGCGCAGCAGTTCGTTCATGGTTTCGCTATCGACCTTGATATCCGTGTTGCGCGACAGGTTGGAATACGCACGTTTGTTTTCCATCAGGCCCAGGCGCGCCTTGCCGTTGATTTCTTCGATGCGCGCCAGGGTTTCCAGCGCCGTGGTGTGCGCGCGCGACTCGGTGCGAAAAATGCTGCCGCTCGCCATGTCGAGATCGGTTTGCAGCTTTTCGAATACGTCCGCCAGCAGGCCTAGACGCGTGCTGATCAGCCCCAGCAGCAGCGCCGCGGGCGTGGAGTAATCGCTGGTATCTTTCGACGCATGAGAATAGAACGTGCGGATTTCCGGCAGCTCGTCGGTGCGCAGCGTAAACAGGCGTCCGTTATTGAGGGTGAACGCCACGTTGACGTTGCGCGCGTGGCCGTTTTCCAGCGACAGAAAATACAGATTGATATGCAGGCCGGTGTCGTCGCGGTAGTAGCGCGCACTGGCTTCGATTTCGCTGAGTTCCTCGATGAATTGCAGCTCCTGCGCGTATTGCTCCTTGACCCAGTTGCGCTCCAGCTCGGAGGGATCGTTCAGATCGATCCACACCGCATCGGCCGGCAACTCGGCCCGCAGGTTGACGAGTTTGCGGGTTAGCCGGGGCGGGGAGGACTCGCCGTCACGGAGGTACGCTGTTAGCATCTCTGATGTCGCCTGTCGGGTGCGCCGTGCATTGAGTGCATGACTATGACTTTTCGGGATTTTAGCCCCACTGCCCATCGATGCCCAAGAAAAATAAAGCTGCCGCGCCTGCGCCGCCGTCCGCGCCCCCTTATGCGGGGCTCACGCCCGAGTGCCTGCTGGACGCCGTGGAATCCACCGGGCTGCGCTGCGATGGACGGCTCACCGCGTTGAACAGTTACGAGAACCGCGTCTATCAGATATGGCTCGATTCTGGCGACAGCGTGATCGCCAAGTTCTACCGCCCGCAACGCTGGAGCCGCGCGGCGATACTTGAAGAACACGACTACGCGCTCGAACTGGCACAGGCGGAATTGCCGGTGGTGGCGCCGTTGGTATTCAACGGCGAAACGTTGCACGAGCACGGCGGATTCCAACTGGCGCTATACCCGCGCCAGGGCGGACGCACGCCGGAATTCGAGGATGACGACACGCTGCGTTGGCTCGGGCGTTTTATCGCGCGCATACACGCTGTCGGCGGGCTGGATGAATTTTATGAGCGACCCGAGATCGGCTGGGAGGAGTTCGGCGAAGCGCCGGTGCGTTACGTGCTGGAAAATAATTTCGTCCCGGACGACCTGCGCGTGGCCTACGAAAGCACCGCACGGGATGTGCTGGCGCGGGTGAAAAACCGCTGGGTGGATGCGGGAAACTTTGCCTCCTTGCGCCTGCACGGCGATTGCCACGCCGGCAATATTTTGTGGACAGACCCCGGCGGCCCGCATTTCGTAGACCTTGACGATGCGCGCATGGGCCCGGCGGTGCAGGATATCTGGATGTGGCTATCGGGCGAACGCGGCGCGCAGCAACGGCAACTGGCGGCGATCATTGCCGGTTACCGCGAGTTTTACGACTTTAACCCGCGCGAGCTGGCGCTGATCGAGCCGCTGCGCACGTTGCGCATGCTGCACTACGCGGGCTGGCTGGCGCGGCGCTGGAGCGATCCGGCGTTTCCGGCAAGCTTTCCGTTTTTCAACACCCAGCGCTACTGGCAGGATCACATACTCGCGCTGCGCGAGCAGGCGGCGACGCTGGACGAGGTGCCGCTGGAATTGGCGCGGTGAAAGCGGTCGCGTATATCTCGTAGGTCCGCTGCGATTGCGGCGCGCAACTCCGGTTACGCTGCGTGGTTTAAGTTTATGATTTTTGACACATTTTTCGGGCGGTGCCGACATTTCGGCAGCGCAGGGCAATTGCATCAAAACCCCGCGAGTTCAAATTCGAAGTGCAACTCTGATTAATAGGTTGGGTGGGCGAGGTGCGATAGCATCCGAGCCCCTCGACCACCAAGTTAAAGTTGCCAAGAATGAACTACACACACCTCACCCAAGACG
>CAMBGJ010000028.1 GCA_945865805.1 Bordetella parapertussis
GATCGCGTCTTTCTGCTCATGGTTGAGCTGCGACAGATCCGGTAGTGTTTCCGGGCACTTTTCCATGACTCACAGCATACGGCACTTGCTCTTAAAGTACAATCTTTTTACTCGGGCTGAATAGAGACGGCGTGCCTGCAAATGGGCAAATCCGCGATTGTGATAACCGCGCTCGGCCAGCGGCGCCGTCGATGACTGGTTGTAGCGTATCGCGTCGTCCCACAGGTTCAGCGCACTGGCGAAAGTCTCCAGCCGATTTTGCATGGGTGCCACGAGGATCGCGGCGACCACGGCAGCCGCCGTGATCGCCCAGCGCAGCGGCACTTTGCAGACGGCGAGCAGTGCCAACGGCAGCAGTGCGGACAACACACACATCCACAGATAACTGCGGTATAGCACCAGCGGTTCCTGCACGCGTAAGGTGGCTACTTCGGTCAACGCCATGAGCCAGGGAAACAGCATTATGAATCCGCACACCCCGCGCACACCGCCCTTACGCAATTGCGCGACGGCGACTACGAACCAGGCCAGCCACGCGACAAATCCGGCGGTGTGCGGCCAGCCCAGCCACGTTGACGGAAATACCGGTCGTGCATCGACCGTCATCCAGTGCGGGTTCGGCAGCAGCCACACCAGCAGGTAGTGAAAGAACAAATACCCCTGGTTGATGATGCTCGAACCCAGGCTGGCCTCGGGCGTGTCCGCCGGTTCGGCCATCCGGGCGAGCGTTTCCTGCGCAAAGGGTTCGTAGGCGGTAAAGAGCACGCCCTTGATACGTAACGTGACAAATACGGCGATGGCGCCCATCAGCGCGAACGGCAGCAACAGCTCACGCCAATCACGCGAGGGCATTCCCCGCACCAGCACGGTCAGCGCCAGCGCCACTGCGGGGATCATCACGCTGTGTTCCTTGGAAAATACCGCGACGAAATAGGTCGCCACCGCGCCATAAAACCACGCTGGCGATTGTCGCCGTGCGAGGCCTTCCAGAAACAGCCACAGCGACAGCAGGCCAAACAGCGTCGCCATGACGATGGAGCGCTGCGTGAGATACGCCACGCCGTACACCGCCACCGGGTGCACCAGAAAAAGCAGTGCGCCCATGGCGGCGATCCAGCGCCATTGCGTGTGCTGCGGGTTCGCCGCGCCCTTCGTATCCAGCTCAATGGTGTAGAGGCGCGACAGAAACTGAAACAGCATAAAGGCGGCACCCGCATGCAGCAAGACGTTGATGGCGCGGTGCCACGCCCATTGCTTGCCCACGATTTCCCACGTCCAGCCAAAGGTGGCATAGGCGAACCAGCGTGTGTCCAGCTTGAATATCGCGGCGGTGTAGTGCCTGAAGACATCGTCGCGGAATACGCGGTCATCGAACACCAGCGGATAGTGCAGGCCCTTCCCGTACAGCGCGAAGGCGGCAAGCACCAGTAGCGAGGCGATCAGCCAGCCGGACTTGGACCTCGTGGCGGCAGGCGGTGACGTTGGGTGGGCACGAGATTTCTTGGGCGTGGTCATGGGTCAGCGGTACAACAACGCCGATGCCGCGCCGGAACGTGGGATGCTGCCCAGCGGCCGCTGGCGGCTCACCCCTCCATCACAACGTAGCCAGACGGCGTGCCGAGCACCGTAGTACGTTCCATGTGCCGCCGTTGGCTTTCGTCAAAATCACCGAGCGCCTGATGCATGGTGCAGCGGTTGTCCCACACCACGATGTCGTTCTTGCGCCACTGATGGCGATATAAAAACGCCGACCGGGTGGCGTGGGCGTTGAGATATTTGATGATCGGCAGGCTTTCTTCTTCGGTCATGCCGTCGAAGCGTTTGACCTTATCACCGAGATACAGCGCTTTTTTGCCGGTTTCCGGGTGCACGCGTACTACCGGTTGCGCGATCGGCGGATTGAGTTTTTTCTGCTCCTCGAGACGTTCCAGGCCAGTGGGGGCATGGTTGATCTTGCGCGTGCCGGCCAACTGAATGCCGTGCAGATCGGCGATGAGTTTTTTCATGCCATCTGACAGGGTGTTGTAGGCGAGCGTCATGTTGGCGAACAGCGTATCGCCGCCGACTTCGGGCACAACATAACTTTTCAGCAGCGAGCCGAGCGACGGCACCGGCGTGAACGACATATCCGAGTGCCACTGGCGCCCGGTGTAACGCGAATTCGACGGCGTGTCGTCGGCATTCGGCTCGTTGGTGACCAGCAGCAGTTCAGGATGCTTCGGATGGCGGTCGCGCGGCAGCGATTCATGTTTATCCAGCTCGCCGAAGCGGCGGCTGAATTCGATGTGCTGCTCGCGCGTGATGTCCTGATCGCGAAACAGCAGAATGCCGTTGTCGAGAAACGCCTGATAGATGTCGCCGAATTGCGTCTCGCTCATCGGCGCCGCGACGTTGGTATCGCAGACCTCGGCGCCGAGCGCGTAAGACAGTTTGCGCAGTTTCAGCGCCATGGGAAACCCTCGCGCGGTTACTTTTTCGAATAGTCGATAAAGCCGTCGCGGTTGGGCATTTTCACCTGCGGCAGCGTTTGAGCGTTCATCACTGCTGACTCAGGCACGATGCCGTTGAGATTCAGCACGTAAGCGGTGACCGCATACACTTCATCGTTACTCAAGGTTTGTGGCGCGTTGGTGGGCATGGCGCGGCGCACGTAATCGAAGAAGGTGGTGGCGTAAGGCCAGTAGCTGCCGACAGTACGCATGGGCTTGCCAGAGGCGAGCGAGCCGATGCCGCCGACCAGCGCGTCAGCCGGTTTGCCCACGCCCTTGGGGCCGTGGCAGCTTTCGCATTTCGCCGTGTAGACTTTCGCCCCCTGTGCCACGTCGCCGCTGCCTGCGGGCAAGCCCGTGCCGTTGGGCGGTATGCTGGTATCCATGGCAGCCAGCATGGCCGCGCTGGGTGTTTCGCCCAGATTGGGTCCCCGTGCGGGAGCGGCGGGCGCGGTGCTGTCGGGTGTCGCACAGCCACCAAGCAGAGTTGCCAGCGTTGCCGTTAGCAAGCCGCCCACGATGTGTTTCTTATACATGAACATTGCTGATGCTCCCGTCGGCGGCGATGGCCCAAGATTGGATGTAATGGTTATGGTAGTTCATGCCCGCGATGTATTGCGAAGTAAACGCCTGCCGCGTCGGTTGCACATGGCCTTTTTCGTCGATGGCGCGGCTTTGCAGCACCACCGCGTTGCCGTTCCATTCCCACGGCAAACGAAAGCGTGTAAAGCTCTTCGCGTATATCGGCCCTTGCAGATTGGCATCGCGCCAGGTCTTGCCGGCATCCGCAGAAATTTCAACGCGGCTGATGCGCCCCGCGCCCGACCACGCAATGCCGGTGAGTTCGTACAGGCCGTGGCGATCAAGCTTGGTGCCGAACGACGGAAACGTGATGATGGATTTCACGCCGAGTTCAAAGGTAAATTGCCGCGCCTTGCCGTCGGGCTGCAAGTCAGAATACTTGGAGGTTTCATCCTTGGAATGCGCCGGCCCATCGGCGACCTTGAGGCGGCGCAGCCACTTCACGCACATATTGCCTTCCCAGCCGGGCAACAACAGGCGCATCGGGTAACCCTGCTCCGGGCGCACGCGCTCACCGTTTTGATACAGCGCCACCATCGCGTCGTCCATGCTTTTGGCGAGTGGCACGCTGCGCACCATGGCGGCAGAATCCGCGCCCTCGGCGACGACCCATTGTGCGCCGGAACCCAGTCCCGCTTCGTTCAGCAGTAGCGACAACGGTATGCCCGTCCATTCGCTGGTGGAGGCCAGGCCGTGTATCGCGCCGGCGGTGCCCTGCGGCGGCTTGGCACCTGCGTTGCCGCCGCTGTTGCCCGCGCACTCGACAAAATGGGTACGCGAAATCATCGGATAACGCGACAGCGTGGCAAGGTTAAATATCAGCGGCCGGTTCACCAGCCCGTGGATCAGCAGTTCGTGCTTCGCCGGATCAATATCCGGCACGCCGTTGTGATGGCGCTCGAAGTGCAGGCCACTCGGCGTGATCGTGCCTTCAAGCGCCTGATGCGGCGTGCGCGAACTGCCAGTGGCGGGCGACACTTTGGCATAGCCCGAAGCGGATGGTCGTTGCACAGCCTTTTCAAAACTCGACGGCGTGCCATACGCGCGCATCGGCGTGCCGGGGGTTTTCATCCACGCGGGCACTTCCTGCGCGGCAACGTTGGTGGCGACACCCGCGGTGGCGAGCGTGCCCGCTACGGACGCGCTTTGCGTCAGGAAACGGCGGCGTTTCGTGTCCGTGGGCGCAGATAACGATATGTTCGATTCAAACAACGTGGTATTCGCAACGAGATCGCGCGAAGTTTTATTTTCGCTCATAACTTCCTCCTCTGTTGATCCAACGGCCAGACGCGTCAAGATTACACTGAACGCCGGGTGCTGCAAAGTGGTGCGGCCAAACAATAATCCCGGCGGCAGCCGGAATTATTGTTCAATAAAAACAAGCGGTTGTGAATGGCCAAGTAAAAGGCAAGGCTTGACGCCGACGTTCGTGGCTTTAGAGTAGAGCAATATAGTGGATGCTATAATGCTAGACTTGACCCCTTCGCGTGAACATTGAAAGTCAAAACCTGACTTTACGCCGCCAGATCGTTCAACGCTTGATCCAACACCTTGGCCGACACCCCCCGTTTTTTCAGCGCCTGCATCAGCCGTTGCGTGGGGGCGAAGGTGAACTTGGCTTCGTCGCGGCGCAGCCCTTCACTGATATACGACTTGAGCAGTGCCTGATAGCCGGTGTGGCCGGTTTTCGGCGCGAGTTCCTTGAGGTTGTCTACCACGTCTACCGGTATACGCAGCGTGATTGAGGTCATGCGGCGGTCTTTGACGAGTCGTTGTTTGATACGGTCAGGAATCATAGCTTTTAATCTCCTCGCGAGTAGCCTTGCGGGCGGAAATGATACGGATGTACTCGCCTTCAAACTCGATATGCACGACGTAAAGCATACGCCCGCGCGTATCGCAGCCAATCGCCGCGCCACGTGCCTCTTCGTTGCGTGAGGCTTCGACGAGTCGAAAGAAAGGATCGAAAAATACTTCGCATGCCTCCTCGAAACCGATGCCATGTTTATGCTGATTTCGCTTGGCTTTGCCGTCGTCCCATACGCAGATCAGGCCATTGAGTTCAAAACGAATTTCCACGGGGCCTAATATGTAACTACGTATTGCATTTGTCAATACATTTTCTGATCAAGCTAATATGTAGACGAAAAAAATCCCGGACAAGCCGGGATTTTTTACCAATAAAAGCACATACTTACCGGAGGCTAGCGTTGATGCGCTCCAGCGCTGACGAACCAGGACACAGCTCCTTGGCCGTCAGTTGATTCAGCGGCGTAGCCACCGTATTCAGATGCTCGTGCATATCCACAGCACTCGGGTCGATGTACAGCAGCCCGGTGACGACTTCGCCTTTCGCCGCATGCTCCTGTACATAGTTCATGGTTTTGATGCGGTCGGTGGGGTCGTGGTCTTCCGACAGCTTGCGCAAGCGCATGACGCTGCCGTCGTGCTGCTCGACGTTGATCACTTCGCCGGGCGCGTAGTCGGCGGTGATTTCTTCGCGGCTTTCGATGAAGTCGAGGCGGTTCACGGCTTCGTTGTGCTGACGCACGTATTCGTAGCTCTTGGTGGAGCCGGCGTGGTTGTTGAACGCCACGCACGGTGACACCACGTCGATGAAGGCTGCGCCTTTGTGTTCCATCGCGCCTTTGATCAGCGGCACCAGTTGTTTTTTGTCGCCGGAGAAGCTGCGCGCGACGTAGGTGGCGCCGAGCAGCAGGGCCATGCCGATCATGTCGAGCGGCTCATCGGAGTTGACGATGCCGCGTTTGGATTTGGAGCCTTTGTCGGCTGTGGCGGAGAACTGGCCTTTGGTTAGACCATACACGCCGTTGTTCTCGACGATGTAGACCATATTGATGCCGCGGCGCATGGCGTGGGCGAATTGGCCGATGCCGATGGAGGCCGAGTCGCCGTCGCCGGAGACGCCCATGTAAATCAATTCCCGGTTGGCGAGGTTGGCGCCGGTCAGCACCGACGGCATGCGGCCATGCACGCTGTTAAAGCCGTGCGAGTTGCCGAGAAAATAATCCGGTGTTTTGGAGGAGCAGCCGATGCCCGACAGTTTGGCCACGCGGTGCGGCTGGATGTCGAGCTCCCAGCACGCCTGCACAATGGCGGCGCTGATGGAATCGTGACCGCAACCCGCGCACAGCGTGGAAATTTTGCCTTCGTAGTCGCGGCGGGTGTAGCCCACCGAATTCTTGGTGAGGGCGGGGTGGTGTAACTTTGGTTTGGCTATGTAGGTCATTACTTGTTCCTCAATCCTGAATTCTTAAAACCTTCCCTCATCCCCGGCCCTTCCCCCGGAGGGAGAAGGGAGAAGGTCTTAGGCACTGACGCGCCCGGTTTTGATGGGCACCACGGTATGTGCCGCAATATGTTTTGAAATATGATCAGCGATGAAGCGCGCGGTGATCGGCGTGCCGTCGTAGTGCAGCACGGAGATCAGCCGGTCAGTGTTGATTTGCTCTTCGGTGATCAGCAGGGTCTTGAGTTGCGCATCGCGGTTTTGTTCGATGAGGAACGTGCCGGGATGCGACATCACGAACTCTTTCACTTCCGCCGCAAACGGGAAGCCGCGCACGCGCATCGCATCGACATGAATACCTTGCGCGGCCAGTGCGTCCAGCGCTTCGGTCATCGCCGGGCTGGTGGAGCCGTAGTAAATCGCGCCAAAGCGTGCGGGCTCTTTGGCTTTGTGCAGCACCGGCTGCGGCACCAGTTTCTTGGCGGTCTCGAATTTGCGCAGCAGGCGCGTGACGTTCTCGATGTAATCGGGACCGGCTTCGCTGTAGCGCGCGTATTTGTCTTTGGTGGTGCCGCGCGTGAAATACGCACCGTGTTGCGGATGCGTGCCGGGATAGGTGCGGTACGGAATGCCGTCGCCATCGACATCGTTGTAGCGGCCGAAATCGGCACCGGCTTCGAGCGCGTCGTAGGTCATGACCTTGCCGCGGTCGTAGGCCTTGGTCTCGTCCCATGCCATCGGGCGGCACAGGCGGGTATTCATGCCGATATCCAGATCGGTCATCACGAATATGGGCGTTTGCAGGCGCTCGGCGAGATCGAGTGCCTGCGCGCTCATCTCGAAGCACTCGGTCGGGTCTTCGGGGAACAGCAGCACATGCTTGGTGTCGCCGTGCGACGCGTAGGCGCACGACAACACATCGGATTGTTGCGTGCGCGTGGGCATGCCGGTGGAGGGGCCGCCGCGCTGTACGTCGATCAGCACCACGGGGATTTCCGCGAAGTAGGCGAGGCCGATGAATTCGTTCATCAGCGAAATGCCGGGGCCGGAGGTGGTGGTGAAAGAACGCGCGCCGTTCCAGCCCGCACCGATGGCGATGCCCACCGAGGCGAGTTCGTCTTCGCCCTGAATGATGGCGTAGCGCGCCTTGCCGGTTTCCGGCTCTTTGCGCAGCTTCTGGCAATAGCCGATGAACGATTCAGCGAGCGACGACGACGGCGTAATCGGGTACCACGCGCATACGCTGGCACCGCCGTACACCGCGCCCAAGGCCGCCGCGCTGTTGCCGTCGATAAAGATTTTGTCGCCGACATTGTTGGCGCGTTTGATCTTGATGCCCAGCGGGCACTGCAGATGCTCCAGCGCGTACTCACGGCCGAGTTTCAGCGCCTTGAAGTTGGATTGCAGCAGCGCTTCTTTGCCCTTGTATTGCTCGGTAAAGAGTTTTTCGATTTCCGCTGGGTCCATGTCGAGCAGGGCCGACAGCGCGCCGACATAAATAATGTTCTTGAACAACTGGCGCTGACGCGGATCGGAATACGTTTTGTTGCAGATTTCGGTGAGCGGCATGCCGATGACGTTAATGTCGTCGCGGAACTTCGACTTCGGCATCGGCTTGGAGCTGTCGTAAAACAAATAGCCGCCGACGTCGATTTCCTTGATGTCTTTGTCCCAGGTTTGCGGGTTCATCGCGACCATCATGTCCACGCCGCCGCGCCGGCCGAGATAACTGGCTTCGGTGACGCGCACTTCGTACCACGTGGGCAGGCCCTGAATATTCGAGGGGAAAATATTACGCGGCGAAACTGGCACGCCCATACGCAAAATCGCGCGTGCGAAAAGCTCGTTCGCTGACGCCGAGCCGGAGCCGTTGACGTTGGCGAATTTAACGACGAAGTCGTTGGTGGCTGTGATTTGTTTCATGTAAGTATTTGATTTGATTCAATATATTATGCGGCTTGTTTCTGCGGCGCTTTCTTGTGGCAGCTAGGGCCAGCATGCGTCATTTCAATCAGGTATTTTTTCATGTCCCACGCGCCGGTCGGGCAGCGCTCGGCGCACAGGCCGCAGTGCAGGCACACGTCTTCGTCCTTGGCCATGATGCGCCCGGTCATCTGCAACGTTTGCGACACATACAAATCCTGCGTTTTCGCATGCAGCGAGGGTGCGCTCAAGGTGGTGCGCAATTCGTCTTCTTCGGCGTTGGGCGTGAAGGTGATGCAATCCATCGGGCAGATATCGACGCAGGCATCGCACTCGATACAGAGCTTTTCCGAGAACACGGTTTGCACGTCGCAGTTCAGGCAACGCTGTGCTTCGGCAAAGCCTGATTTCGCGTCAAAGCCGAGTTCGACTTCCACCTTGATGTCCTTCAACGTGATCTTTTTGTCTTTCCATGTCACCTTGTTGCGCAGTTGATCGGAGATATCGTTGTCGTAGCTCCACTCGTGGATGCCCATTTTCTGCGAGATCAGATTCACCATCGGGTCGGGGCGTTGCTTGAGGTCTTCGCCCTGGCAGAAGAGATCGATCGACACCGCGGCATCGTGGCCGTGCGCCACTGCCCAGATGATGTTCTTGGGGCCGAAGGCTGCATCGCCGCCGAAAAATACTTTCGGGTTGGTCGATTGCATGGTGACGGTGTCCACCACCGGCATGCCCCATTTGTCCCATTCCATACCGATGTCGCGCTCGATCCACGGGAAGGCGTTTTCCTGACCGATGGCCACCAGCACGTCGTCGCACGGCACGAGGATTTCCGGCTCGCCGGTGGGCACCAGGTTGCGGCGGCCTTTGGCATCGTACTCGGCTTTGACTTTATCGAAGGTCATGCCGGTCAACTTGCCGTTGTTATGGATAAATGCTTTGGGCACCATGTAATTCAGAATCGGAATGCCTTCGTCCACTGCGTCTTCTTTTTCCCACGGTGAGGCTTTCATTTCCTCGTAGCCGGAGCGCACGATGACGGTGACTTCTTCGCCGCCCAGGCGTTTGCTGGAGCGGCAGCAATCCATCGCGGTGTTGCCGCCGCCGAGCACGATGACTTTTTTACCGATCTTCGTGGTGTGCAAAAACGACACGCTGTTCAGCCAATCAATGCCGATGTGGATGTTGGCAGCGGCTTCTTGACGACCGGGCGCTTCGAGATCACGACCGCGCGGCGCGCCGGTGCCGACGAATACGGCGTCGTAGTTTTCCGCCAGTATGGCTTTCAGGGACTCAACCTTTTTGCCGGATTTCAATTCGATGTTGCCGATGTTGAGGATGTAATCGACTTCTTCGTCGATCACTTCTTCGGGCAAGCGAAAGCGCGGCACTTGCGTGCGCATAAAGCCGCCGCCTTTTTGGTCGGCTTCGTAAATGGTGACGTGATAACCCAGCGGCGCCAGATCGCGCGCCACCGTCAGCGATGCCGGGCCCGCGCCGATGCAGGCGATGCGCTTGCCGTTGGTCTTGGCCGGCGCTTTGGGCATGCGCTTGGCAACGCCGTCTTTCGCTTTGTTGTCAGCGGCGACGCGCTTCAAGCGGCAAATCGCCACCGGTTCAGCTTTTGGTTCACCGTGTTCGCCGTGTTCGTTGGGTGCAGCGGGCTTGCGCAAGGCGATGTTGCCTTCCTCCACGCGCCCACGGCGGCACGCCGGCTCGCACGGACGGTCGCAGGTGCGCCCCAGAATGCCGGGAAAGACGTTCGATTTCCAGTTAACCATGTAGGCATCGTCGTACTTGCCTGCGGCGATCATGCGGATGTATTCGGGAACGGGCGTGTGCGCGGGGCACGCGAACTGGCAATCGACGACTTTATGAAAGTAATCGGGACGCGAAATATCGGTGGGTTTCAATCACTACTCCGGGATGGGGGAGAACAAAAAGACGAACTATTGTAACTATTTGTTTTTATTGAATAAATTCCGGCATTGCCGGGGCGGAAGGCAGGTAAAGTGGCGATAATACTACCCCTTTGTGACGCCCCTGAAAAGGGCAATAAAAACAATGCGTAAGCCGTGGTTTGATCGCGCAACTCACGTGGGTTTACGCCACGATGCCTTGCGCGTCATGGTGCCCCAATTGCCCTGCGCGCCGGTGGCCCATTTCCACAGGCCCAGCAAGCGCCACCAAGTGTTGATCTGACGGTAGCCGAGATTTTCGACGATCACGATGACCAGCATCAACGCCAACTGGTGCGACTTGTCGTAGGTGTGAAACGTCATCTCCTCCAGCAGCAGCCCGCTGACTGATAGCACCATTCCGAGGCTCACCGCCACCAGGGTAAACACGAGAAACGCCTGCAGTGAAATGCCGCCCAGCAGCCAGGCGGCCAACATGAACGCATAGCCGAGCGCCTCGATCAGTGGCCCCAGCAGCTCGAACACCAGCATGAACGGCATCGCCAGCCAGCCCGGCGTGCCGCCGCGCGGATGGCACAGCAGGGTGATATTGGCCGCCAGGCTCTCACACAAGCCGCGTTGCCAGCGCACACGCTGGTTTTTCAGCACCTGAAAGGTTTCCGGCGCTTCGGTGTAGCACACCGGATCGGGCACATAGGTGATGCGATACGGCTTGTTATTTTTGCGATAATGGCGGTGCAGGCGCACGATGAGCTCCATGTCCTCGCCGATGGTTTTGTGTTTATAGCCATTGGCGGCCACCACCGCATCCTTGCGGAACAGCCCAAACGCGCCCGAGATGATCAACACCGCGTTAAACGGCGACCAGCTCAGCCGCCCGAACAAAAACGCGCGGATATATTCAACCACCTGAAACAGCGCCAGCGGGTTGGTCGGCAGCCCTACCTTGGTGAGAAACCCGCCGCTCACCTCGCAACCGTTGGCGATACGGATGGTGCCACCGGCAACGATAGTGTCCGGCTCGTTCAAAAACGGCTCGGCGATGCCCTTGAGGCTGCTGTTTTCGAGTATCAAATCGGCGTCCACCGCGCAAAACAGCGGGTAACGCGCGAGATTGATGCCGGCGTTCAGCGCGTCGGCCTTGCCGCCGTTTTCCTTGTCCACCACGCGCAGATCGGGGTAGCGCTTGGAGCGGTAAAAGCCGCGTATCGGCTTGGCGTCCACGCGCGGCCAATAGGCTTGCGGAAATGGCTCCAGCTCGAACTCGCGCTTTAACGCGTCGATGGTGCCGTCGCGCGAGCCGTCGTTAATCACGATCACTTCGAACTCGGAGTAGCGCAGTTGCAGCATCGAGCGCACCGACGCGCCGATGGTGGCTTCTTCGTTGTAGGCCGGCACCAGCAGCGACACCGGCGGTTCCAGCCCCGAGTACAGCTCCGGCAGCGTACTCAGGGCATTGGCGTCGCGATAACGCCGCAGGCTGATCGCGGCGGTCAGGTTGAGCAAAATATAACAGCCGTTGATGCCGACAAAAAATGCCAGAAAAAACACCTGCCCCCAAAACATGAAATCCGCGACGCTCATGCTTGTGACAGCCGCTGTTCCGCGATTGCGTGGCGTAACATTTCACCGGCGTATTGGTCACTGTGCGCGGCGGCGGTTTCTTCCCACGCGTCCAGCGACGCCAGCGGCAGACTGATCAGCGCCTGCGCCGCGCGGTAGCGCACCCACCAGTGCGCGTCGCATAACATCTTGTTCAGCAATTCGCGGTCTTCTGCGGCCCCGGCGCGGCGCAGCGCGTTGGCGGCGGTGACCCGCACGTACCAGATGTCATGCGTGGCGAAGGTGCGCGCCCAGTGCGCCTTGCGCGGGTCGTGAATCAGCCGCAAACACGGCGCGATCACGTCCGGCCCGAGTTCATCCGCGCGCTTGAGCAACTGATCCACCGCAGGCATCACCTGTGCCGCGTGGGCGAGTTCCATCAGGTGCAGCAGGCGCGGCAGGCCACGCAGCGTGGTGGGTTGCCGAGAGGCTTCAATGGCGGCATTGGCCAGCGGTATGCTGAACTGCGTGGCACCCAGGTCGCGCAGCGCCAATGCGATGCGCGACAGTGGCCAGTCGTCGCGTTCGGCGATCATCAACAGCAGTGGCGGCAGGTGCGCGCCCGGATCAATTTCCAGCAACGCGCGCGCGGCAGCAAACGACACCGCGGCGGAACGGTGGTGCGTTAGCCGCAGCAGTTCCGGCCGCGCCGGCGTCGCGCGCAGATGCCCGAGCGTGGTGGCGGCGACGAGGCGGCTGCGCATCGAGAGGTGATGCAGGTTGCGCAGCAGCACCGGGCGGATGCCAGCACCGATGGCCAGCAAGCGCAGGTTTTGCAGCGTTTGCCCGCGCAAAAGCTCGTAATGGTGATTCCAGAGGTAGAGAAAGGCGATGCGGTCGCGGCGGCGCACGCGCGGAAACTGCGTGGGTGCCTCGACCGTGCAGCTCGCCAGCAGCGGTCGCCAGTTGCCCGCGAAGCGCCGTGCGTGCCATTCATACAATTTGCGCGAGACGCGCAGCAGCAGGATCGCGCCGATCAGCAGGACGGTCAGTATGCAGGCCCCTGCCGCGATCCACGCGGCAAGCCGCAACACGGGATCCGGCGAGGCCAGTACCGCGAAAACGCTAAAATCGATAGCGTAACCCAAGCCGGAAACCCTCGCGGCGGTAGAGATCGCCCTGGCGATGTGTCAGCACGTCATAACTGACGGCCCAATTGCGCGACAGCGTATGGCGGCCCGAGAGCGTGGTGTTGGTGACGTTGGTGGTGCGCAGCCCGGCAGGCGCGCCGACGTTTTCGACTTCGCGTCCGGTGGTGTAACCGAGGCCCACGTTACTGGTGTCGCTGTAGTAGTAATTGACCTGAAAGCGGTGCGCGGGCGCGGAGCTGCCGCCTTCGGGCTTGCCGGAAAACAGCGTATAGGCGCCGCGAAAATCGCCCCAGTAACGTTCCAGTGAAAACGTTCGCACATCGCTGGCGGTGAGGGTGTATTCGTTGTGCCGCAGGCCGACGCCGGTGATCCAGCCACGCGGCAGAATTTTTTGCACCTGCGCGCCGAGGCTGTAGCGCGCCAGCACGTGGTGGGTGGGACTGTAGTTGGCTTCGACGGCACCGGTCCATGTGGGTGCGAGCGGGTAAAACAGGCCGCCGTAAATATCGTTATCCACAAGGCCGAAGCGTCGTGTTTCGCGCAGGCCACCGTATACCGAATGCCGGTCCTTGAATTTATGACTGCCTTCGAGATACAGGCTGCGCCAGGCATCGAGCCCTTTACTCAGCGATTCATGTCCGTAACCGGCTTCGATTTCAGTTTGCGGAATGTCGCGATCGAGCCCAGCGGCCGCAGCGGCCCCCGCCAGCGCGCACGGAAGGGCGAACCCCAGGGCAGCGCACAACCAGCGCCAGCAGGACGGCGGTTTCAAGGCGATTTTCTCATCAGGCGTTTGATGCGCGCACGCAATTCCTCGGGTTTGAAGGGCTTGACGATGTATTCGCTGGCTCCCGCATCCAGCGCGCGCACCACGTCGCGCTCCTGCGAGCGCGCGGTCAGCATGATAACCGGAACGGAGGCCCATGCCGCGTTCTCGCGTATATGGTTGAGCACATGAAAGCCATCGGCGTGAGGCAACATCACGTCCAGCATCACCAGCGCGGGCGGCGTTGCCGCAGCGGCGATCCATTTTTGCGCGCTGTCGCCATCGCACACGACAGCCACGGCGTAACCTTCGCGCTCCAGGATAAACTGCAGCAGGTAGGCCAGATCGCTGTCGTCTTCCACGCACAGCACCACAGGCAGATCTTTCGCGGCAGAATTCATGGACGCATCAGGCGCATCAGAATAGGCATAAGCTATATTGTTCGCGTGCAGACTCGATCACGGACTTGCCCATGTCCTGTATCTTGATGTCTGTTGATCGCATTGGACGCGCCTGGTTGGGGAATTCGCGTCGGGCGTTCGCGGGTAGCCCGGCTCGTTTACAATAAAACTACGCACCATTTACACACGCGTACCGAGAATCATGCGCCACATCGTGTTGTGCGGCGTATCCAGCTAGCGGGCATTGTAGGGCGTGCTGATTTCACCGCATAGGAGCAAATTCACGGTATTACTGCATTTTTTCGATTGACAGGATGAATCATGAATAATTCACTAAGTAAAGTCACGTATTTCGTTAGCGGTTGTTGCAGTGCCTTGCTCTGCGCCGCCGCCACCGCGCAAACCCCTTCGATAGGCTCAGGACAGGCTTTTCCATCGCAGCCGCTGGAACTGGTGGCGCACACCGCACCGGGCGGCGGCACCGATCAATTTGTACGGTTGATGGGCGATATATTCACGCGCGAAAAAATGGTGACGCAGGCACCGGTGATTTCCAATCGCGCGGGTGGCGGCGGGGCGATTGCGTATAACTACGTCAAGGGCAAAAAGGGCGATCCGCATGTGCTGCTGGCGGTGGCCACCGGTACTTTCATGTCGGCGCTGGTGCGGCCCGATTTGGGATTTTCGCTCGATGATTTCACGCCGGTGGCGTTTCTGGCGATGGATCCGCAGGTGGTGGCGGTTACCGGCGACGGCAAGTACAACAACGTCAAGGATCTGATCGAGGCCGCCAAACGCGAGCCTAACACCATCGTCAGCGCCATTGCTTCGGCCACCGGTTCGGGGCGGCTGTTTCAGTACATGCTGGAAAAACAAACCGGTGCCAAGTTCAAATACGTGTCGTTCAAAAGCGGTTCCGAAGCGGGCACCGCAGTGGCGGGCGGGCACATTCAAGTGACCACCGAAAACCACAGCGAAGTTGCCGCGCATCTGGAGTCGAAAAAGGTGCGCGTGCTGGCGGTCACCGGCGAAAAGCGCATGGCGGCATTGCCCAATGTGCCGACCATGAAAGAGCTGGGCTACCCGATCGTGGTGGGCACCGGGCGCGGTGTTGCGATGCCGGCAGGCGCCTCGCGCGAAGCCGTGACCACGGTGGAAAACATGCTGCGGCGCGCGATGGCCACCAAGCAGTGGAAAGATTATTCGGCGAACAACAATTTCGAGGAAAATTTTCTCGACGGCGCGCAGTTTCGCAAATACATCGATTCGCGACGCGAGGAGTTTCGTGACTTTCTGTCGCATGTGGGGTTGCTGAAGAAGTAATGGGTGGTGTAACTATTCAGATTCGACAGCAAACCATTTTTGCCACAGAGGTCATAGAGGTCACAGAGGTCATAGAGGTCATAGAGAAATTCAAAGGCGGGGTTCTCCGTGACCTCTGTGCCTCTGTGGCAGATGCCGTTGAGTTTGTCGTTCGGACTGAATTGATAAGAAAGATCCATCAGAAATTAATGTAAGCATTTGTTTTAATTGATTATTTTATAAGGGCATATCTGATGGCTTTAGCGAAACTCCGGCTTCCTCTGTTGATGGCAGCACTGATAGCGTTGATGCCAGCGCCCGCCGCCGCGCAAACCTGGAAGCCCGACAACCCGATTGAAATTATCGTCAACTGCGCGCCGGGCTGTGGGCCGGATCGCATGTCGCGGCTGATGCAGGGCGCGTTTCAGACGCACAAACTGGTGGAAGCCGCGATCTCGGTGCAAAACCGCACCGGCGGCGGCGGCGCGGTGGCGCAAACCTATCTGAATCAGTATTCGGGCAACGGCCACTATATTTTTCACACCGGCAAGTCGGTGCTGACCACCCACGCCATGGGCCGCACCGTCGCGCCGTACACCGAGCTCACGCCGATTGCGAACCTGTTCGGCGAATACATCGGCCTTGCAGTGAAGGCGGATTCAAATATTAAATCGGGCCGCGATCTTATCGAGCGACTGAAAAAAGACCCCACCTCGGTGAGCTTCGGCATCGCCACCAGTCTCGGTAACACCAATCATCAGGGCGTTGCCGGTGCGTTGAAAGCGGTGGGTGTGGACGTGCGCAAAACCCGCAACGTGGTTTTTCAATCTGGCGCGCTGGCGATTACCGCCATGCTCGGCGGCCACATCGACGCCGTGCCGGTATCGGTGGGCAGTTGGGTGCCGCACATGAAAACCGGCGCCGCACGCGTGATCGCGGTGTCGTCGGCGCAGCGGCTGCCAGGCTTTTTTTCCACCATTCCCACCTGGCGTGAGCAGGGTGCGAACTCGGTGGTATCCAATTGGCGCGGCGTATTCGGCCCGCGCGGCATGACGCCGGCGCAAGTCGCTTTTTGGGAATCCACCTTTCAGAAGCTGGTCGAGACACCTGAGTGGAAAAACGAAATGGCGAACTTGAACGGTCTGTCGGAATTCATGGGCGCGGCACGCATGAAAAAATACATGGATGAAGACTACGCCGAGATCAAGGCGTTTCTGGTGGAACTGGAGTTGGCGAAGAAGTAGTGGTTTCGAGCGCGGTATGGAGAGCGGGAGATCGGCACGGGCAACCGACCGCAGGTGGCGTGGTTTGCGTGGCGACCCGATTCGCAAGCGCAACGGAAAGATAAAATAGTCAATAAAAACAATTACTTACGAAATTTTTATGGCGTGATCAAAAATCACCGTCGCCGCCTCGATGAGCGCGGTGCCTGATACGCGCTGTCAACGGCGTAAAAGATATGCAGACCCAGCGCGGACACCGGCGTCTTCGATTTCACGCGATATTTCGCCGCGCGACCTAGCCGGGCGGCCCATCCTGAATCTGCATTACGGCCCGACCCGCCGCACTCGCCGCTCCACCCCCGGCGACACCGGAGACTGACGTTCAAAATACGCCACCAGCGCATCCAGATTCAGCGCCCCCGCCTGGCGCTCGCGGCCCTCGTGCAGAATCGGCAGGTTGTCGCCGCCATCGGCAAGATAATTGTTGACGGTGATGCGATAGTCGCGATCCGCTTGCAGGCGCTGGCCGTTGATCACCACGCTGTCACGCACGATGCGCGCGCCTTCGGGCTGGTTGGGGTTCCACGCAAAGCCCGAGCCTTTTGAAATCTGCAGGCGGCGCAGGCCGTTCACACTCCATTGTTGTTCGAGCAGTTGCAGCACTTCTTTGCCCGAGAGAGTCATGGTGACCAGATGGTTGCCGAAGGGCTGCACCGCGTAAAGCGCGGAGTAGGTCACGCCGCCGTCGCCCGTGTAATCAATCGGCACGCGAATGCCGCCGGGGTTCATGAACGCGACTTCCGCGCCGACGTCGCGTGTGGCTTCGAGTTGCGCGTCGGCGATGAGTTGTCCGAGCGGTGATTCGCCGTCGGCATTTTGCAGGTTCATGATCGACTGCGTGATGCGGCCCACCGTGCGGTCAACTTTTTTCAGCAACTGCGCCTGTCGCAGGGCCAGTGCCGCAAGCAGCGGGCTTTCGGCTACGTCGGTGCGTACCACGTGGTTCACGGCATCGGCTGATACGACATCCCGCGTGGCGCGGTCTAGCGTGAGTTCGATGGCAGTGAGCGCGCGGCCATAAGAACCCGCGCTGGTGAGCAGGCGGCCTTCGATGCGGCAGACGTAGGCCTGATGGGTGTGGCCGCTGACGACCACATCCACGGCGCGGTCAAAGCGTCGCACGACATCGATGATCGGCCCGCGAAATTCGGTGCAATCGTTGGGGCCGCCGCGCTGAAATCCGCCTTGATGAATCAGCACCACAATCGCTTCGACGCCCACGCGTTTGAGTTCGGGCACCAGCGCGTTTACGGTATCGGCTTCGTCGTGAAACGCCAGCCCCGCCACGGCCTTGGGGGACAAAATGGCGGGCGTGTTTTTGAGCGTGACGCCGATGAACGCGACCTTGATGCCACCGAATTCGCGTATCGCGTAAGGCGGAAACAATGTCTTGCCGGTGTCGCGCACCTCGACGTTTGCGGCGAGAAAGGCAAACTTCGCGCCGCCAAAGGTGTGCCCCGATTTGCAGCCGCCGCTCGGGCAGCCGCCGGATTGCAAACGCAGCAGTTCAGCGCGGCCACGGTCGAATTCGTGATTGCCGACACCGTTGAAATCAAGACCGAGGCTGTTCATCGCCTCGATCGCGGGCTCGTCGTCGAAATAGCCCGAGGCCAGCGGCGACGCACCCACCAGATCGCCCGCCGGGGTGCGCGTGAGCGCGCGCGTAGCGTTGTCGATCTCGGGCAAGCCACCGGCGGGCAACTCCAGATTGCCGTGAAAATCATTGATCGCCGCGAGCATCACCGTCACCGGGCCGCGCTCGGGTATATAGGTTGCGCACGTGCTCAGCGCCAACGTGAGCAGCAGCAGGAAAAAGCGCATGGCCATCATCGGCAGACTCTACCGCAAAATAAAATAATTGCGCTCGCTCTTGGAAAGGTCGGCCAGTAAACTGCTGTTCCAGCAAGATATAAGCAAGCTGCCACAAATAAGGATTAGCCACGTGGGGACGGCGACCCGTCGCGCGGCATTGATTGCGTTGGGAAATCCTGATGCATTCAGGAGTGCCTTTGCTAATATTACATAAGTATTTGTTTTTATTGATATTTTTGACATGCCTCTGATAGACGAATTCGAATTCTTTCTTGACAAGGACTGGTCTGACGGGCTGCCAGTCGTCACACCCACCGAGGCGCGTGTTGCACGCATGCTCACCGGCACCGCACGCGCGCCGGATGATTTGATCGGCAACATTCCGCCCGCGATGGAACCCGCCACCGTGCGCACGGTGGCGATCCACGCGGTGATGGCGGGTTGCAAGCCAGACTATTTGCCGGTGGTGCTCGGCGGCATCGAACTCATGCTGCGCGACGAATTCAATCTCAACGGCGTGCAGGGCACTATGCACGGCGTGGCACCGTTGATGATCGTCAACGGGCCGTACGGCAAAAAAATCGGCATCAACGGCAGCAACGGTTGCTTCGGCCCCGGCTTTCGCGCCAACGCCACCATCGGTCGCGCGATACGTTTGATGCTGCTGAATCTGGGCGGCGGCATCGCTGGCGTGGCATCGGCCACGGTGTTTGCCACGCCGCTGCGCTACACCGCGTGCATCACCGAAAACACCGAACGCAGCCCGTGGGAAACCATCGCCGCCGCGCGCGGTCACGCACTTGACGACAACACCATCACCTGCGCGATGGTGGAAAGCCCGAGGCTCTGTTACGACGACGCCAGTCAAGACTCCGAACGCCTGCTCACGGGCCTGGCCGATTCGATGAGCGCGATGTGTTCGTGGAACCAGCACGTGCGCTCCGACATGGTGGTGGCCATGGGGCCGGAGCATGCCACCATTTGCTCGCGTGCGGGGATGAGCCGTGCCGACGTGCATGCTTGGCTGATCAAACACGCAGGTCGCAAAGTGCGTGACTTGAAAGGCGGGGGCAATTGGCGGCCTGAACGGGCGCGAGCGTTGAATATCGACCCCAACGACGATGAACGCTTCGTGCCGGTGATCAAAGATGCGCGCGATCTGCATCTGATTGTCGCCGGCGGTTGGGGGCCGTTGACCGCCATGTGCCACGGCTGGGGTGGCGGCAGCCGTGCGGTGCATGGCACTTACTTGACGAATTAAGGCAGCGGATCGGCATGTGCCGGCGTCGATGTGCTATGATGAATGACAGCATTTGATAGCAAAGGTGATAGCATGGCTAATCTCAGCGTACGCGGCGTAGCTGAAAAATCGCTGCAACGCCTCAAGCAAAATGCCCGGCGCCAAGGCGTGAGCGTTAACCGCCTGATCACAGGCATGCTCAACGCGGACACCGATTTCGCGTCTGCGGCAAGACCGCTCGCCGTGCATCACGATCTCGACAGGCTGGCCGGGACCTGGAGCGCCGCCGAGGCAAGCGCTTTTGACAAAACCACCGCCTCGTTCGGGCAAATCGATAAGGATCTCTGGCGTTGAGACGCATCCTTGCCGATACCAATGCCTACTCCGCGTTCAAGCGCGGGGACGCCCGTACGCTGGAGATTTTTCAGCATGCGCCGGAAATCGCGATCAACGCCACGGTCATGGGCGAGCTGCTGGCGGGCTTTGCCAGCGGTGCTCATGCCGCCAAAAACCGCCGCGAACTCGCCGATTTTCTGGGAAGCGCCAGAGTGCGTCAACTGGCCGTGGATGGCGATACTGCGGAACACTACGCCGTGTTATTCGCCGGACTGCGCAGGAAAGGCCGGCCGGTTCCCACCAACGATCTGTGGATCGCGGCTTCGGCCATGCAGTACGGCTACGCAGTTTTCAGCTTCGACAAGCATTTTGCTGAAATGGATAACCTTCTCACCGGCAACGCATTGGAGGATTTTCTGCCTTGACCACGGACCACGCCACCACCGTGCATTGCGCCAGATGATTGTCCTGTGCATCAAGGACTCAACATGACAGAAGAACTCGGCTTCATTGACCCCACCGCCGGCACCGGCCGCCCACGCGTGCCACTCGCGGCACGCCCCGCTGATCTGGCGGGCAAGGTCGTCGGTCTGCTTGATAACACTAAAGAGCAAGGCACGCTGATTCTCGAAACGCTGGGCATCGCGTTGCGTGAGAAATACGGCGTCGCGCGAGTGGTCATACGGCGCAAGGAACACTACTCCAAACCGGCGACGGACGCCTTGATTGACGAGATGGCCAGTGAGGTGGATGTTGCCATCGCCGCACTGGGCGGATGAGGCTCTTGCACGTTGTGCAGTGTGCACGACACCATCGAATTCGAAAAACGCGGCATCCCCGCGACCGTGATCATCACGCAGGCGTTTCACAACGCGGCGCTGTTCCAGTTCAAGAGCAAAGGCATGGAAGGCCACGCGTATATTGAAATGCCGCACCCGGTGAGCAATCTCTCGGCAGATGAGATGCGCGCCCTGACACTGCAATACGTCGACGCTCTGGTGCGCCAATTGAAAGAATAGCGGCGACGATGCCTGCGCTGAGCGAGTGGGCCGCCACGCAGGCATTCCAGGCGCCGTATTGGGCGATCAGCACGGCAACCCTGCTGTGGTTTGTATGGATCTACACCCTGATCGCTGGTGGCGCGTACTGGCTGGCGACACACCAAATTCTCGATACTGTTTCTGTCGGCAATCGCGCCCAGCAGCTGCGCCCCGGCCAGGTGCAGGAAGAGCTCCGGCTATCAGCACTGTCGATGGTGATTTTTGCCGTGCAGACGGCGGGCGTGGTTTGGTTGTTGCGCCACGGCTGGCTTACCATCGACTGGCAGAGCTCGCCCTGGCATCTGCTGTGGGAGTTGCCGCTGCTGTATCTGTGGAACGAAGTGCATTTTTTTGTCATCCACCGTGCGCTGCACTGGAAGCCGCTGTACCGCGGCGTGCATATCTGGCACCATCGCTCGGTGATCACCACGCCGTTTTCCTCGTTCAGCTTTCATCCGGTGGAGTCGTTTCTGCTGGGTAGCGTCATGCCGCTGGCGCTGCTGCTGCACGCCTTCAGCCCGTGGGCGCTGCTCGGGCTCAAGCTGATGAGCCTGATCCTCAACGTCAGCGGCCATCTGCCGTACGAGCAAATCCACCAGCGCTCGAAACTGTTCAAGCATCTGCTGGGTCATAGCCGCTACCACAACCGGCATCACCGCGAGTTTCATACGCACTACGCGTTTTCACTGGTGTGGCTCGACCGCTGGTCGGGCGGTGCGCAGGCCAAGGCACCATGACGGCGCCGAAGCTCGTTCCGTTTCGCAGCGTTTACGTCAACGCCACCGGCGCGTTTTATCCCGCTGAGCCGGTGGATAACGCACACATTGATGATTACATCGCGCCGTTGAATCCGGGCTCGTCGCGGCTGAAACGCCGCATCCTTGCCGAAAACGGCATTCAGCAGCGCTACTACTCCACCGGCACCGACGGAAAAACGCGCTACAGCGCCGTGCAGATGGCGGCCGCCGCCATACGGGATTGTTTGAGTGATATGGGTGGCATAGGTGGCATGGGTGACATGGATGATGGGGGCGTACCGCTAAGCGATATCGATCTCTTGTGCACCGGTACCTCCGGCGGTGACGCCACGCTGCCGGGCTTTGCCAACATGCTGCAGGGCGAGTTGGCCGCGCCGCCCATGATGACCAGCAGCCACAGCGGCGTATGCGCAGCGGGGCTGGCGGCATTGCAACACGCCGCCATGGCGCTCGATAGCGGCAGGGCCACACACGCGCTGGTAGCCACCAGCGAAGTGCCGTCGCGGCTGTTCAAGCGTTCGCGCTTTGCCAGCCGCGGCTACGATATTGATTTTGACGCCCACTTTTTGCGCTGGATGTTATCCGACGCGGCGGGTGCCTGGCTGGTGGAGGCTGCACCGCGCGGACCACATCCGCTCAAGCTGATCAACCTGCATTTACGCTCGTTCAGCGGCGACTACCCGGTGTGCATGCACGTAGGGCTGTCGGCCAACACAGCGGCGGGCGGCGGCGAGTCGTATCTTGATTACCCCTCGTTTGCCGAGGCTGAAGCAGCCGGGGCCTACGCGTTACGCCAGAACATCCGTCTGTTGCCAAATCTGTTTGATGTGGCGATACACGAATACGTGCGTCTGGTGCAGGCGGGCTGGAATGAAGGCGGACGCATCGATTACTTTTTGTGTCATTACTCGTCGCAGCGTTTCGCCGGGGTAGTGCGCGAGTTGCTTGACAAGGCGGGGCTGACGATACCGGCGGAACGCTGGTACAACAATCTGCCCACACGCGGCAACACCGGCGCGGCGTCGATCTTTGTCATGCTCGACGACTTCATGCGCACGCATACGGTGAAGCCGGGCGAGCGTATTTTCTGTTTTGTGCCGGAATCCGGGCGCTTCACGGTCGGCTATCTGCTGTTGGAAGTGCAGGCACCCGCGACCGGCCGCGCCCCCGAAACCGCCGTCGCGGAAATCGTGCCGCCGCCGCACGACCCGGCCAGCGCCAGTCACCCCGCCCTGCGTGCGCTGCTGCGCGATCTGGCCGAGGTGTGGCACGACTACCGCTCGCGCGCCTGGCGCACGCCGCTGGTGTCGCGCATCACGCGCGGCGAACTGCAACGCGAGCACCTGCTGCGCTGGATGGAAGACTGGATTCCGCAGGTGCAGCAAGGCAGCGTGTGGATGCGCAAGGCCGCCGCCAACCTGGGCGCACCGTACGCCCGGCTGCGCGATTTGATTCTGCTGCACGCCGCCGATGAGCAATTCGACTTTCGCATTCTGTTCGACGACTACCGGCGCCTAGGGGGCAGCGCGGCCGCGATAGCGGACCTCAAACGCAATCCCGGCGGCGAAGCACTCAATGCCTACCTGCACGCGCGCGCTGAAGGCGCGAATCCACAGATGTTGCTGGGCGCCGTTTACATTATCGAAGGCACGGGGCAACGCATTGTACCCGCGCTGCTGCCGGCCATCCGCCGTCAGCTTGCGCTGCCGCTGGAGACCACCAAATTTCTGCAATATCATGGCGACAACGATGTGAACCACCTGGCGCGCTGGCTGCACTGCGTGGACATCGCGCTGGAAGCGGGCGGCGATAGTGCCGCTGTCGGCATCGTGGCCGCCGCACGCGACGTGGCGCAACTGTATTTGATGCAACTGGAGTCGGTGTGATGAGCGGACAGGCAGACTTCGAATCGATGCAGCACGATCCGCGCGACCCCAACCCGTGGCTCGCGCTGTATCTCGATCAAAGCACGCCCATCGACGAGGCGGTCAAGCGCGCCTGGCTGCGGGAATCCAGTTCGTGGAGCCGTCAGTTCATCCTGCCCCTGGTGCGGCCCTTGGCGCGCGGCGTCATCATCCTGCTGCAATTGGTCAAGACCGTGATACCCAACGCGCTGACGTCATCGTGGGCGCTGCACCGCCTGCTCGCCTGGGCCTTGCACACCTTTGTGCGGCCTGACGCCAATCGGTTGATTTTGCGGCACTTTCACATGGGCAGCGAAATTCTCGACTTTATCGCGCGCAATGTGCCCGGTACGACTGTGCCGCTGCGACCGCTGCGGCCCGTCAACCTCGCACAACTGCACGACCATGTGTTTTTGCAGCACGATCTGAATCTGTTCAACTTTGTCATCAACCTGAATCGTGAGCTGCGCGCACAGCAGCGCGAAATCACGCGCCCACCGTCGCTCGATATGCAAGGCATCAGCGAAGGCCAATTCGGCATCGAAACCATGCCCGATCGCTGGCACAACTTTGTCGATCTGCAAACCGCGATTGAATTGTTCACGCCGGTGTATCAGTTGTTCCTCACCGACAACGATTTCTGGCGCGCCACCAATTCGCTGCAACTGGATGAAACCATCGCCATTTACGTCGCGCGCATTCTGGAGCAGCCGCACAATCTGGTGTTGCTCAACAACAAGCACCCGCTGGTGCCGGAATCGACGTTGCGCGCCGGGCATCGGCTGGTGCTGCACGGGCTGGCCTCCGAAATGCTCTATGAACTGCTGGTACGCACCAAACGCGCGCAGGCAGCAAAAGCGGCGACGGCGGCAAATGCGCCCACGCATTAACTACGCTAACATGCGGCCCTGAAGTTTTTTCCCAACCGAATTCAACTCACGGAGACATCATCATGACCACGCACGACAAAGTAGCCGTCATCACCGGTGGCGGCACCGGTATCGGCAAGGCCACCGCGCTGGCTTTCGTTAAGGACGGCTATCGCGTGGTGATCAGCGGTCGCAGGGCTGAGCCACTCGACGAAACCATCAAGGAAGCGGGTGTCGACAGCGCGCGCATGATCGGCGTGCCGACCGACGTGGGCGATCCCGCCGCCGTGAAGAATCTGTTCGCCAAAACTATGGCCGCCTTTGGCCGCGTGGATGTGGTGTTCAACAACGCCGGCACCAATGCGCCCGGCGTGCCGTTTGAAGATCTGCCGTGGGAAAAATGGAAAGCCGTGGTCGATGCCAACCTCAACGGCATGTTCCTCTGCTCGCAGGAAGCCTACAAAATCATGAAGGATCAAAAGCCGATGGGCGGGCGCATCATCAACAATGGCTCCATCTCCGCGCATATCCCGCGTCCGGATTCCGCGCCGTACACCTCGACCAAACACGCGGTGTCGGGCTTGACGCGCACCATCGCGCTCGATGGCCGCAAATTTGATATCGCCTGTTGCCAGGTGGACGTCGGCAACGCCATGTCCACGCTCGCCTCGCGCATGGCCAAAGGTGTGAAGCAGGCCAACGGCACCGTCGCGCCCGAACCCATGATCACCTGCGAAGACGTCGCGCGTTCGGTGCTGTTCATGGCCAACCAGCCGCCGGAAGTGAACATCTATCACCTGATGGTGATGGCTACCAAGATGCCCTACGCAGGACGAGGTTAGTTCTGCGTTCGTTTCTTTCGGGGCGGAGGTAGTTCTGCGTTCGTTGGGTTCGGGACGGGGGTAGTTCTGCGTTCGTAGCGTGCGGGAAGGGGTTACTGCGTCCGCACCTTAAATGGCTTTTCGACG